>CAMWUY010000060.1 GCA_947177615.1 uncultured Porphyromonadaceae bacterium
AAATATAATAATTAGTCTCGTGACGCTGGTGATGTCGGGCGTCGGACTCTCGGGCTGCGGTGACCAGGCTCAGCCGCCTATCGTCATACCTGATGAGGCGGGTAAGATCGGTACCGGTGCATGGGATGATCCTATGCAGGCATGGCAGGCCGCATTAGGCACCACCAACGGTGATCAGACCATCAACTGGGTGACAGGATATATCGTCGGATGGATTGATACCGGCGTAAGCAATACGATGAACGAGAAGTCATTTGTCATCGGACCTCCGTGCAATGTCAATACCAATATGGTGATAGCTCAGTATCCGTACGATGAGCAGAAATGGGCTGAGATGGGGTATACATGGAAGGACTGTGCGTCAGTCCAGCTCCCCTCCGGTGATGTCCGCAATGCCCTCAACCTTATGGATCATCCCGAAAACTTCAATCAGCAGGTCACTCTCAAGGGGACTACCGGCTCCAAGTATTGCAGCGTATACGGTATCCGCACCGTGACTGAATATGTATGGGGTGATCAGGGACGTTATGAGGAGCCTGTCGTTCCGGCCGAGGCTGCGACATTTGTCAAGGCTACCGAGATCAAGAGCGGTCATCAGTATGCCTTCGTACATGGTCAGCATGTCGGTATACCCGTAGAGCAGGGCCGCAACTACGGCTATATCAAGGGCGTGGACTTTATCTTTGCCACACCCGACTCATTTGTCGGTACAACTGACAATGCATTCCTGTTTGAAGCTGAAGGTGACGGATATACTATCAGGGATACATACGGCAGATATTATTATCTTGATGCCGACTATACCTCGTTCCAGGTAGGCGTGTCCAAACCCGAGGGCCGTGCCGACAACTATATATGGAAAGCCTCCTACGACAAGGATCACTTCAATCTGCAGAACGTGGAGAAGGGCAACTATGTCGAGTGGGCTGATCAATATACCAACTTCTCGACCGTGGTAAGCGGCAACTACAAGAATGGCGGTCCGGCTCTCTATGAACTGATCGAACAATAAAAAACAGTCAAAACATCAGGACAATGAAATCAACTAAATATCTTATAATGGGTCTGGCTCTGTCGGCACTTGCATCCTGTCAGGACAGCTATGACGCTCCCGATCTGGAGACGCCTGTGGCAGCCCTCGAGGCAAATACCACCATCGCGGAGCTCAAGACGCTCTTCGGTGAAGATCTCTGTATCGACACACCCTTCAAGGATGAAGCCACCGAGACTCCATATATCATCAAGGGACGCGTGGTCTCAAGTGATGCATCGGGTAATATATACCGTATGCTCGTAGTCCAGGATGAGACAGCGGCACTCGCTATCTCCATCAATCGCGGCAGCCTCTACACATCGTATCCATTGGGTCAGGAGGTGGTCATCAATGTCACCGGACTATGGATCGGTCAGTACAACAGCCTTATACAGCTCGGATGGCGAGGTGACTATCAGGGAGAACCGCAGATCAGCTTTATGGCATACGATCTCTTTGCCAATCATACCGAGCTCAACGGTCTCCCCTCCAAGGATTTCAAGTATATCCCATTCGGCAGCAAAGCTCCGGAAGGCGAGCCGTACTGCATCATCTCCACACTTGAGCAGATATCGAGTATCGCGGGCGCCGGTGAGGAGTACCGCAACATGATGTCACAGCTCGTCGAGATACCCAACGTCTCATTCGTGGACGGGGGCAAGGAGACATTCGCTCCCTATCAGGATAATGCCGACAGATATATCAAGGATGCTACCGGTGCGCAGCTTAACGTGCGTTGCTCGGGCTACAGCTCTTTCTATAATGACACCGTTCCTACGGGATCGGGCACAGTGCGCGGCATACTGTCACGATATGGCGATAACTGGCAGCTCATCCTCCGTGACCGCAATGACGTCATCTTCGACTCCAAGGGTACGAAGGATGATCCGTACACAGTTACCGATGTCATCGGTATGAAGAACAACGGTCGTTCGGGCTGGGCACAGGGATATATCATCGGTAGTGTGCGCTCCGGCCTACCCGGTGACAAGCTGACAAGCGCTGACCAGATCATATATAACGCGTCCGAGACCGAACTCGACAACAATGTGGTGATAGGTCTCGAACCCGATACCCGCGATCTGGATAAGATGGTGGTAGTCGAGCTCCCCGCCGGCACCAAGCTGCGTCAATATGCCAACCTCATGGACAATCCCGGTGTGCTCGGTCACAAGCTTATCGTCAAGGGTACATTTGCCGAATATCTCGGCGTGAGCGGCATCGTAGGCAGCCTCGGTGGCTTCTCTGACTTTGAGATAGAGGGTGTAGTCATCGACGGTGTCACCGGTCAGGGTAGCGGCACAGAGGAGTCTCCATACTCCGTCAATTATATCCTGGCCAATCCCGAGGCTCAGACCGACGTATGGATCACCGGATATATCGTGGGTTATGTCAGCGGTAAGGATTTCGCAACCGGTGCAAGATTTACATCTGATACCAACGGTGCGGACTACAGTGGTAATAATGTGATCATCTGCGCCACCGTCGACGGTGCCACCACAGCCAACACCATCCCTGTAACCCTGTCGGGCGATGCACGCTCCAAGTTCGGTCTGAAGAACAACCCCGACAAGTATCGCAAACAGGTGAAGATCAAGGGTGCGGTCGGTACAGCTTTCGGCACCGCAGGTGTCAGCTCCGTCTCCACCATGCTCGAAGTAAAATAATAATACAAATAGCCGGGGTACACGTCCCCGGGACACTAAATGCCAAGGCGCCTGACCGCGCCTTGGCATACCAGAAAAACGGAGTCTCAATGCTGAAGACTCTTAAACAGAAAGAACCTGACAATGACCAGACATCATACACTGACAATCGCGACACTTCTGCTCACGGCCATAACAGTCACGGCCGAATATACCGAAGGGTACTATGACCGGATGGAGGGTAAAAGCAAGGATGCCCTCAAGGCCGCAGCCAAAGAGTGTGTCATCAATCACACCATGCTCGGATATTATGACCTGCCGACATACTGGCAGTATTCCGATGTATATCCCGAGCTTGTCGATGGCTGCAAGAGATGGTGGGAGATGTATAGTGACGAGGTGTATCTCATACAGCCCGGAATGACTGCGAAATCGAGTTTCTCCAAGAACCGTATGCAGCGCGAGCACAGCGTTCCCAAGTCGTGGTGGAAGAGCGGCGGCTCCGTAGAGTATACACCCTGCTATTCGGATATGTGGAATCTATACCCCTCAGACGGGAGTGCCAATATGGCCAAGAGCAACTATCCTCTCGGAGAGGTGGCCAAGGCCGACTTTGACAATGGTGTCACCAAGGTAGGCGAGCCCAAGTCCGGTACCGGAGGCGGGAGCGGTATGGTCTTTGAGCCTGCGGATGAATATAAGGGGGACTTTGCCCGGTCATTCTTCTATGTAGCTACTGTATATGATGACCTCCCCTGGGTGAGCTATTACAACTGGATGTTCACTCAGTCACCTTATCCTACGCTCAAGACCTGGGCTTACGAGATGTTGCTGCGTTGGTCACGTATGGATCCGGTGAGCCAGAAAGAGATATTGCGCAATGATGCGGTCGAGAAATCGCAGGGGAACCGCAACCCCTTTGTCGATTTTCCGGAATTGGCGGAATATATATGGGGTACACGTACCCGGGAGACTTTCCGTCTTGCCGATCAGGATGGGACACAGACACCGCCGATTACCGGTCCTGCCGAGATTACTCTCCCTGTCAATAACGAGTCGCTCGATTTCGGTCAGGTAGCCGTCGGTGGTAACGGTACGTCATGGCTTGTGATCAAGGGAAAAAATCTTACAGCTCCGCTTACGGTCAGAGCCGGCGGCGTGGACAAGGATGCATTCACGCTGTCGACAACTTCTGTTCCCGCCTCAAGTATCAACAAGACCGGTGAATACATGCTCACCATACAGTTCGCTCCGCAACATCTCGGTGAGCATACGGCAGCACTGAGTATCTACGATGGTGGTCTGTCGGGGAGTATCCGTGTCAATCTGACCGGTGAGGGATGTGAGGTGCCGACACTCTCACGCCTTACGGCAACGGCTGCCACCGAAGTTTCCGAGACAGGTTATACAGCCAACTGGGGTACGGCTCCCGAGGTGGTGGACTATTATGTTGTCACACGTACACGCTATACCGCTGTTGATGAGGAGAGTGACGATCTGGAGTCAGACACCAACTCACTGCGCATAGACGGGAGGGATCCTGCAGTGATGGAGACCTACTCGGTACGTTCCAGTCGTCTGGGTTATCTCTCAGAGGCATCCAATACGATCACCGTACAGGCGAACGGTGTAGACGGTGTATATGAAGATACTGAGGTCGTGACGATTGCTCCCGTGGACGGAGGGTTCAGAGTGTTGTGTTCTGTAGCTCCCGGCACGATACGTGTCCATGACACGACAGGGGGTGTAATCAGTGTCATCGACAGTGCCGTACACGGGGATATCATCTCACTCCCGGCGGGTATGTACATTGTCACCGGTGACAGAGTGCGCCATACGCGCAAACTTATCGTCAGATAGTGTGATAAACAGATAATTTTGAAAATTTGAAACTGTAACAGATTATGAATATACGTAACATATTGCCGATGTTGCTGCTTGTAGCGGCAACAGGAGCTTCGGCTGATTATCCGGAGGGATATTATGACGGTCTGGAAGGGAAGAAAAGGACGGAACTGCGCAATGCCGCGAAATCCGCCGTCAGTGCCCATAAGAGGATCTCATACGGCACAAGCACGTGGGATGCCTTCAAAAAGACTGATGTACACTTCGTAGACGGACGTCAGGCGTGGTGGGATATGTATAGCGACAATGTCGTCTATACCACAGATCACAAAGGTCTCAATATCGAGCACTCCATGCCCAACAGCTGGTGGGGTAAGGATGAGAATGGTGAGGCCTACTGCGATATCATCAATCTCAATCCCTCCGATCAGACAGCAAACAGCCAGAAGAGCAACTATCCTCTCGGAGAGGTCAATCAGACTATCTGGACCAATGGTGTCAGCACTGTAGGCCGCCCCGTCGCGGGACAAGGGGGCGGTGCGAGTTACGTATTCGAACCCGCAGATGATTATAAGGGAGACTTCGCCCGCCAATACCTCTATATGGTGACAGTGTATGATGATATCAATTGGCAGGCACGATACAACTGGATGTATGACCTGACCTCGATGACCTTTCTCAAGCCGTGGGCGGTGGAATTGTTGCTGCGCTGGTGTGCCGATGATCCGGTGGACAGCAAGGAGACCCGCCGTAATGATGCGGTGTACAGGGTGCAGGGGAACCGTAACCCCTTTGTCGATCTGCCGCATCTTGCCGACTATATATGGGGCTCAAAGTCTGATAGACCATTCACTATCGTGCCCGAGGAATCAGGCGTGGAGAATGTTATGGTTGCCGAAGATGGGATAATAGCCGTCTTTGACTTGCAGGGACGCAATGTCGCTGCTGACCGGATGGATAAAGGGGTGTATATTGTCAAGTATCGGTCAGGTGTGACCCGGAAGGTGATAAAATGATGTGATAATATTCCCGGAATACGCCGGAATGTAAGATAATAGATAATAGACAATAGACAATAGATAATAGATAATAGATAATAGAGAATAGATAATAGATAGTCAATGATATGAGACTCAGAAGCTTTTTGACACTAACCTATATTAGTTGTGTGGCTGCAAGCGTTATGGGCGCGGCCCCGGACTATTATTATAAATCGATGGAGGGATATAAGGGTACGTCACTGCGCAAGGCTGCCAAAGGTGTGGTGCGTCAGCATACGGTCATATCATACGGTGCGGGTGAGAACAGCACCTGGGGTGCTTTTCTTTCTACGGATACTCGTATTGTAGACGGCAAGCTGTGCTGGTGGGATATGTATTCCGACAACAATGTAGCCGCTACAGGTGCATCCCCCGGATCGGGTATGAATATCGAACACTCTATAGCCAACAGCTGGTGGGGTGGTACGAAGAATGATGCGTACAAGGATCTGTTTGAACTCAATCCTTCGGATTCGAAGGCCAACAGTGCCAAGAGCAACTATCCATACGGGGAGATCGAGGGTACTCCACACTATGATAATGGCGTCACTCGTGTCGGTCACCCCAAAGCGGGGCAGACCGGTAGTTCGCAAGGCAACTGGGTGTATGAACCAATCGATGAATATAAAGGTGACTTCGCGCGAAGCGTGTTTTATATGTTCACAGTATATGATGACCTCTCATGGTCATCCAATACAGCGTGGATGTACACTCCCGGCTCAGACCAATTGCTCCAGGATTGGGCCATCGAGATGCTGATACGATGGTCGAAAATGGATCCGGTCAGCGAGAAGGAGATCAAACGCAATGATGCCGTCTACGGTATACAACATAATCGCAATCCATATATAGACCTGCCGGGTCTCGAGGAGTATGTATGGGGAGATAAGAAGAATGTCGCCTTCTCACTCTCATATATAGAAAATCCGGAAATTCCCGTCGATCCGGTTGATCCCGTCGATCCTGTCGATCCTGTCGACCCTGTTGATCCTGTTGATCCTGTTGATCCTATCGATCCGGTTGATCCGACTCCCGTGCCTGAGGGTATCTGGTATGCCGTACAGTCTGCCGGCGACCTCAACGGTGAAGATTTTTACGCTATTGTCAGCGCCGTAAATCATGTGTTCATGTCAGACACCGGTGCGGGCAAGTATATGCAGCAGGGAGGGTTGGCCGATATCCGTACATCCAGCAAGGGTGATTACTTCAACGAAGTGCCTGACGGCACGGCGCTGTTGAAACTTGAGAATGCCGGTGGTGACAAATATTATATCTCGGTATATGATACGCATTATAACTCACATCGCGGCTATCTGAACAGCACTGCCAAAAAGTCTGTCAATCTTGCGGACAGCAAGTCGGAGAGCGCATTGGCGGAAATATCTATAACTAACGGCGGTGAGGCAGAAATCAAGTTCGGGAGCAACGGCAATCTCCTCTATAACAGCTCGAGTCCTCGATTTACCACATACACATCCGATCAGGAGCATCTCCGCCTCTTCCGTCTCGATGTGCCGTTGCCGACAGTTGTCGGGGAGATCATCAATGATGATGCCGATGATTATGTCAGGATATTCTCACTTCAGGGTGTGGCAGTCGCTGAAGGTCGGGAGAGTGAGGCGGTCGGTGCATTGCATGACGGTATATATATAGTCGTCAGGAATGGTAAAACATATAAAATCTTAAAATAATGATACGAACCTATCTGACAGTCATCTGTGCGGCGGCTGTCATCTCAGCCGGCGCTACGGATTATACCGTTCTCAACGGTAAATGCGGAGCCGAACTCAAGAACGCCATCAAGGAGGTGGCTAAGGTCAATCTCAAGACAGTCTCTTATGGCGATAAGACCTGGAATGCCTTTCAGACCACAGATGTACGCATGATCAACGGACGTGAGGCGTGGTTTGATATGTACAGCAACCGTCTGGTGTACATAGAGAGCGGACATGACGGTATGAATATCGAACACTCCGTGGCCAACAGCTGGTGGGGTGGTGAAAAGAACGATGCCTACAAAGATCTGTACCATCTCAACCCGTCGGATGCTGATGCCAACAACCGTAAGAGTCATAATCCTCTCGGCATTATCGAGGGCGTGCCGACATGGAGCAACGGGCTGACACGTATAGGTGCTCCCACCCCCGCGACCGGAGGTGGGTCGGGTTCGGTCTTTGAGCCTGCTGATGAATACAAAGGGGATTTTGCCCGGGCATACTTCTACATCTTCACCCTCTATGACGATATCGCATGGCTGGAGAAATATGGATATATGTACGATATGTCAGCCTATCCCACTCTGAAGCCCTGGGCCACTGAGATGTTGCTGCGATGGGCTGCAGAGGATCCGGTAGATCAGCGTGAGATCGATCGTGCCCGTGCCGTAGCGGGGATACAGATGAATGTCAATCCGTATGTCGAGATTCCGGAACTGGGGGAATATGTGTGGGGGTCGAAGAGCTCAACTCCGTTCACCTATTCAGAGCCGGTGTATGCCCCCGATCGTCCGGAGGCTCCGACCTTCGGTGAGGGTTATACGCTCGCCGGTGTCAATACGTGGGTCGGCCGCTGGTGGGAAGGGTTTGCCTTGACACTCTCAGCTCCTGCCGGTGATATATATTACACACTCGGCGATGATGATGACTATCAGCTGTATGAGGGTCCGATATCGATCCCGACGGCAGGTGTGTCCGGACAGACATTGACTGTCAAGGCTTATTGCTCGGAGAAGTATAACGGTGTGCCGTATCGCGGTTCCGTCGCTACGCTGACTCTCACAGCCCGGGAGGCCGGTGGTACTGACTATATGAATGCCAAGTGGCAGCGCGTGACTTCTGACGCAGATATCAATGATCAGAATATATATATACTGGGTTATGTCACCGGTAGTGACTGTACGCTGATGGGGTGCACGGCCAAGGCGACAGCCTCGTCAGGATATATCGAGGTCGCAGGCGCGGCAAGTGTCGAAGATGATATTATCAACGTAATCCCCGAAGGTACCGGGTTGTTGAAACTGATACCCGCCGGGGGTATGCAATACTATGTGAGTGTCAATAATATCTCCTTCGAGAATATGGGTTATCTATCTACAACGGTAGCCAAGTTTCTCAGGATAGAGGAGGAGGGTACTGAGCTAAGTGTTTCGGCTGCTTCAGCCGGAAATGTGGTCTTGGACTCGGGCAAGTTAATCGGGACAATCCAATACAATAAATCGTCACCCCGTTTCTCGGTCTATACAAGCAGTCAGCAGCCTGTGTCACTTTTCCGTTGCATCGATGATCCGTCGGGCAATCTGACTATCGTGGCCACACCGGTGGAGATCGGGTCGGATACGGCAGTATGGTATGATCTGAATGGTCGTCGTGTCGATATAGAGAGAGCCGAAAGCGGTATCTATATCAAGGTCACACCGCAGGGCGCTGTCAAGATCCGGAAATGACCGTAGTTGAGACAAAATAATGTCTTATAACATATCAACTTTTCGCGTGTTTTTGCCAGCGAAAAGTTGTTTTTATATATTTATTGATTAATTTTGTCGTTGAAATGTGTCCCTATAATCGCGTCATAACGTGCAGGGACTATGTATCAGCATACTAACCTTAAATCATAATAAGTCAAAAAACATTATGTTACCCGGCACAAATGTGAAAACGTTAGACCGTGTTGTAGTCCGCTTCTCAGGTGATAGCGGCGACGGTATGCAGCTGGCTGGTAATATCTTCTCAAATGTCAATGCAGGAGAGGGTAGCCAAATCAGTACGTTTCCGGACTATCCGGCAGAAATCCGCGCTCCGCAAGGTTCATTGAGCGGTGTCTCCGGTTTCCAAGTGAATGTTGGCAAGGGTGTGCACACTCCGGGCGATGAGGCGGATGTACTCGTCGCTATGAACCCGGCAGCCCTCAAGACCAATCTGAAATTTCTCAAACCCGGTGGTATCATCATCTGCGATGTGGATACGTTCCGTCCCGCTGACCTCAAGAAGGCTCAGTATACAACGGATGATCCGGTGGCGGAATTGGGTATAGACCCCAACCGTATCATGCTGGTGCCGATGACTACTCTGCTCAAGAATGCTCTGGCCGACAGCGGTATGAATCCCAAGGCTGTATTGAAGTGCAAGAATATGCTGGCACTCGGTCTGATATGCTGGCTATTTGATATGCCGGTAGAGAGCGTGTTGCGCAAGCTTGAAAAGAAATTTGCCAAAAAACCGGCCGTTTACGAGGCTAACGCCAAGGTGGTGCGTGCCGGTTGGGACTATGGTCATAATACTCACTCCTCGATGTCCACTTATCGCATCGAGACAGAGTCTACCGTGCCCGGTGTATACACTGATGTCAACGGCAATACCGCTACGGCATGGGGTCTGATAATGGCTTCGGAGAAGAGTGGACGTCCGCTCTTCCTCGGTTCTTACCCCATTACTCCGGCTACAGATATCCTTCATGAGCTGGCCAAGCGCAAGGATCTCGGTGTCAAGGCATGTCAGATGGAGGACGAGATAGCAGGTGTTTGCTCAGCTATCGGTGCTTCATACGCAGGGAGCCTGGCAGTCACCTCGACTTCCGGTCCCGGTCTGGCGTTGAAGAGTGAGGGTATCGGTCTGGCTGTCATGGCCGAGTTGCCGCTCGTTGTTATCGACGTGCAGCGCGGCGGTCCCTCTACCGGACTTCCGACCAAGACGGAGCAGACCGACCTGATGCAGGCTCTATACGGTCGCAACGGTGAGTCTCCGCTCTGTGTGCTGGCCGCTGCAAGTCCTACCGACTGCTTCAATATGGCCTTTGAGGCTTGCCGTATAGCGATGGAGCACATGACTCCGGTCATCCTGCTCACTGACGCCTTTATTGCCAACGGTTCGTCCGCATGGCGCATACCCGAGCCTGATGATTATCCCGAGATCAAGCCTCACTATGTGGATGCCGAGCGTGTCGCCAACGGTTGGAAACCCTTCGACCGCGATGAGAATTACGTCCGCTATTGGGCTATCCCCGGTACCGAGGGAGCGATGCACCGTGTCGGTGGTCTGGAGAAGGATATCAAGACAAGCGTCATCTCAACCGATGGCCGCAATCACGAGGAGATGGTCAAGATCCGTCGTGAGAAGGTGGCCCGCATAGCTGATGATATTCCCGAGCTCAAGGTGATGGGCAATCCCGATGCCGAAACAATACTTGTCGGCTGGGGCGGTACATACGGACATCTGCTGACGGCTGCAGGCGAGTTGAATGCCGACGGTATCCCCGTGGCATTCGCCCAATTCAGATATATCAATCCTCTCCCGGCCAACGCTCTCGAGGTGCTCAAGGGCTACAAGCGTATCATCGTCGCCGAGCTTAATACCGGTATGTTTGCTGACTATCTGCAGATGCACCTGCCCGGCAAGGAGATACTACGCATCAACAAGGTGGAGGGTCAGCCCTTCATGGTGCGCGAGATCGTAGAGGGTGTGAAAAGACACATTAACCAATAATGTAGGGACACAATCATGGAAAATAACATGACACATACCTGCGGGCAGACCTACGCCCCGGGCGACTTTAAGAATGAACAGAGTGTGCGCTGGTGTCCCGGTTGTGGCGACCACGCTATCCTCAATGTTTTACACAAGGCAATGGCCGAGTTGGGTGTCGCACCCAAGGATACCGCTGTCGTATCAGGTATAGGCTGCTCATCACGTCTGCCTTACTATATGAATACGTACGGTATGCACACGATCCACGGTCGTGCGGCCGCCATAGCTACAGGTCTGAAGACGGCTCGTCCTGACATCACCGTTTGGCAGGTGAGCGGTGACGGTGACGGTCTGGCTATCGGTGGCAACCACTTCATCCACGCCGTTCGTCGCAATATAGACATCAATATCCTGCTCTTCAACAACAAGATATATGGTCTTACCAAAGGCCAGTATTCACCCACGTCCGATCGTGGTGCGGTGACCAAGTCTTCCCCCTATGGTACTACCGAGGATCCATTTATCCCGGCTGAGCTGGTGTTCGGTGCCCGCGGACAGTTCTTTGCCCGCAGTATTGATATCGCTCTTGATACTACCAAGGAGATAATGGTAGCTGCTGCCCGGCATAAGGGTACATCGGTCGTGGAGGTGTTGCAAAACTGTGTGATCTTCAACAACGGCTCACACTCGTTCCTGAGCGATAAGGATAAACGTGACGAACATACGATCCATCTACGCGCCGGCGAGAAGATGCTCTTCGGCAAGAATATGGAGAAGGGTCTGGTGCAGGATGGTTTCCTGTTAAAGGCTGTGACCGTCGGTGAGGATGGCTATACTATGGATGATGTATTGGTACATGATCCTCACACTCCGACCAACTTCCTCCATCAGCAGCTTGCGATGATGGATGGTCACGACTTGCCGCTGGCCATCGGCGTGATCCGTGACGTTGAGACGCCAAGTTACGAGACGGAGGTGGCTCGTCAGGTCGAGGATGTCAAGTCTAGGAAGAACTTCAGCTCTCTGCGCGACATGATCCTCAAGACCACCGAGACTTGGGAAGTGAAATAAAATAAAGAGCGAAAATTCCGATAAAAAATGCACATACGTAAAAAATATGTGCATTTTTTATTGAAAAATTTCTTTAAATCGAATTTATTAGTTTACTTTGCAGTCTGAAATAACAATTATTAACATAGAAACGGCGAAAATTCGGCAACTTGTCATTCTCATAATGCAGGTCAAATGTTCGGCAGATGATGTGCGGACCTGCCGGAAGGTCGTTTCATAAAACACTACAACTA
>CAMWUY010000061.1 GCA_947177615.1 uncultured Porphyromonadaceae bacterium
CCTCTAACTACCGTGAAGTAGTGTTCAAAGATATGTCCAATGACGAGACATTCATCACTCGTTCAACTGTAGCAGCAAAAGAGACAATCGAAATCGATGGTAAGGAATACCCCTTGGTGAAGCTTGAGATCACATCCTCTTCTCACCCCTTCTTCACCGGTAAGCAGAAACTCGTGGACACCGCCGGTCGTGTCGACAAGTTCCGCAGCCGTTACGGCAATCGTTCAAAGAAGTAATCGGTTTCCTGACACAGACATGAGAGGTTGTAATTCCCGAAGGAATTACAACCTCTCTCATTATGTGGAGCTTAGAGCGCGTTCCTTAGGTTTCTGTCTTCGACTGCATACAAACAACGGGGATGCGAGATAAAATCGCATCCCCGTCTGTTAATATCATCTGTAGGATATCCTTATTCAAACTCGATGATGGGCTGGTCAGTCGCCATGACATCGTTCTCAGCTACGAGCAGTCTCTTGACTGTACCCTCCATATCAGATGCCAGGTCATTCTCCATCTTCATAGCCTCGTATACAATTACGTTTTGGCCAACCTTGACTGTGTCACCGGGTTTGACGAGAATTTCAATGACAGTACCACCCATAGGTGCTTTGAGTGTTGGTCCGGTTATTGCATCGGCTGCTTTTGTCTCAGCCTTTGCCTCAGCCTTAGGTGCTTCAGCAGGAGCAGCTGCCTTGGCTGCCTCAAACTCTGCCTTACGCTTATTCTTCAAGAAACCTGTAGCCACAGCGGGAAGAAGTTGCAACAACAGATATTCCTCATCATTCTGAGCCAACTGAACGCCGCCAAACTCTGCGAGCTCCGGATTGGCCGGCTTACGATAGGAATTGACATCGTAAGGTGTCTCTACCGGTGTGCCTGCGATCTTCTCACGGAAGGCGGGGTCTACCTCTACGGGAGTCTTACCGTATTCACCCTTGACGAGAGCTACAAACTGATTGTTCTTGTTGGTATAGTCTGCCGCACCTTTACGACGGTCAAGAGCCAGCGCTACAGCTTGTGAGCCTACAATCTGTGAGGTCGGAGTCACCAGGGGCACCAGACCGGCGTCACGGCGCACCTTCGGTATGAGAGCCATAGCCTCATTGAGCACGTCCTCTGCACCGAGCTGACGGAGGTTGGCTACCATGTTGGAGTACATACCGCCTGGCACCTCTGCATTCTTGACAAGCTCATTGGGTTTCGGGAAACCGAAGTATGCCTCAATTTTATGACAGGCATCGAGCAGATCGGCTTCACGGTTCTCAGTAGCTGCTGCGATTGCACGATCAAACTCTGCATTAATCTCAGCCGGCATTGCTGCGTATGCCTCATCAAAGTCTTTGGGCCAGTTGTTCTTGTTCAGGTCAAAGTCTGCCAGAGCTTTGCGCGCATCCTTAAGCTCCTTGCGGATCTTAGCGACAGCATCCATATTAACTTCGAGTTCGATGCCAAGCTTCTGACAGAAGATCCATACCAATTCAATAGCGGGAGCTGCTGAACCACCGCCAAACCACCAGATGTTGGTATCAACGATGTCTACACCCTTGATGATAGCTGTCAGCACTGAGGCCAGACCATAGCCGGGGGTACAGTGTGTGTGGAAGTCTACCGGCACCTTCAGAGCCTGCTTCAACTTCGGCATCAGAGTGAAGATGCGTGACGGATTGACCAGACCGGCCATGTCTTTGAGTGTCACCATCTTCGCACCGAGTTGCTCCATCTCCTTCGCCTTCTCGACAAAGTATTCGTCGGTGAAGATCTTCTCGGGAGCTGCAGGTGCCGGCTCATCACCACCACCGAACAGACGGGCAAAGAAACCTTTCTTCTTAGCCGGTTGAGCTGCGGGAGCCTCATCCTTTGGATCTACCGTATAGCACACTGCGGCATCGGCAATACCACCGAGTTCATTGATCATACGGATAGAGCCCTTGATGTTGTTTATATCGTTGAGAGCGTCAAAGATACGCATTACGTTCAGACCATTCTTGATAGCCTCCTTGTAGAAACCCTCCAGTACATAGTCGGGATAAGGCACATAGCCGAAAAGGTTACGGCCGCGCGACAATGCTGAGAGGAGTGAGATCCCCTTCATAGCTTTCGAGCATTCACGCAGACGATCCCACGGTGACTCACCGAGATAACGCATTACGGAGTCGGGAACTGCGCCACCCCATACCTCCATGATATAGAATTTTGCGTCGCGATACAAGGGAAGCAGCACATCAATATTGGCTTGCTTCATACGTGTAGCAAAGAGTGATTGTTGGCCATCGCGAAGTGTCAGGTCGCGAACCTTAAGTGATTTTGCCATTGTTGTGTTATTTGTTATTAGATTTAATTTACATGTCTGAGAGACACGACATTGCGTGCTCCGTTCCGTCTGACCGGTCTCTCCCCGCTCTCCATAATGCTCTTTTGAGTGAGGTAACAGCCTTGAGGACGCGCTAATTTATATATTTCTTTTTAAATACGGAAAAAATTCCACAATTTTTTTTTAAAAGGTGTTATATAACTTATTCAAACACTCCCTCCAGTGTCTCTGTCTCATCCGGAGCCTCCGGTTCTATGGTGTATACCTCACCTGCACAGACTGAGAAATCTGCCGGGAATGTAAATTTATTACCCTGCGAATATTTCAGTTTTTTGTCAGCGTAGACTTTCTTCATATACAGTCCGTATATCGGCAGAGCGGCACGTGCACCCTGACCGTAGGCCATGGAGTTGAAGTGGATGTAACGCTCCTCACCGCCGACCCATACACCCGTCACCAGGTCGGGTGTGAAGCCCATGAACCACGAGTCGGAGTTGGAGTTGGTGGTACCGGTCTTGCCACCCATCTGTGCTGTTATGCCATATCGTGAACGCAATGAGGCGCCTGTGCCCTGATCCACTACATTGAAGAGCACTGACAGAATACGGTATGTCGCTTTCTCGGAGAGAGCCTCTGTGCGGTGAGCGGTGGCGGAATAGATGACATTACCCTGATTGTCCTCAATGCGTGTCACATACACCGGATCGACGCGTATACCCTTGTTGGCAAAAGTTGAATAGCCACCCACCATCTCACGGATAGAGGCATCAAACGTGCCGAGAGAGAGAGTCAGGTTAGGCTCCAGAAATCCACCGATGCCGTACATGCGCAGTTTTTTTGCAAAGTTCGGGGCTTTCAGTTCGTTAAGCAGCTTGGCCGATATCCAGTTGTTGGAGTTGGTCAATGCCCAGCGTAGGTCTACATTCTCACCGATACGCGCATGGCCTGAGTTGCGTGGAGCCCATCCTCCGAATACCGGTTGTGTGTTCATAAACTGACTGCAAGGCGTGTAGTCCTGTTCCATCGCCATGGCGTAGAGATAAGGCTTGGCTGTTGAACCAACCTGTCGTTTGCCGCGACCCGCCATATCGTACTGGAAGAATGTGAAGTCCGGACCTCCAACGTAGGCCTTGACATGGCCTGTGGCCGGATCCATACTCATGAGTCCGGTTCGAAGTATCGACTTCATATACATCAGGGAGTCGTATGGTGACATTGTGACTGTCTTGGATCCGGGTACGACCTTGCCATTCTCTTTCACCCAGGAGAAGAGATCCATGGTGTACGGTGTGTTGAATGCCTTGTCAATCTCCTCCTGAGAGCAGCCGGCCAGTTTCATGACGCGGTAGCGTTCAGTCTGACGTATGGCTTGCTGGATCAGTTTGCGTACACCGGCTGCTGAGAGTTCAGCCGAGTTTGTTGTGTAAGGGCCTAATGACGAGCCCTTCTTCTCGGCAAAGAATTGAGGCTGCAGGTAGCCGCCGAGGTGTTCGTTGACAGCCTCCTCGGCATATTGTTGCATACGGGTGTCTATGGTTGAGTAGATGCGCAGACCGTCGGTGTAGAGATTATAGTATGAGCCGTCAGGTTTAGGATTTTTGATAATCCAGCCATACAGTGGATTATCCTCCCATTGTGTAGAGTCTGACATATAGTTGCCCATGGCAATATTATATCCGACAAGATTGGAATAGTCCGAGCGGTTGGGACGTTCCGGCTTTTTTGCCGTCATCAGACGGCGTATCTCTTCACGCAGATAGGGCGCTCCTCCCTCCCTATGGTCAACCTTATGATAATCCAGTCCTAACGGCAGCTGCTTGAGACTGTCGGCCTCCTCGGCTGAAATCATACCGGCTTTTACCATCTGATCGAGCACCGTGTTACGACGCCCCAACGTGCGTTCCTCATGACGCAGGGGGTTGAAATAGGATGGATTTTTGAGCATTCCCACGAGCATCGCGGCCTCTTCTATCTTTAATTCAGACGGCTCCTTGCCGAAATATACATTCGCCGCTGTCTTGATACCCACCGCGTTATTGAGGAAGTCAAAGCGATTGAGGTACATATTGATGATCTCATCCTTAGTGTAAAATCTCTCCAGCTTGATAGCAATCATCCATTCGATTGGCTTTTGCATGGCACGTTTCAGCATATTGGATGATGGCTGGGAATAGAGTTGCTTGGCAAGCTGCTGAGTGATGGTCGAACCGCCACCCGATGACTTGTTGCCCATCACAAGTGTCTTCACTGCCGTACGTCCCAATGCCATAAAGTCAATGCCTGAGTGTTGGTTGAATCTGGCATCCTCAGTCGCTATCAGAGCGTTGATGACATGAGGTGACACGGATTCATAGTCGTTGTATACGCGATTGCCGGCGCCTGCGAAATAGCGTCCCAGCTCAGTCGTGCCATCCGAGGCGTACACGACTGACGCCAGTTTGTCATGAGGATCCTCAAGCTCTTCGATAGGAGGCATATAGCCTATTACACCATTATATATCAACAACAGCATCAGAGCTATCAGCAAGCCTGAGCCGAGAAAGATAATCCATAGCCAGCGCACCGCCTTGTTGGATGAAAATTGCGGAAATTTCATACAGAGTTAGATTACATTCTAAATAGAAGTTACAAAGATAATAAATTTTACAATATCTTAATAACGGGTTGTGATCTTACCGCTGAATGAACCGTTTATGTTTGCCTGTGCCATCAGCATCATGTTTAATTTGCACATCGTGTGCGTGTCTTGCCTTATTGTTGTGTGTCTGACACTTTCTCATTATTTTTGCATTGTCGGTCATTCTGACCTTCGGCCAACAATCACCTACACGTACGGTCAATATCCTTATATAGCATTTTATAAATTCATAGTACAATGAAATTCAATTATATATCTTATTCGTGCGTCATTCTTTCAATACTTCTTGGGACGTCTTGCGGTCATTCTCAGTCAGAGGGTGAGGAGCATGACGAACATGATGAGCATGATGATCACAAGTCCGAACATATCCGTTTGAGTCATGAGGCTGAGGAAAATGCCGGTATCAGGACGGAGACGGTGCAACCGGGTAAATTCAGTGACGTGATCCGCGCGGGAGGTGTGATCAGTAATACCCCTACGGCTGAGCGTATTGTTACCGCTCCGGCTTCAGGTGTTATCAGGTTTGCAACCGATCTGGTGGCAGGCAGTTATGTCAATCAGGGTGCCGCAGTTTGCTCCATATCTTCCAAAGGGATGGAACCGAGTGATGGAGTGGTTCAGGCCCGGGCCGCTCTGGCGGCAGCACGCAAACAACTGGAACGTGGCGAGGAATTGTATAAATCCAATCTTATCACCAAGCGCGAATACGAGACATTGCAGTCAGATGTAGCATCGGCCGAGGCTGCTCTGTCGGGAGCCTCCACACGCTCCGCTACGACGGGAGTAGCAGTGACAGCGCCGATCTCCGGCTACATAGTTTCTGTTAATGCGCGGGCCGGTGAATATCTTAATGCAGGAGATCCTATAGCTGTCATATCTCAGAGTCGCAGACTGATGTTGCGCGCGGATGTCAGCGAGCGTCATGCATCTTCGGTGCAAAATGTTGTGAGCGCTAACATAGTCACCTCTGACGGCAGGTCAATACCATTATCATCGTTATCACCTCGTGTTGTGGCCGGAGGAGCAGCTGATGCTTCACAGGGTTATTATTTGCCTGTATATATTGAATTTGACAATCCCGGAGGGTTGTATAGCGGCACAAATGTGCGTACCTATCTCCTCACGGGAGAACGTGATGGGGTAATATCCGTTCCTAAGGAGGCTCTTGTCGAGGAGGGAGGAGTGTACTCGGTTTTCGTCGAGGTCGGTCATTGTGAGTATGAGCGGCATGACGTCACCATAGGTCCTTCTGATGGTATCAGAGTTGAGATTTTGACCGGATTAAAACCCGGTGACAAGGTCGTCACGAATGGCGCGATGAGTGTCCGCATGGCCGGTATGGGTAGTAAGATACAGGGTCACACGCATCACCATTAATGAATAAAGTATTATGGATGAAGGGAGGGGATATGTCATGTTCCTGAAATTATATAATGAATTAAGTGATGTTAGACAAAATAATAGCGTTTTCATTACGTAATCGGTTACTGATAGCTTTGGCGGCCGCAGTCATAGTTGTCGCCGGTTGTCGGGCACTTATGCAGATGGAGGTCGACGTATTCCCCGATCTTAATGCGCCGACTGTTGCTGTCATGACCGAGACGGGCGGAATGGCAGCCGAGGAGGTCGAACAGCTTGTTACCTATCCGATTGAAACAGCTCTCAACGGCACAGCGGGTGTACGAAGATTGAGAAGTCAATCTACTCATGGCTTTTCAGTCGTTTGGGTGGAATTTGACTGGGATACTGATGTCTATCGTGCGCGACAGAATGTATCAGAGCGATTGGCAGGGGTCTCCCTGCCCAAGGGTGTGGCTTCGCCGGTCATGTCTCCGCAGACCTCTGTGCTGGGTGAGGTATTATTCGTCGGTCTCTCCTCGGACTCTGTATCTTTGGGAGAGCTCCGCACCATAGCGGATGCCACCATAGCGCCGCGTCTTGAAGGTGTACCGGGTGTTGCACAGGTCTCGGTCATCGGTGGCAATCCCAAGGAATATCAGATACGTCTGCGTCCCGACAGGATGCATCATTACGGAGTCTCGCTGACTGAGGTAATGGAGAGTGTGGCTGATATCAATCGTAATGCATCCGGAGGTGCAGTCTACGAGTACGGTAATGAATATCTGATTCGTGGCTTGATATCCGTCAGCGATCCCGAAATACTCGGCAAGAGTGTCGTCAAGCCCGGCACGGAGGGTCGCCCTGCGATTCTTCTCGAGAATATAGCCGAGGTCATCGAGGGAAGTACATTCCCAATGACCGGTGATGCCTCCGTCAATGGTAGGGAAGGGGTCATAATGACTGTCAATAAGCAACCGGATACCGGTACGGGACGACTTACCGAAACGCTGGATAAAGTCATTGCGGATATCCGCCACACGCTTCCCTCTTCTGTCGAGATCAACACGGATCTATACCGTCAGCAGAATTTTATCGACAGTTCTATAGGCAATATTAAAGAGAGTCTGATCGAGGGTGCGATATTCGTGTGTATCATACTCTTTGTTTTTCTCATGAATCCGCGTACCACTCTGATATCAATAGTCACGATACCGCTCTCGATGCTGATGACCTTCCTGGTACTACGATTTATGGGTCTTACCATCAATACAATGAGCATAGGAGGTATAGCCATCGCTATCGGGTCACTCGTGGATGATGCTATCGTGGACGTGGAGAATGTATACAGGCGATTGAGACTAAATGTGTCACTTCCCGATAACGAGAGATTGCCGCACCTTCAGGTAATATTCCGGGCCTCACGCGAGGTGCGTATGCCTATTCTGAACTCTACATTGATCATCATTGTCAGTTTCCTGCCCCTCTTCTTCCTTAACGGTATAGAGGGACGAATGCTTGTTCCTTTAGGTATCGCCTTTATCCTCTCACTTGTTGCGTCGACCATTGTGGCTCTGACACTCACACCGGTCCTATGCTCGTGGTTGCTGCCGGCTGAGGGCCTCAAGATTGAAGATACACGGCTCGTAACTGCACTCAAGCGCTGGTATACAGTCGCTCTGACCGGAGTGTTGCGGTATTGGAGACTGACCGTCGGCTCGGTCATGGCAATCTTTGTTGTGGCGCTGATTATATTTTTTACATTCGGCAGCGATTTCTTACCTCCGTTCAACGAGGGTTCTTTTACTATCAATGTCAGCGGTCCTCCGGGAATGTCACTCGATGAGTCACGCGCTCTCGGACAACGGGCCGAGAAGATACTTATGGAGATTCCGGAGATTGTCAACGTAGCCCGCAAGACAGGACGTGCCGAACTTGATGAACACGCCCTGGGTATAAATGTATCAGAAATAGAGGCGCCGTTCCGTCTCGACGGGCGTAGTAAGAATGAACTGCGGGATGATATTCGCCATCGTCTCTCAGTGCTGCAGGGCGCCAACATAGAGATCGGCCAGCCAATCTCCCATAGGGTTGATGCCATGCTATCGGGTACCCAGGCGAATGTCGCCATCAAGGTCTTCGGCAACGATCTGATGCAGATACATAATATATGTAAGGAGATCAAGGAACATATCTCCGGTCTCCCCGGTGTGAGTGATGTCGCAATGGAACAGCGTGTCATGCGACCGCAACTCAAGATCGTGCCCGATCGCGATATGATGGCACGGTATGGACTTACTATCCCTCAGTTCGCTCAGGCTGTCAGTGTCATCACCGGCGGCGAGAGTGTATCGGAGGTCTATGCTGACGGCCGGGCTTACGATCTTAAGGTACTTATATCCCCGGAATATGTTGAGGATATCGAGGCTATAAGGGATATTCCTGTCACACTCGATGACGGACGTGTCATAACTCTCTCGTCCGTGGCCGATATCACGGTCAGCGATGGTCCTGATACTGTTATGAGAGAGAACTTGCAACGCAACAGTGTGGTGAGTGTCAATGTCTCCGGCCGGGATCTCGGTAGTGTCATGGAGGATATAAGGGCTGAAGTGGATGAGATAGAATTGCCGTCCGGAGTGCGTGTGGAGTTTGGAGGTCAGTTCGAGACAGCCAGAAGTGCTTCGCGTACACTGCTGCTCACCTCGTTTATATCCATATTGGTGATATTACTCCTGTTATACAATCAATTCCGGGATTGGAAACAATCGGGTATCGTAATGCTCAATCTGCCTCTGGCACTGATCGGTGGTGTCTTTGCCATCGCATGTTCATCTTATGTAGTCAGTATTCCGGCCATCATCGGCTTCATCTCACTATTTGGTATAGCTACGCGTAATGGTATGTTGCTCGTTGATAGATACAATGAGCTGATACAGGCCGGAGTGGAGCCGCGCCGCGCTGTCTTGTCGGGTTCCGTACAGCGACTTAATCCCATCATCATGACAGCTCTCACCTCTGCACTGGCGCTCATACCTTTGGCAGCCGGTGGTGCCCAACCGGGTAATGAGATACAGAGTCCGATGGCCAAGGTCATACTTGGAGGACTTATATCATCAACGTTGCTCAATGGATTTATAATACCTATCATGTATCTGAAACTCAAGCTATACCGTAAGCACCGGAATATTGACGGAAATGTCGGTGACACCCCGGTAGATGCCACTGTCTGAGCATCGGAGCAGAGTTGATATTTTGAAAATTTTGACTAACTTTGCGCTTGAATTTCTGATTTGTCAACAGGTTATAACCTATCTAATTATGCGGGTCTCAATATTGAAAAATATAAATAGATACATATTTTTAGGACTGTCATTCAGCTTGTTGTCCTCTTCGGCCGCTGCTGACGAATATAGTGATGTCCTCAGACGGATTATCTCAGGAAGCCGTCAGCTCAAGACTGAACGTGCAGTCGCTGACGCGGAGTCTGCCGAGAATATGACAGGTCTTAATCTCGCTAATCCGGAAGTGGAATTTGCCTATCAGTGGGCTACACCCGGTTCCTCTCCTGACAAGAAGATACTCGATGTGTCGCAAAGTTTCGATTTTGCGACTCTTTCCGGTGGAAAGCGCCGGGTCGCCCGGAGCCGTAATGCATTGGTAGAGACAGGTTATCAAGCCTCGCTCCAATCATTTGCGGGAGATGTCGACCGCCTGATGACCGAGACAGTATATCTCAGACAGATGGAGGATCTGTACGAAGTCACTGACACGCTGTTGCAACAACTTGACGCTGCCTGTCGTGAGCGTCTCCGTCTTGGAGACATGAGCCCTATCGACTACAATGTCATACAGATACAGTGCAGAAATGTCATCACCGATATGGCGCTCAACAAGATTGAGATCGAAACCAATATGGCGGAGCTTGATCGTCTCGGAGGAGGACATACTCTTGAGTGGAACAGTGCCGCATATTGTGACTGGTCGCTCCCTGCGGACTTCAATGCATGGATAGCTGAAGCCTCTGAGAACACTCCCGGTATTGATATTGCCCGCGCCGAGACGGAGCTTGCGCGACAGGAGGTCTCGTTAAGGCGTAAGGAGGGACTCCCTTCATTCTCGCTCGGATATACCTCTGAGATGATACAACAGGATAATCACTTTGGTATGAGTCTTGGCATCGAATTGCCTCTTTGGGGCAATCACGGACGCGTCAAGGCCGCTCGGGCTGCGGCCGTCGCTGCTGAAGCTCGTCTTGATGATTTGAAATATATGCAACGTGCCGAGATCGAGGGTAAATATAAACGTGCCGCAGCGCTCCGTAATGCCTGCAAGCAGGTGATGCAGATACGCAATGATTGTGGAAATACAGCATCCCTCGATGAGGCATATCGCAAGGGAGCGATCACTGTAGATGATTATCTCGGACAGCTCATAGGACTTCTGGAGATTGACAAGCGTGTTATAGAGACTGAGCGTGACTACCAACTCGCCCTCGTTGAGCTGCGCACTGTCGCCGCCGTGTGGAGAGAGTAAGATTTCATTATAGAGGGTTATTTCTTGACTGAGAATCCGAATTTTCCAATCATCTCACCCAGACTGTAATAACCGCCATGTACGTATGCCATAACGCCGGCGTCCTTCAGCGAGAAGGCGCCGGTCTCTTTGTCTATATACCTGTCATCCGCCCGTATACATAATACGTCTGCTATGATCATGTCATGGCTGCCGAGGTGCATGACCTCCTTGACCCGACACTCTATCGACAGGGGGGACTCTTCGATGGATGGTGATGAGACCATATCTCCCGGTATGGGAGTCAGCCCTGTCTCTTTCCATTTATCATAATCCTTGCCGGAACGTACGCCTGCCCAGTCCGTAGCTCGTGCCATAGCCTCGGTCGTAAGGTTAAGCGTAAATTCCATCTGTCGGATTATCAGCGGATATGAATGACGCTCTGGGCGAACGGATATATATAGCATTGCCGGATTTGTGCAGATAGTCCCCGTCCATGCTATCGTCAACATATTCCATTCTTCAGGAGTCGCGCCACATGTCACCAACGCTGCCGGTGCCGGATATACCATTGTGCCGGCCTTCCATCTCTCTTTACCCATATTCCTTTTATCTTATTTCAGTCAGACATGTCATGCCATGTCTCCGTATATTTTATAATAATTCTTTATTCCTCAGTTTTCAATTCCTGTCACTCTGCGCATGGCCTCAGCTGTCTTTTCGTGGGTGTTGAAACCGGTGAAACGGATATATCCTTCGCCGTTGGTGCCAAACCCCGATCCCGGTGTACAGGATATATTGGCTTCGGAGAGGAGTCGTTCAAAGAGTTGCCATGACGTT
>CAMWUY010000062.1 GCA_947177615.1 uncultured Porphyromonadaceae bacterium
ACTATTTATCTCAAAAATAGTCCGCCCTGGATTTTAACATTTTTTGTGGAATGGGTTCTAAATCAATTTTTTTTTGTAAATTTGCACGCAATATTTAACACAAGTTCTGATTGGTGGCGAAATTCTGATCAGGGCTTCAATTCTGATTATTGTGGAGACGAAATACATCTTTGTGACCGGCGGCGTAGTATCATCCTTAGGCAAGGGTATCATAGCTTCATCGTTGGCGCGTCTTTTGTTGTCGCGTGGTTATCGTGTGACAATCCAGAAGTTTGACCCGTATATCAACATTGATCCCGGGACACTCAATCCGTATGAGCATGGAGAGTGTTATGTGACAGTGGATGGTCATGAGGCCGACCTCGATCTGGGTCACTATGAACGTTTTACCAATATTCAGACCACCCGGGCCAATAATGTCACGACGGGCCGTATCTATCAGAGCGTGATAGACAAGGAGCGCCGCGGCGACTATCTGGGCAAGACCGTTCAGATTATCCCCCACATCACGGATGAGATCAAACGGAACGTAAAGTTGCTCGGCAATACGGGTGACTATGATTTTGTGATAACGGAGATCGGCGGTACGGTCGGTGATATCGAGTCCACCCCCTTCCTTGAGGCTGTGCGTCAGTTGCGCTGGGAGCTCGGCCGTAATGCACTCTGTGTGCATCTGACCTACGTCCCCTATCTGAAGGCTGCCAAGGAGCTTAAGACCAAGCCCACACAGCATAGCGTCAAAATGTTGCAGCAGGTAGGTATCCAACCCGATGTGCTCGTGCTGCGCACCGAGAAGGAGATACCGCCGAACATGTTGCGCAAGGTGGCTCAATTCTGTAATGTCTCTCCCGAGGCTGTGACTCAGAGCCTTGATGTCCCGACAATCTATCAGGTGCCGTTGATGATGCATGCTCAGAAACTCGACGAGATCGTTCTCGAAAAGATGGGTGTGCCATACGAAGGGGAGCCGGACCTGAAACGCTGGAATAACTTCCTCGACAAGCTGAAATCCGCCGAGAAGGTGGTGCGTATCGGTCTGGTCGGCAAATATGTTGAGCTCCAGGATGCGTACAAGTCTATCAACGAATCACTCTCTCACGCCGCGACCTACTGTGACCGCCGTCTGAAACTCGAATATATCCACTCCGAGAAACTCACCAACTCCAACGTAGATGAGCGCCTGCGCGGTCTGGATGGTGTCATTATCGCTCCCGGTTTCGGGCAGCGTGGCATCGAGGGAAAATTCGTGGCTCTCAAGTGGTGTCGCGAGCATGATATTCCGACGTTGGGTATCTGTCTGGGTATGCAATGTATGGTCATCGAATTCGCACGCAATGTCTTGGGACTCCCGGAGGCTAACAGCACGGAGATGAATCCTCACACCCCGGACAATGTGATCGACCTGATGGAGGAGCAGAAGAGTGTCTCCAATATGGGCGGCACCATGCGGTTGGGTGCATACGAATGTGTGCTGTTGCCTGACAGCAAGGCTGCCGAGGCGTATGGCACGACGACTGTCAAGGAGCGTCATCGTCACAGATTTGAATTCAACAGCGATTATCGCGACCGCTTTGAGGCGGCCGGCATGAAATGTGTCGGTGAGAATCCGGCCACTCATCTCGTGGAGGTAGTGGAGTTGCCGGATCACCGTTGGTTTGTCGGTACGCAATATCACCCCGAGTACAGCAGCACCGTACTCGATCCCAATCCGCTATTTATCTCATTCCTGAACGCTGCCATTACCTACGGCGCCGAGCAGGGTCACGACGACAATAACTAACTTATGGATAAAAACACCATCACCGGCCTTGTATTGATGGCCGCTGTATTCTTTGCCTTTATGTGGCTCTCTCCCAAGAAGGAGAATACAATGACAGAGGATGTCAGGACCGAGAAGGCAGCCGAGACCAAAGCGATGACTCAGACCACTGACTCACTCAATGAGACAGAGTATAAGTGGCTTACGGATAACATCATGCGCAATGGTCAGCAGAATGTTACCCCGGAGGGTCAGGCTTACTACAGTGTCTCGGACAATGGCATCAACCTCAACGTCAAGGGTGACTCCGTGTGGGGCACGGTCAATGTAGGTGGCAAAACTCTCGACTGGGATGACATCAGTAACGCCAATCTCAGCGCGATGTCTCTTACTGAACAGCGTGAAGCTGTCGCCAAGGTCAGGGAGGCGTCTGCCTCTATGGGCAAATATGGCAAGTTCTCCCGTTTTCTGACGGGTACAGCCGAGGAAAAGGTGCTGGAGAATGATGTCATCAGACTGACACTCAACAGCAAGAGCGGATCCATAACACGCGCCGAACTCAAGAAGTACGATACCGAATATTCACCCGATGAGACCAAGAAGGTGAAACGCAAGGTTGTCATCTTTGACGGTGATACCGATACCTTCAACCTGTTGCTCCCTCTGCCGCAGCCGGTAGAGAGCAAGGATCTCTACTTTGAGGCCTCAACTCCCAATGACACTACCGTACTGATGGCTCTGCGTCTGAGTGACAAGGCTTACTGGGGTATCGAATATACTCTCCCTAAGGGTGACAGCTATCTCATCGGCATGAAGATCGTGCAGGAGAATATGGCAGAGATAGCGAGCAGCAACAACCGTATCCTCGGTGTCGACTGGAGTCAGCGCATCAAGCGTCAGGAGATGGGTCGTATGTTTGAGGAACGTAATTCAGGTATTTATTACAAATTTGCCGGTGGCTCGGTCGAGCGCCTCTCCGAGAGCAAGAATGACAGCGAGGAGCGTCAGGCCAAGGTGAAATGGATCGGTTTCAAGAACCAGTTCTTCTCCTCGGTGCTGATCGCGGACAAGAATTTCAATACAGCCGACTTCAATTCTCAGATAGAGAAGAACAATGACTATCTCAAGAATGTTGAGGCACGTGCCGAGGTCAATGATTATGACTGGAATGTCAAAAATCCGGTGAGCTTCACCATGTATATCGGCCCGAACCTCTATCCGTTGCTATCGGATCTGGAGGATGAGATACAACCGGGTGAGGATCTGGATCTTACCCGGCTTATACCGTTGGGATGGGCACTCTTCCGCTGGATCAATGTCGGTATCGTCATACCGGTGTTCAGTTTCCTGGGTAAATTCATCAGCAACTACGGTATTATCATTCTCCTGCTGACTATCTTTATCAAGTTGATACTCTTTCCCTTGACCTACAAGAGTTATAAGAGTCAGGCCAAGATGCGCATACTCGCTCCGGATATCAAGGAGATCAATGAGAAATATCCCGGCACAGAGAATGCCATGGTTCGCAACCAGAAGACGATGGCTCTCTATTCCAAAGCGGGTGCGAGTCCGATGTCTGGCTGTCTGCCGATGTTGCTGCAGATGCCTATCCTCTTCGCTCTTTTCACCTTCTTCCCGAGTGCCATAGAGCTGCGAGGTGAGAGTTTCCTCTGGGCGCACGACCTCTCAGCGCCTGACGCCATCATCAGCTGGAGCGGCAATATTCCGTTGGTGACCCAATACTTCGGCAACCATATCTCACTCTTCTGTCTGCTGATGACCATCACCAATATCGCATACACCTATATCAATATGCAGAACTCGCCGGGACAGATGCCGGGCATGAAGTGGATGATGTATCTGATGCCGGTATTCTTCATGGTGTTCTTCAATAACTATGCGTCCGGTCTGAGCCTGTACTACTTCCTGTCACTGCTGATCACTATCATGCAGACCTACGCCTTCCGTTTCATCATCAAGGAGAAGGATGTGCGCCGGGCTATGGCGGAGGCGGCACGTAAGCCTAAAAAGAAGAGTGGCTTTATGGCACGTCTCGAGGAGATGCAGCGCCAGCAGCAACAGATGCTTAAGGAGCAACAGAAACGACAGAAACGTTGAATGACCTGAAGACCATACGGATATTCCTGACGACGATCTTTTTGGTAGCGTCGCTGGCGTGGCTCTTTATCGGCCCCGAAGTCAATCCTATGGCCGTCATCTCAGTCAAGACCCAGATTATACCGTCAGCCCTGACGGTGACGATAGGTGCCACAGCCTTCTGGCTTGTGGCAACTTTCGTTTTCGGTCGTCTCTATTGTTCATCGGTCTGTCCGGTCGGGACATTGCAGGATGCGGCGATTTGGCTGCGTCGGTTTGTCAAGACGCGTGATGGCAAGCGCCGCACTCTGTTGGGGTTTAAGATATCTCCTCTCGGCTACCGGCACAGGAGCAAACGGGGTTGGACGATATTTGTACTCTATGTAGCGAGCCTCATAGTAGGCATCCTGCGGTTGGAATGGTTGTTGCAGCCCTGGACTCTGTTGCAGTCCGCGGCCGGTCTGGTGCGCCCCGGAGCTGTCGCTGACACATGGGGTACTCAGACGGTATGGGGCCTGTTGGGTAGTGGTGTGATAACAGGGTGTGTGGTCTCGGCGATATTTCTCGCTGTGCTGCTTTTCATGGCTTTGCTTGACGGACGTTGGTTCTGCAACGAGATATGTCCGATCGGGACAGGACTCGGATTTGTGGGTGAATACTCACTCTATCATATCGAGATTGATCCTGACAGGTGTACCAACTGTATGAAGTGTGAGGAGGTATGCCCGTCACATTGTGTCAAGGTTGTGTCCCGATATGTCGATGACGCCCGTTGCGTGAGGTGCTTCAACTGCCTGAAGGTGTGTCCTGATGCCGCTATCAGGTATCAGATCAATCGCAACCGTCGGCAGACTCCGCTGATGCAGCGCCGCAAGCAGCTCCAATAGAAGGTGATCGGGAATTTATAATATTAATCGGGGAGTTTTTTTGAATATGGAGAATTATCTGAATTTATTGAGACATATACTGGATAACGGCCATCATAAGAGTGATCGTACCGGTACCGGGACAATATCGACATTCGGTTATCAGATGCGCTTTGATCTGAGCAAGGGATTTCCATTGCTCACGACCAAGCGACTGCACCTTAAGTCAATCATTCATGAGCTGTTGTGGTTTCTCAAGGGTGATACCAATGTCAGATATTTGCAGGATAACGGAGTGCGTATATGGAATGAATGGGCGGATCCCGACGGTGACTTAGGACATATTTATGGTTATCAATGGCGCTCTTGGCCGGACTATGACGGAGGATTTATTGACCAGATATCGGAGGTTGTCAAGACTCTGAAGGAGAACCCCGACTCCCGTCGCATCATCGTCAGTGCGTGGAATGTCGCCGATCTCCGCAATATGAATCTGCCACCGTGTCATGCATTGTTTCAGTTTTATGTGGCTGACGGCAGACTCTCCTGTCAGCTGTATCAACGCAGTGCCGACTCGTTTCTGGGCGTACCGTTCAATATAGCGAGTTATGCGTTGCTGACGATGATGATGGCACAGGTATGCGGCTATGAGCCCGGAGAGTTTATCCACACATTTGGAGACGTGCATATCTACAATGATCATCTTGAGCAGGTGCGTGAGCAGCTGACACGTACTCCGAGAGCGCTCCCGAGGATGAAACTCAATCCGGATGTGACTGATATCTTCGACTTTAAGTACGAAGATTTTGAACTTGAGGGGTATGATCCCTGGCCGCCCATCAAAGGTAAAGTGTCGGTATAGATAAGGAGTGTAGGCTTCAGCCTACGCAAACAAATAAGGAGTGTAGGCTTCAGCCTACGCACCCATAGTATGATTTCAGTATTTTATATGAATGAGAAGAAGATAGTTTTGGTGGCAGTCGTGGCCGCGGACGGTGGAATAGGTAAGGATGGTGATCTGCTATGGCATCTCCCCGGCGATCTTAAGCATTTTAAGGCATTGACGATGGGTGCGCCGGTGATCATGGGACGTAAGACGTGGGAGTCTCTCCCGAAACGCCCTTTGCCCGGCCGTCAGAATATCGTCATAACGCGCAATGCCCTGTATGAGGCTTCGGGCGCCGAGTGTGCCGGCTCATTGGCTGAGGCTGTCATCAAGGCTGACGGGGAGAGAGTCTTTGTAATAGGTGGGGGGAGTATCTACGATGAGGCTATAGATATGGCCGATATGCTTGAGATCACCGAGGTGGCGGATAGCTGTGAGGATGCGGATACATTTTTTCCGGATATAGATCAGGAGGTGTGGGTGCTGACCGAGGACAGCTACGGACGTGATATGAAGGAGGAGCAGGGTGTCATGTATCGCTTTCTGACGTATGAGCGCCGATGATAGGTGATAAGGGATATATCAGGATGTGAAGAGTGAAATGCAGATGAGATGAAGGTCGTACTGGTCAATAAATCGGATGCTACGGGTGGTGCTGCAGTAGTGAGCTACCGTCTGATGGAGGCTCTGCGCGGTATCGGGGTAGATGCCCGTATGCTTGTAGCCGAGAAGTTGACCGACTCACCATATATATCTACGGCTGCGTCATCTGTACGGCTTAAATATAGTTTTCTCGCCGAGCGGCTGCGGATATTTGTCGAGAACGGTTTCGACCGGAAGTCTCTCTTTAAGATAGATACGGCCTATTGCGGTGTCGATATCAGTCGGCATCCGTGGGTGCGGGAGGCTGACGCCGTGTTGCTCAACTGGGTCAATCAGGGTTTGCTGTCTTTGGCCGACATAGAACGTCTCGCGGCGACGGGTAAACGTATCGTGTGGACGATGCATGATATGTGGTGCATGACCGGCGTGTGTCATCATGCCGGAGTGTGCGCGCACTACCGTGACGGGAGTGCGTGCCGGGATTGTCCGCTGATGCGAGGCGCGACAGCGCATCGCACGTGGGAGCGCAAGAGGGCTCTGTATGAGCGTTGTGATATCCGTTTTGTGGCCGTGAGCCGATGGTTGGCCGGGAAAGCCCGCGAGAGCGGACTGCTGGGCGATCAGAGGGTGGAGGTGATAGGCAACGCCTTCAGTCTCGGGGAGGGGAATAGGCCGGAGAGGTCGGACAGACCTGAGTTGAGGGTGCTTTTCGGCGCTGCCCGTCTGGATGATCCCATCAAGGGGTGGCCACGTCTGATGGCTGCTCTGCGTGTGCTCGCGGACCGTTATCCTGATGTGGCCCGGAGGGTGAAATTGGTGACTTTCGGTGAGATACGTGATGCAGCGTTGTTGGAGGAGATACCGGTGCGTCATGAGCATCTGGGGCGTATCTCCGCGTCAGAGATAGCCGGAGTGTACAGATCGGGAGATATAGTGGTGTCGGCGTCGGAATATGAGACTCTTCCCGGCACTCTGGTTGAGGGTCAGGCGTACGGCTGTGTGCCGGTGGCATTCGATGCCGGCGGACAGCGGGATATCATCGATCATAAGCGTACCGGTTATATCGCGACCGCATACGATGTTGAGGATCTGGCTGCCGGCATTGTATGGGCGGCGGAGACTCTTATAGACGAGAGGGGAGATCAGGGCGTGGAGAGTATATTTGGCCGTATGCGGCGGAGTGTAGAGGAGAAATTTTCAGCCGATGTGATCGCCCGTCGGTATCTGGATATAATCGGGTCTGACTATGGAGTGTAGGCTTTAGCCTACGCCTCATGCTGTATTAACGGGTGTAGGCTAAAGCCTACACTCCATGCTGTACAACGGGCGTAGGCTAAAGCCTACACTCCATGCCGGACTCGGTGTCTGCTTTTTTTCTATATATATATGTGTCCAACGGCATTTTTTTTGTATCTTTGTGTGTTAATTGCATAGGGATGCACTGTTTTGGCGTGCAGTCTTGTGTTCTGATAACTGATGACTATGAATCAAGAGAATTTAGATAAGCATTATCAAGCGGATAATATCCAGGTACTCGAGGGTCTCGAGGCGGTCAGAAAACGTCCTGCCATGTATATCGGTGACATATCGGGTCGTGGTCTGCATCACCTGGTTTATGAGGTGGTGGACAACTCAATTGACGAGGCTTTGGCCGGCTATGCCGACGATATCAAGGTGACAATCCTGGAGGATAACTCCATCCGTGTCACCGACAATGGCCGTGGTATTCCGGTGGATATGCACGAGAAGATGCATAAGCCGGCTCTCGAGGTGGTGCTCACGGTGCTCCACGCCGGCGGTAAGTTTGACAAGGGTTCATACAAGGTCTCCGGCGGTCTGCATGGTGTCGGCGTCAGCTGTGTGAATGCATTGTCCGACTATCTGCGCGCCGAGATACACCGTGACGGCAAGATCTACATGCAGGAGTATGCCTACGGCAAGGCTGTCAATCAGATGAGTGTCATCGGTGAGACGGATCATACCGGTACGACCATCATCTTCCATCCGGATGCGTCAATCTTTACCGAGACTGTCTATGACTATGACACTCTGGCCAACCGTCTGCGTGATCTGGCCTATCTTAATGCCGGTATCCGCCTGCAGCTCACTGACGAGCGGGTGCGCGACGAGAATGGCGTGGCCAAGACACATGTGTTCTATTCCAAAGAGGGTCTAAAGGAGTTTGTCAAGTATATCGACCAGGGCAAGGAGCCTCTCATCAACGAGGTGATACATATCAACACTGAGAAGAATGGTGTGCCTGTCGAGGTGGCTATGACATACAATACCTCATTCAACGAGAATATCTTCTCCTACGTAAACAATATCAACACGATAGAGGGTGGTACTCACCTGACAGGCTTCCGCCGTGGCCTGACGACGACGCTCAAGAAGTATGCCGAGGACAATCATCTGCTCGACAAGCTGAAGATAGAGCTCTCAAAGGAGGATTTCCGCGACGGTCTGACAGCGGTTGTCTCCGTCAAGGTGGCTGAACCTCAGTTCGAGGGTCAGACCAAGACCAAACTCGGCAACAATGAGGTGTCGGGAGTAGTGCAGACAGCTGTAAGTGAGGCCCTGAAATATTATCTGGAGGAGAACCCCAAGCAGGCGCGTGCCATCGTTGATAAGGTAGTGCTCGCAGCCACTGCGCGTCATGCCGCTCAGTCTGCCCGCCTGAAGGTGCAGCGCAAATCACCTCTGGCCGGTGCCGGACTTCCGGGCAAACTCGCTGACTGCAAGAGCCGTGACGCTGCTGAATGTGAGATATTCCTCGTCGAGGGCGACTCCGCCGGCGGTTCGGCCAAGCAGGGCCGCAACCCCAACTATCAGGCCATTCTCCCGCTGCGCGGTAAGATCCTCAACGTCGAGAAGGCGATGGATCACAAGATATATGAGAGTCAGGAGATCGTCAATATCTTCAAGGCGCTGGGTGTGACTATCGGCACCGAGGAGGACTCCAAGGAGGCCAATCTGTCGAAACTGCGTTATCACAAGATCATCATCATGACCGATGCCGATGTCGATGGCGCGCATATCGCGACACTGCTGATGACCTTCTTCTTCCGTCAGATACGTCCTATCATCGAGAACGGCTATCTCTATATTGCGACACCGCCGTTGTACAAGTGCTCTACCAAGGGTAAGAGCAAGATTGAGGAGTATGCGTGGGATGAGCAACAGGTGCAGAAGTTTGTGGACGTGCATTGTGACGGCGACCGTAACAAGATGGTGCTCCAGCGCTATAAGGGTCTCGGTGAGATGAACCCGACACAGCTGTGGGAGACCACTATGGATCCGGAAAACCGTATGCTCAAACAAGTGACCCTGCTCAATGCCGCTGAGGCTGATCATACCTTCTCGGTATTGATGGGCGATGAGGTGGCTCCACGTCGCGAATTTATCGAAACACACGCAACATACGCTAATATTGACGCCTGAGCAATAAGCGCAAAACGCTAAGGAGAATGAAGAATTTAGTGATAGTCGAGTCTCCGGCCAAGGCAAAGACCATAGAGAAGTTTCTCGGCAAGGACTACAAGGTCATGTCGAGCTATGGTCATATCCGTGACCTGAGCAAGAAGGAGCTCAAGCCCGGAGCGGAGTTTAAAGTAGACTATGAGATATCGGCAGATAAGAAGGATCTGGTACGCAAACTGAAGAAAGCGGCCGGAGAGGCCGAGATGGTTTGGCTTGCATCGGATGAGGACCGCGAGGGAGAAGCTATCGCATGGCATCTGTATGAGGTGCTGGGTCTGAAGCCGGAGAATACCAAACGCATAGTCTTTCACGAGATTACCAAGCCTGCTATCCTTAATGCGATAGCCAATCCGCGCGATATCGACATAGACCGTGTAAATGCTCAGCAGGCGCGTCGTGTACTGGACCGCATCGTCGGTTTTGAACTCAGTCCGGTGCTCTGGCGCAAGATAAAGCCGTCGTTGTCCGCCGGACGTGTCCAGAGTGTGGCCGTACGTCTGATATGCGAGCGCGAGAAGGAGATAGATGCCTTCACCCCGGAGGCATACTATCGCGTGACGGCCGTATTCAGCGACGTCAAGACCGGGTCGCAGATCAAGGCTGAGTGTCCCAGACGTTTTGAGAGTGAGGATGCCGCGCTATCCTTCCTGCAGGAGTGCCGTTTGGCGGTGTTCGGTGTCAGTGACGTGCAGGTCAAGCCCAACAAGCGCTCGCCGTTGCCCCCCTTCACAACATCAACCTTGCAGCAGGAGGCTTCGCGCCGTCTCGGAATGACCGTCAATCAGACAATGGTCATAGCACAGAAACTCTACGAGGATGGCCGTATCACCTATATGCGTACCGACTCACTCAATCTCTCCGCACTGGCTGTCAAGGATATATCCTCCGTTATCGAGAAGGACTTCGGATCGGATTATCTTAATGTGCGCCATTATCATACGCACAGTAAGGGTGCGCAGGAGGCTCACGAGGCTATCCGTCCTACATACGTCTCCGACCGTACCATCCCCGGCTCATCTGCTGAACAGCGTCTCTATGACCTGATATGGCGTCGCGCCGTTGCCTCGCAGATGAGTGATGCACTGGTCGAAAAGACTGTGGTAGATATACATTCCGCCGATGCCGCTTATGATTTTAAGGCTGAGGGTGAAGTGGTTAAGTTTGACGGTTTCCTGCGTGTCTATATGACCGAGAGTGTCAGTAAGGAGGAGACTCTTCCCGCATTGAGTCAGGGCGACGCACTGATGCGGGAGGAGGTGACGGCGACCGAGCGTTTCACGCAGGCTCCGCCACGATACACGGAGGCTACCCTGGTCAAGAAGATGGAGGATCTCGGCATAGGCCGCCCGTCGACCTACGCTCCGACGATCTCCACTATCCAGCAACGTGACTATATCCGTAAGGGTGAGCGTCCCGGTGAGCCGCGCGAGTATGTACAGATCAGACTCGACGCTGCCGGTGATATCATCACCGAGACACTGACCGAAAATACCGGCTCTGACAAAGGAAAATTGCTCCCTACCGATGTCGGTATGATAGTCAATGACTTTCTGACCGAATATTTCCCTGATATACTGGATTATAACTTTACCGCCAAAGTCGAGGAGAAGTTTGATGATATAGCCGAGGGGAAGCTCGGATGGAAGAGTGAGATAAATGATTTTTACAGCGGATTTCATCCCTCGATCGAGTCGGTGACCGATATGAAGATGGAGCATAAGGTCGGTGAACGCAATCTGGGTGTTGATCCCAAGAGCGGTCGTCCGGTGTATGTCAAGATCGGCCGGTATGGTCCGGTGGTGCAGATCGGTGACGCCGATGAGG
>CAMWUY010000063.1 GCA_947177615.1 uncultured Porphyromonadaceae bacterium
TAGACGGAATGCTCTTTATTTTAATCCTGGCCGACTGTCTCAACAGCTGTTGTCGGGTCCAACGAGAGAGTCAGGGTTATATCTCCGTTACCTAAAAACTTTCTGATGGTTTCCGCTGTAGCTCCGTCAATCTTGCCGAGAGGTGTATAGCTCCATGTGTTCGACCCATAGAATATTACCATCTGATTGCCCATATAGAGCATTATATCACCCGGCACAGTCGTAATCCGCGTGTCTGCAGCGGAGAATGATTGTGGCAGGGCTCCTACTTTCTCAAACCCACCGTAGTCACTCATGCGGATGGTGATGTCTCCTTTTTCGAGCAATGCCGCTAATTCGCGTGTCGCTTCGTTGTCCGCCAAAGTTGCGGTCATACTGTTTCCGCCTACACTCAGGCGGATGAATGTCTGTGACGATGCCATAAATGTGACTGTTGCCATTAATGCAATCAATATTGTTTTTCTCATAGACTCAGATAGTTTTGATGACTTTGGCGGGTATACCTCCGACGACAGTGCGTGGCGGAACATCTTTGTTCACCACCGCTCCGGCGGCGATGACTGCCCCCTCACCTATGGTGACACCCTGCAGGATGGTTACGTTCGCTCCAATCCATACCTTGTCGCATATTTTCACCGGAGCTGGAATCATATCGGCACGCCGGTCAGGATTCATCGCATGATTGAGGGTAGCTATCACACAGTTGTGGCCTACAAGCACATCATCTCCGATAGTGATGCCTCCCTGGTCCTGAAATTTACAACCCGAATTGATAAATACCCGTTTGCCGATACGGAGATTTTTACCGCAGTCGGTGTAGAATGGTGGAAACAGACCTAAACTTTCGTGAACCTCTGTACCGGTCAGTTCCGACATCAGCGCTACAATTTCCGCCCCGTTATGGTAGGCATTGTTGATTTCCATCGTGATGCGGATGGCCTCCTGACTCAGTTCGTGCATTTTGGCATGCACGGGGCTACCTCCGGGAATGAGGTTCCCGGAGTCCATTATCTCTATGAATTCTTTTGTCGTCATTTCAGGTATTCCTTGTAGAATGCGGCGATTTCATCGAAGGGTATGATGTCGATTTGGTCGTACAGGTCACAGTGGGAGGCACCTTTCACGGTAAGCATCTGCTTGTTCGCTCCCTTGAGCTTCGCGAATGTGTCCTTGCCGAAATAGTAGGAATGAGCCATGTCACCGTGGACTATCAGCACCGCGTTTTCAAGTTCGTCGGCATATTCAAAGAACTTGAAGTTGATAAACGGCAGCACCGATGTGACATTCCAGCCATCGGTAGAGTTGCCCGAACGGGGATGAAAACCGCGGGGTGTCTTATAGTAGGCGTGATAATCCTTGACAAACTGCGGGGCATCCGCGGGCAGCGGGTCCACGACGCCGCCTGCACGGGTGTATTGACCCTTGCGATAATCTTCGGTGCGCTGTGCGGCCAGTGCAGCACGATTGGCATTGCGCTTCTCCTTCGAGTCGTCGGCATCAAAATATCCGTTGGCGCTTACGCGGGTCATGTCATACATTGTCGAGGCAACAGTCGCCTTGATACGCGGGTCGTTGATGGCCGACTGTATGGCTATACCTCCCCATCCGCATACTCCGAGGATACCTATGCGGTTCGGGTCCACTTCAGGCTGAACAGAGAGGAAATCGACCGCAGCCGAGAAGTCTTCGGCATTTATATCGGGTGATGCCACACGGCGTGGCTCTCCTCCGCTCTCGCCGGTAAATGACGGGTCGAAGGCTATGGTAAGGTAACCGCGTTCGGCAAGCTGCTGCGCATACAGTCCGCTGGACTGTTCCTTGACGGCACCGAACGGACCGCTGACGGCAATGGCCGGGAGTTTTCCCGTCGCACCTTTAGGGATATACATATCCGCCGCAAGCGTGATACCATAACGGTTCACAAATGTCACCTTCCTGTGATCGACCTTGTCACTTTTCGGGAAGACCTTATCCCACTCCTGTGTCAGTGTCAGCTCTTCAGCCGGAGCAACCGACTGATTTAAATTAGGGTTATAACTATTCATATCTTGAGATTTTAATGTGAACGATTACGCAATCAGCATGACCGAACTAAATATAATACTTTTCATCTTGTATAACATATATATATTATTTACGTAGTGTGATGCCGGCCAGGGAGATACTCACCGGTACACCACCGGCAGCAGGAATGTTCAATGTTACAAACTCTATTTCCGCCGGATCCGGATGCTGAGGTACACTATCAGCTGTCGGAGTAAATTCGCGGGGCAGGAAGGTAGGATACGGTGCCGGTATAATAAGCGTCGGAGCGAGTCGGCACGAGGCCAACTCCATACTGTAACTGCGACCATCCTCCGATGCAGTCAGATCCCCGGTATATGTCAGGCCTTCGGTAGTAGTCACCGACAGTGTCGTACCCACCGGCAACGGGCGCCCCGTGATGACCTCTACCATACTCTTATCCTCCAATCTCAATGCCGGTGAGTCGGTTAGCTCACCGACGTACGCACGTACGGCTATCTGACCGGCCGAATGAGGATCCGCATTCAGTTCGAGCGTTGGCGCTCCGTAGGGGGCGTTATCCACTACGCGCCAACGATAGGAATATTCCTCAGGTATCATAGCCACATCCAGGTTCTTATCCCGCTCTTCAGGAGTATACAGGATAAAGGGATCGTCAGGCCGGGCCGGTGACGATACATAATATTGCGTGGTGATGACATCCCAGTCGAGCGGTGATCCTGCGCTGCGTGCGGGATAGGTATATACACCGCTGTTGGCCGTCTCTACAACAATATTGTATCGGAAACCATCCCTGAGTGCTTCTGTCGGGATGACAGCTGTGTAATTGACCCCGTCCGTACTGTTCATTTCATATAATGTATTCTCCTCACGCCAGAAGGATATATCCGCCGGATAGATTACAACACGGGCCGGAGGGGTTTCGGCCATGACACGAGCCCGGACCGAGAGGGGTTCATTAATATCAATATATGCCGTCGGAGTATGTTCGACCGAGGGTATGGGATGCTTCTCGGCACCTGTCAAATACCGGGGAGCACAATACTGCGCCAATACACTTGCATCCGCCGAATTGATTCCCGCGGAGAGTGACGCCTCATCCTTGGCCAGAATATAGACCCCCGGCTCGACAGAAATCGTGGACGAGACAGCTTTTATGATCTGACTCTCAGTTACATTACCCTCTCCGTCAGCTATCTGCACAGCTGAATAATCATCGCTCAATCCCGGCAGGAGTATCTGCATAGGATGCGTAGCATAATATAATGATGCCACCGGGCGTCGGAGTGACGTTTTTTCAAAAGGATCCTCATATATAGCGACATCGGGCATTACCTCAAGACGCCACACGCCCGTATCATCCAGTCGATCAAGAAAGTACGCACCCGTACCGGGATAGCTCACTAATGGCGAGCACCCGACTCCGGCTATATGCCGCAGACGCTCTGCCGACTCGGGTACCGTTTCGGTATTGTTGGTATATATAAATGTCTCGGGTCCCGTCATAAGGCTGAGATCACGGGTATATGAGACCTCAAAATGTGCATTTTCACCCTTGAATACTGTATCAGTAGGGTATGTGCCGAATTCACCCGACGACGGCAGCCGACGCATAGCCTCACCGGCTGTCATCATCCCCAGCGCCTTCCCCGGTGTATATAGAAGATTAAGAAAATGTGTCTGATATTCAGTGTTATAACGTGATATGGGAGTAGGATCGTATGCAAACTGTGTCACCCATTGAAATCCTTGATGACGGAACGTGCGCACTACTGCCGGATAGAGATATGTGCACAACACGTCACCGGGATCAAATTCGTATACCACTCGCGCCATCCTGTCATAACCGGCTATTTTCTTGCTCCACGGTATGGGATATGCATCCACGTATGGCAGCAGATTGCCCTGACGCTCATGACCGGCTACCAGACCATCCGGATACCATTGGTAAGTGGTAGCCTGAATATCGGCATCATAATACGCAGCCGTGACATCAGGATTATGGCTGACATTATACATTATGATACGGTCGAAGCCGGCGTCACGCAAGGCCTTGGCCATCCGGTCGATATATTTGGTCACCTCGCGTGCCGGAGCCGTATGGCATGGCTCGTTATTGATCTCTATGCCGATGATGGCCCTGTCGGCTGCGTATGTGCGTCCGGTATACGGATTGAGGTGCTTGGCAAGCTGTGTCAGATAACGCTCCTGAATGGCCTGAGCCTTGGGATTGGCATGTATATCACACTTGTCAAAGTCGTAGGTGAAGGCACCGGTGTCTATATTGCGTTCGGGATAACCGTTGCCGAAGTTGGTTTGAGCTGTCAGCACGATATCTATACCCGACTCCTCAAGACGAAATATCAAATAGTCAAGCAGATTGAGATGATCATTTCTCAGCAGATTACCCTCTGAGTCTGCCAGTTCGGCATCCCATAGATGTAGTCTGAAACCATTGAACCCCAGTCGTTTCATGTGGGCGACATCAAGGTCTATGACCGCCTTGCGGTCACTACCGACAAGTTGTAATGCCCGGTAGGCGTGAGCAAACGGTACTGTGTAGTTGGTACCGTAGTAGGAGACTTCTGCATCCGTGTCCGAGCGGCGCATGATGCCGTGATCATCGACGTAGACAGTGTAATCCTGACGCGATGCGGCACTCTTGTAATCTGCCGCAAACAGCGACAACAGGGCGACTGCCGTCAATAGTAATTTTTTCATGGGAATGAATATTATTATAATTGGTAAAGTTATAAAAAAAATGTAACTTTGTGAAAACACAATACAATATCATGAAAAAAGCAATTTTAACAACTTTAGTATTAGCCCCGCTTATGGGATGGGCCACTTATATGGAGGCTCCCGCGTCTGCCGGAGATGGAGTCATCACTCCTGACAGCACCGGATTTAAATTTACCGATGTCAAGATCTTACCCACCACTCCGGTCAAGGATCAGAACAAATCGGGTACATGCTGGTCATTTGCCGGCACATCCTCTCTCGAGGACGAGGTGTTGCGCCAGGGAGGACCGGAACTCGACCTCTCCGAGATGTTCACCGTCCGTCAGACATATATTGACAAGGCTAAGAAATATATACGCATGGGTGGCTGCATGAACTTCGCCCAGGGTGGAGGATTTGCTGATGTTCTCACTGTTTTGGATCAGCAGGGTGCCGTACCCGAGGAGGTATATGACGGCCTCAACTACGGCGAGGAGAAACACATGCACTACGAGATGTTCGCAGCTCTCAAGGGATACCTCGACGGTATTCTCAAGAATGAGAACAAACGACTCTCCACAGCCTGGTTGCCGGGATATATCGGTATCCTCGACGCATATCTGGGACAGGTTCCCGAGACCTTTACCTACAATGGCAAAACATATACTCCCAAGGAGTTTGCCAAAGCTATGGGTCTTGATGCCAAGAAGTTCAAGAGCTACACATCATATACTCATCACCCCTTCTACGAGGAATTCGCTATTGAGATCCCGGACAACTGGCGCTCCGCCAACAGTGTGAATGTCCCGATGGAGGATCTCAAGGCCATCGTCGACAACGCCCTCGAGAATGGATACACTGTATGTTGGGCCGCCGATGTGAGCGAACCTACATTCAAGTGGAAAGAGGGATTTGCAGTCCTCCCCGTCAAGCGTACCGAAGCTGATATGGATGGTACCGAATTGGCCCGCTGGGTCAAGCTCTCTGACGCTGACCGCAAGAAGAGCGAGGCTGAGATCAAAGGTCCGGTCAAGGAGCGCGTTATCACTCAGGAAGACCGCCAGAAGACCTTCGATAATATGGAGACTACCGATGACCACGGCATGGTCATCGTCGGTTATGCCACTGACCAGGAGGGCAATCGCTATTATAAGGTGAAAAACAGCTGGGACACCAATCAGATTTACGACGGATATATTTATGTCTCTGAGCCTTACTTCCTCGAGAAGACTATCGCTGTATTGGTTCACGACAACGCAGTCCCCGCGGCTGTTGCCAAAAAATTAAAAAAATAACCCAAAAAAAACAGAAATTTGACGGAAGTAAGAGCAAAAAAGGCGCTGGGTCAGCATTTTCTCAAAGATCTGAACGTAGCGCGACGTATTGCTGATATGATATCCGAGGGCTCACTGTCGGCTGAATGCCGGGAGTGGGCCTCTCTGCCTGTTGTAGAGATAGGACCCGGTATGGGGGTACTGACCCGGTTCCTTGTCAATAGCGGGCGCGATGTCACTGCCATCGAGATTGACACCGAATCAGTTGAATACCTGCACCGGGAGATGCCCGGCCTGCGCGTTGTGGAGGGTGATTTTCTCAAGATGGATCTCGACACGATCGTAGAGGGTGAGATGGTCCTTATCGGCAATTACCCATACAACATATCTTCGCAGATATTTTTTAAAGTCCTGGATTATAAAGAGAAAATTCCCGTGGTGGCCGGTATGTTGCAACGTGAGGTTGCGGAACGTATCTGTGCGGGACCGGGATCCAAGGTTTATGGCATACTCTCAGTTCTCCTGCAAGCCTGGTATGACTGTGAGTACCTCTTCAGCGTACCGCCGGGAGTATTCGCGCCTCCACCCAAGGTGACCAGTGGCGTACTACGGCTCACCCGCAACGGTCGCACATCCCTGGGATGTGACGAACGCAGATTCAAGACCGTAGTCAAGACCGCCTTCGGACAGCGACGCAAGACCCTGCGCAACTCCCTCTCCGGCATGATACCCAAGGATAGCGAATTGGCAAAATGGGATCTCCTCACCAAACGTCCCGAGCAGTTGGGCGTAGAAGACTTCATCCGCCTGACCGCCGCCCTCCAACAGCCAAAATAGCTAATATAGCTACAATAGCTATGATAGCTAAAATAGCTAAGATAGCTAAAATAGCTAAAATAGCTAAGATAGCTAAAATAGCTAAGATAGCTATGATAGCTAAAATAGCTAAGATAGCTATTCTCGGGATTTTTTATTATATTTGCATCCTATATTAATATCAGATAATCAGATATGGCACATCAGGAACTTTCAGAGCAGGAGATTGTGCGCCGCCGTTCGATGGAGGCGCTCCGCGAACGTGGCATAGAGCCTTACCCTGCAGCAGAATATAAAGTGACAGGACACACCACCGAAATACGCGAAAACTTCAGCGATGACCTCCAGCCGCCGCGTGAAGTGCAGATCGCAGGACGTATAATGTCACGCCGCATCATGGGCAAGGCTTCATTCATGGAGCTGCAGGACGCTGACGGACGTATACAGGTTTACGTCTCACGAGATGACCTCTGCCCCGGCGAGGATAAGGAAATGTACAACGTTGTCTTCAAGAAATTGCTCGATATAGGTGACTTCATCGGCGTCAAAGGTTACGTATTCCGTACACAGATGGGAGAGATCACCGTGCATGCGCAGGAGATAACCCTCCTCTCCAAGAGTCTCCGCCCGCTCCCCGTCGTCAAGATCAAGGATGGACAGGCATACGACGCATTCACCGATCCCGAACTCAGGTATCGGCGCCGTTATGTCGACCTCGTCGTCAATAAGGGGGTCAAGGATATCTTCATCAAGCGTACCAAGATGTTCAACTCAATGCGTGAGTACTTCAACTCTCACGGATATCTCGAGGTGGACACCCCGGTCCTGCAGGCTATCCCCGGTGGCGCGGCCGCCCGTCCGTTCATCACCCACCACAACGCCCTCGACATACCTCTCTATCTTCGTATCGCCAATGAGCTCTATCTCAAGCGACTGATTGTCGGAGGATTTGACGGTGTCTACGAGTTCTCGCGCAACTTCCGCAACGAGGGTATGGACCGCACGCACAACCCGGAGTTCACCTGTATGGAGATTTATGTCCCCTACAAGGACTACAACTGGATGATGGACTTCACGGAGAAAATGCTCGAGAAGTTAGCCATTGATGTCAATGGCACAACCAAGGTGCAGATCGGTGACAACGAGATTGACTTCAAGGCACCGTATCCGCGCATCACTATGACTCAGGCCATCCTCGACGCGACCGGTTTCGATATCACCGGCAAGACCGAAGATGAACTGCGCGCATTCTGCAAGCAACGTCACATCGAGATCGATGACTCATGGGGCAAGGGCAAACTCATCGACGAGATATTCGGCGCCGAGTGCGAAGGCAAGATGATACAGCCGACATTCATCATCGATTACCCCATCGAGATGTCTCCCCTCACCAAGCGTCATCGCGACAATCCCGAGCTTACCGAACGCTTCGAGCTTATGGTAAACGGCAAGGAACTCGCCAATGCTTATTCCGAGCTGAACGATCCAATTGACCAGTACGAGCGTTTTATAGAACAGATGAAGCTCGCTGACAAGGGCGATGATGAGGCGATGATCATTGACCATGATTTCATCCGCGCGTTGGAGTACGGCATGCCCCCGACATCCGGTATGGGTATCGGTATGGACCGGCTGGCCATGTTGCTCACAGGTCAATCGACCATTCAGGAGGTGCTCCTCTTCCCGCAGATGAGACCTGAAGTCAAGGCCAAAACCGATGAGGGCGAAGCCGAAGAGACAACCGAGCAGTAATCAGACAGAGACAGTATAACCCGAAATATGATATGAGTACATTAGGCAGGGTAGCGGTTATAGGTGGCGGCAGTTGGGCGACAGCATTGGCCAAACTGCTGCTCACCAATTGCGACCGTATCGAGTGGTACATGCACCGCCAGGATCGTATTGATGACTTTATCAGGTATCGCCACAATCCGGTATATCTGTCGGATGTCACATTCGACACCGAACGCATCAACTTTCACAGCGATATCAACAAAGCCTGTGAAGCGGCCGACACTCTCGTCGTCGCCGTCCCCTCGCCATATTTCCGGTCCGAAGCCGACCGTATCACCATCGACGTGTCGGGCAAGCATATCGTATCGGCTGTCAAGGGTATCGTGCCCGAATACAACATGATAGTCACCGAATATTTCGCCTCGCGTTTCGGATGTGCCGATGACAATCTCATGGTCATCGGAGGCCCGTGCCATGCCGAGGAGGTAGCACTCGAACGACTCAGCTATCTCACCATCGGATGCCACGACACGGACAAGAGCAAGGCATTCGCCGATCTGCTCGCCGGACCGAAGATGAAGACCATTATATCCTCTGACGTGGCCGGTATCGAATATTCAGCCGTACTGAAGAATGTATATGCCATAGCCGGCGGTATCGTCAGCGGTATGAAGACCGGTGACAACTTCATGGCAATGCTCGTCTGCAATGCTATCCGCGAGATACGGCGGTTTGTCGACGCAATAGCGCCCATGGACCGCGATATCTGTCGCTCCGCTTATCTCGGTGACCTCCTTGTGACGGCCTACAGCAAATTCTCACGCAATCACAACTTCGGATCTATGATTGGCAAAGGATATAGTGTCAAGGCCGCACAGATGGAGATGGCAATGGTAGCCGAAGGTTACTACGGCACCAAATGCATCCACGAGATCAACGAAGCCGGCGTCCGCGTCGACATGCCCATCCTCGACTGCGTATACTCCATACTCTACGACCGGGTGACTCCGCGCCGTGCACTCGACCGCCTGGCTCAGACCTTCACCTGATCACCGATAAGTCATATAATTTATTACGATAACCCAAAAAAATTAAATATGAAAACAATAGACTTGAATATCCAGGATGCCCTATACTTCGCCAATGAGCAGTATAAGGCACTTGACGCCACTGCGACAGCAGCTATCACTACCCTCGAAGAGGGCAACGGCGCCGGCAACGACTTCCTCGGATGGCAGAAATTACCCTCCGAGACACCCGCTGACCTCATCGCACGTATCAACAAGACTGCGGAGCGTCTCCGCGATAACTGCGACTACGTAGTCTGCATAGGTATCGGCGGCTCATACCTCGGTGCCAAGGCCGTCATCACAGCACTCTCTGACAATTTCGCTGACTTCTACGCACCCGCTCCCAAGTCACCCAAGGTGCTATATGCAGGACAGAATATCGGCGAGGAATATATCGGCGAATTGCAGAAACTCCTCCAGGGTAAACGTTTCGGCATCATCGTTATCTCCAAGAGTGGTACCACCACCGAGCCCGCCATCGCATTCCGTATCCTCAAGGATATGCTCGTCAGTCAGATAGGTGCCGACAAGGCCAAGGATCTCATCGTAGCTATCACTGACGCTCACAAGGGCGCGTTGCGCACCATGTCTGACAAGGAGGGCTTCGAGACATACGTCATCCCCGACAATGTCGGAGGCCGTTTCTCCGTGCTTACCCCCGTAGGTCTGCTACCCATAGCCGTGGCCGGTCACGACATCGAGAAACTCATCAACGGTGCACGCGATATGGAGCGCACCACTGAGCACCCCTCACCCGAAAATCCCGCACAAATATACGCACAGATGCGTAACGCCCTTTACAACAGTGGCAAGAAGATCGAGATCCTCGTCAACTACAACCCCAAGCTCCACTTCTTTGCCGAATGGTGGAAACAACTCTATGGCGAGTCCGAGGGCAAGGATGGTAAAGGTATCTTCCCGGCATCCGTCGACCTCACTACCGACCTCCACTCTATGGGTCAGTGGATACAAGATGGCGAGCGTACCATCTTCGAGACCGTAATATCAGTTCGTAAACCGGCTCTCTCTGTCCGCGTTCCCGAAAATGCTGAAAACCTCGACGGTATCAACTATCTCGCCGGCAAGGGGGTAGACGAGGTCAACAAGATGGCGGAACTCGGCACCAAGATAGCACACGTAGAGGGTGGAGTGCCCAACATCCGCATCGAGATACCCTCACTCGACGAATATTCACTCGGACAGCTCATCTACTTCTTTGAGAAGGCCTGTGGCATCAGCGGCTATATGTTAGGCGTCAATCCCTTCAACCAGCCCGGCGTGGAGGCTTACAAGAAGAATATGTTCGCCCTGCTCAACAAACCCGGCTACGAAGCCGAAAGCGCAGCCATACAAGCCAAAATCAAATAAACGCTCCCAACCCCCTACAAAATAAAAAAGAGACCCCCACGGGTCTCTTTTTTTATCCCTAAGAAACAATTACAATCGTACAGCAAGGAGTGTAGGCTTCAGCCTACGCAACCCCCTCCGGCAATAATTATATGGAGTGTAGGCTTCAGCCTACGCACAAATATCAAGCAAGATCCCCCGAACAACAGCAACTTACAGATAAGAGAGATTATAATCACTGAATTCCAGATCAGACTGAGCCTTCTTAAGTAAAGAACGGTCCTGC
>CAMWUY010000064.1 GCA_947177615.1 uncultured Porphyromonadaceae bacterium
AATTACGGAAGAGTCCGATCGATTACAATTGATCAGAACCGGAATATCTTGTTATCTCAACTTTTGGCTAAAAAATTGTTGTTATATATCTATAAGACTCTCAATAGAATGAAATTTTATATTCATCGGGAGTACTGATACGATTTTATAATGTAACTTTGCGTACAAAGGATATCCGTCATGCAGACTTCTAATAAGGAATTAAGACAATTTATGGTACGTGCCATCGGCACCCTCAATCATTATGAGGTATCTACGGCTATAGATATTATACGTAAATATCTTGACACTCACACTGATGCAACACTCAAAGATATGTTGGAACGTACAGCATACACGTATCAATACATGTTGCACTACATGATGGAGGGACAGGAGGATCCTGCTCGTCCAAAGCTATATTCTGACCTGCGGGAGGATTTATACGGCATTATTCGTGCTATAGAGTATCGTGATAATCTTAAGGATAACCCGGAGTTATATTATTCCACTGCACGCATCAGCCATAATACAGGCACTAAACTCTCTGAGCTTATGCAGCGTTACGATACTCTTCATGACATTCTGCTTCTCACGCCTTCAGAGACTGAAAAGCAGAAAATATATAAGGAGAGAGATAGCATACTCTGCGACATTTTTGACAATATTTGGACAATACCTCCGGGCAACCGAACCGACATAGCGGAGGTTATGGAATTTGCTGAAGCAAAAAAAGAGGACGTGCTTCTCGCCTCTATAATAATCGGTGCGCTGACGATGGGAGCACTCAAGATTTATGACCGCCAGAAACTACTTGCGCTCTTGGACTTGGATAACATTGTCAACGAGAGGCTTAGTGCACGGACATTGACCGGCATCGTACTCATACTGTATCGTCATGCCAATCGGCTTAAGGACGACTACACCTTGCGCATGCGGTTTGATACATGGACTGACAATCTAATGAATTATCGTCGGCTTAGAGAACTGTTGATGGTGCTCATTCGTACTGTTGGCTCGATGCAGGCAGTCGATAAGATTCAAGAGGAGATAATGCCCGATATCATGAAGGCCGGTCCCGATCTGCTCAATAAGTTCAAGTCCGATCAGGGTGAGCTTAACTTGATGGATATAGAGGAAAATCCGGAATGGGAAGAACTTATCTCCAAATCCGGCCTTAAGGATAAAATCAGCAGACTGGAGAGAATGCAACGCGATGGCGCCGATCTGATGCTAATGGGATTAGGACGAATGAAGCAGATGCCCTTCTTTAACAAGATAGCCAACTGGTTTCTCCCGTTTACCACAGATCATTCTGCCATCAACGGTAGTCTTAACGACTCTGAAATGAGTTTCGTCTCTACAATTGATAAGCTCAATATGATGTGCGACTCCGACAAGTATAGTTTCGCTCTAATGATCAGTCAACTGCCCAAGGCTCAACTACAGCAAATGTCTGAGGGATTACAGGCGCAGCTTGAGCAACACAATGAGGAATATAAGGAGGCTATGCTTAAAAGTAGTACTCCTGACTTTGATCGTGAGTCTATGTCCTACATCCGCTCACTATATCGTTTCTACAATTTCTACCGTATGAAACGTGAATTTCCCTCACCGTTCGGATTTCCGTTTAATTTCAACTCACTGCCATACTTAGGCTCTCTGCTCAGCGAGCGCGAGATTGTCGAGATGGTAGCCGAATTCTATTTCCGCAATAGGCATTATAAGGAGGCTCTGCAACTTTTCCTGATAATTGCCGAACAAGCCAACGAAGGAGCATTGTATGAGAAGATCGGATATTGTTATCTGCAGGAGAAGGATTCCGCTCAAGCTCTGAAATACTTCGAAAAAGCGGAATTATTTAATATTAACAGCCAATGGTTATGTCGCAATATAGCAAAGGCTGCCGAATTATCAGGTCAATACGATAAGGCCACCCACTACTATACTCTTCTGCTTGAGGATGATCAGGATAATATAAAATTGCTTCTGAGCGAGATCAGATGCCTTATAAAGACGGGCAATTACACAGATGCGCTCAAAGCCCTGTATAAGATTGATTACATTGATCCGGAAAATGATGAGTCCAAACAGCTCGCAGCCAAATGTCGGATGTATATTGGACAGTTCGACCGGGCAAACGAAATTATTGAGAATATTATAGCCACCAGACTCCTGAGTGGTGAAAAACCGGATAGCGAATTATTACTTTTATCCGGACACACCAAGATAGCACAAGGCAAGATAAAGGAGGGCATCAGTCGATATTCAGAGGCAATGCGTTCTCCTCACTCCACGATATCTGACCTCAATGAACTGCGTAACAGACTGGAACATGATTGGGTACAGTTCCCCTCCGAGGCATTTGACAGGAGCATCATACCCTTGATATCAGATGCTGTCAATCTTGCCCTCAACTGAGCACATTTGTCTCAATTGCATCTAATATGCGTGAAAATTCCGGAGTGACCGACAGGCGATCCTTAATAGTCGCAATGCCATGCAACACCGTGGCATGCTGACGGTTCAACTTCTGGCCAATCGCTGTACTGGACAGAGACGTTAATTTATTGCACAGATACATTATTACCTGACGGGCATCCGCTATATCACGTACCCGACTTTTAGAGAATATCACATCAGGATTAATATCATATACTTCTGCCGTCGCCTCTACAATCATATCGAAGTTTACAGGCTTGCGGGTCTCTACTTTTACTGTATTCTTGACTACCTCTTCGGCCAATTGAACGGTTATAGGCACATTTAGAGATATACTGCGCGTCAGCATACCCATTACTATTCCCTCGAGTTCACGAACCGAATTGACAGCGTTACAAGCTATATAATCTATAACATTCTCCGGAAGATCCAACCCGTTTTTCCGAGCCTTATACTTCAATATCTGCTTGCGCAGGCTCGCGTCGGGACGAGGCAATTTCTCCGTCAGTCCCCACTTGAATCTGTCTATAAGTCGATCTGCTATTCCGTCCAGCTCCATAGGGGGACGATCGCACGCGAACACCAGCTGTTTACCGCTCTGATGTAGATGATTGAAGATGGGGAATAATACTTCTGAAGTCTTTACCTTGTTGGATATCTCTTGTAAATCATCTATTATCAATAGGTCCATCATCATGAACCAATTGATAAAATCAGGCACCTTTTTGGAGATTGTTGCCTCGGCATAAAGATGTTGAAATTGACGGGCAGTAGTGTAATATACCTTTGCCATCGCATTTCTCTCACGCACCCGTATACCTATAGCCTCGACAAGGTGAGTCTTACCTACACCTACATCGCCGTATAGGAAAAAGGGATTGAAGTCTGAATTACGCGGCTTGTCGGCAATGGCCTGAGCTATAGTGTTGGCAAGACGATTGGACTCACCCACACAATAGTTCTCGAAATTCAATGAGGGATTAAGTTGCGAATTAAATGACGGCAACTGTGACGACCCGCCGTTCACGTTCGCGGATGTTCCTCTGACCGTGGCGCGGTCGAGTCTGCTATCCACCACCTTGCTCTTACCGGAATGTGGCAACGTAACCTCACCACTGGGAGAGTCTATCATGCGCACCCGATAGTTTAATCTCGCGTCCTCACCGAAAACCTTTCGTATTGCCGATGAAAGGACGTTGTAAAACACATCCTCATATTGCTCATAATAGTAGTGTGTGGGAACCTCTATGGTGAGGGTATCATCTGCAAATGAGAGGGCTCGGGTCTTGCCAAACCAGATATTAAATCTGTTTTCACCGATAACATCACGGATAAACTCCTGACACTTACCCCATTTTATTTGATAATCCTCACTCATTGTTTTATTATTGTTGCCATTGAAAACGGTTACCGACAAGAGAGTGGAACTCCAATGAGGGAATTCCACTCTACAAAATAAGGTATAAAATATGAGAAAAAAAATAGCTGAAATATTTGTTTTTCTCCAAATTAGTGTAACAGACTTATTAGTAAGAAAATAATTTTTATACTTTTTTTCATCTATCTCACCATCTCCTCAACTATGTTTGAGACTCGGTCTCACAAGAAAAGCTCTTATAGAAGTTTGATAGATATGTATCGCTTGGGGTTGCGCTTTATATCTACTATCAATGAGTCGATATCGGCGGCAACTGTATTGAGCTGATTATATAAGGCCGGATCATTGGTCAGCTTGCCCAAAGTTGAGTTCTGATTATTCAACTGCCGGGAGAATTGATCAAGATTGGCTGTAACGCGCTGCAGGTTGTCTACCGTCGGTTGCAACGGCAGAGTCTTCAGATCCCTTGATAATATCGCCAGATTGCCGGTGATGGTATCCAATTGCACCATTGCCGTGCGAGCTCCGGACATGATCCCGGGAAGTTGACCGCTGATCTGACTGTTGAGACTCGACGTTGTAAGCATGATATTGTTTGTTATACCGTCAAGACGCTGTATGGATTGTTGCAGAGCGGGATCACCCGCCAGCTGATTGAGATGATACATCAACGAATCTATTTTAGGCAGGATATTGCTTACCGCCGGCATTACATCCTGCTGCAACGCTGTCATCAGATCAGCGGATACCATCGGTTGGATTTCCGAACCCACCGCCATCATCTTATCACTGCTACCCAGACGAATATTGACATACGCTCCGCTTAGCAATGTAGAGGCTAACTCAGCACGTGAATCCTCCGGAAGCCGCAGATCCTTATTCAGTGCTAAAGTGACCTTAATCTTATCAGGATGAGAATAGTCAATTGAGATATCACGCACTTGTCCAACCTTAAATCCATTGATCGTGACAGGCGCTGACTTCTCCAGACCGGCCACATCCTTGTACTCTATCGTGTAATAATTTGTAGGTTGGAATAGATTTATTCCTTTGAGATAATCTATTCCAAAAAACAATATCACGATTGCTATAATTACCGACAAACCAATGATAAACTCCTTATTGAATTTTTTTTTCATAATGATAAAGTTTCTTGACACTTACGTTGGGAGACACTTACATAGAGCGAGTCTTGGAGATGATAAATGCATCAGGGATCTTCTCACGCACCTTGACGAGCAGCGGTTCGATCTCTTCCTTGGTTTTGGCCTCTCCGTAGGTATATTTATATAAGTTATTTTCGCGAAATGAGTAGATAGGAGATAGTCCGCAGAAACCCTGATAACTACCGTTCAAACGCTCGGCACTTGCCATTATCTGGATTGTGTACACAGTCTGCATCTTATTTCTGGTCTTGACCCCCGATTTAGGTTGCTTACGTTCTTTCTTTGATTGTTTACCCCCCTTAGCCTTTTTCACTTTTCTGTCATTGCCGGTATCATCGACAACCGAGACTGCTCCCTTATCATCATCAATAGCCGAATAACTCATACCTCCATCTGACTCGGAAAGAAGGGCAATCTCCTTGACTTCGACATTTCTGGCTGCGGAAGTGGCTGCCGACTGTTGAGACCGACGTCTGCGCGCAGTCCTCCCATTCCGGCTATCGGTGAGGACACCCTGATGAGAGGTGTCCTTATATACACGCCTCGAAGATCCTTTCTGCTCCGACACGCTACTAAAACTGACTGATGGCGCAGATGACTGCTCGGCTATCAGACCTGATGACCTGGAGTCGGACATTATCTCATCGACCGAACGATCATTACGAACAGGACGACTGCTATTGGCAGATATTCCTGAACGCGATACATATTTCTCTTCATAACTTCTGATAGCCTTATATATAGCCTCAGCCATTTTGTCAACCCCGGCCTTGGATGTCATAAATTTAGCGGACTCGGGATTGCAGATAAAGTCAAGCTCTATCAATACAGATGGCATTGATGTAGCCCATAGCACCCAAAAACCTGCCTGATGCACTCCCCTGTCCTTTCTATCGGCAATACTCACCATATTACGTTGCACCTCGTGAGCGAACTTGATACTCTGAGCAAGATTTTTCTTTTGAGCCATCTCAAATATGATGTACGACTCATCCTTCGAAGGATCAAAACCGGAGTATTTCTGCTCGTAATTACCCTCCATCTCTATTACGGAGTTCTCACGGCGGGCTACATTCATGTTGTTGTCATCCTTATGAAGACCGAGTGCATAGACTGACGCTCCGGATACATTTACACGATTCTTATTGCTCTTGTCCACCGAATTCGTATGAATGGAAACGAAAAGATCCGCTTTGCTCTTGTTGGCGATATCGGCTCGACCTTGCAGAGTCACAAAGGTATCATTGTCACGGGTGTATACCACCTTGACATTCTTCATCTTTTTAGTAAGCAGTTCTCCGACTTTGCGCACCACTGACAGATTGATATCCTTCTCATGAGCACCATTCTCCGATGCGCCAAAATCCTTACCGCCATGCCCGGCATCGAGCACTACCACAAATTCATCGTCCGAGCCTTTAGCTTGCAATGACTGGGAGACAATTGATATAAAAAGAATAAGAAAAACGCTGCAAGATAATATCTTCGCAACATTTATAAAATGATTATATAATTTATGACAATAAGACAGATACATGTGTGGAACCACCCTTTTTACACCGGGTCACAACAAAGTTACAAATAATTTTTCAATATTTCAAACATCAAGCCACCCTCCGACATTCTAAGAGTTCCTTAAAATTTCGAGATCGTAGGTATGGGCTGGATATCGGCTTATCAAGTTTTATTTATTAATTTTGTGCAATATTTATTAATATTGTCTCCCATGAATACTTCTTCACATATTAAGGCAGATATCATCACGGATCATCTGACACAGTGGATAGAATCACCGGAATTGATGAAAGTCGTGACCGACTATGTGAATGAACATTTTAACGACCCCCCGGACAGACTATATCTTAACATCGCTAAAGATCCGCAACGTGAACTGCTGACTCACGCAGTCGATCAAATTACCGCACGCAGAAAGCTGGCCAAGAAATTATCATCCTTCATAGCCTGTCCTGATTTTATTTTCCCATCCCTGTTGGCAGGTGAACAAGCCACTAACGAAGCAGTAGCTCGCTATCACACAAACTTATTTGGCAACAAAAAACGCATTCTGGACATGACGGCAGGACTCGGCATAGACTCACTTACAGCAGCAAGAACCAACAGCGTCACCGCATGTGAGTTGGATCCTCTCAAGGCTGCCGCACTGAGACATAATGCCAAGATACTCTCCATCCCGTCCGACAAACAACCGGGAATACAGATTTTGAATACGGACTCAACCGAGTATATATATGGTACCGACACCCGTTTTGATATTATCTTTGCCGATCCGGCAAGACGTAGCGACAAGAATGATCGTGTTTACAATCCGGCAGACTGTCTGCCGGATATGGTGGCAGCCAATGATGAGATAATAACACGTACTGACCGTCTGATTATCAAGCACTCCCCTATGCTTGACATCAGAATGGCGACTGAATTGTTCGGACATTTGAAATCCATTCACCTGATATGTTACAAAGGTGAACTTAAGGAGGTGCTTACGGATCAGCAGGCCGGATATGATGGAGAGACTGACGTTTACTGTATTGATATAACCGATGACACGGGGACAAATACCACTTTCAGGTACAAGCACGATAAAAATACCGAACTTAAAAACATAAGGTATGCCACCATTCATGACCTGAAGGAAGATAATTATCTATGCATACCCAACGCAGCTGTTATGAAAGCGGCTCCATGGCACGAACTTGTCTCTCAATACCCGACTATCAAAAAATTGGATCCGAACACCCATATCTTCATTTCCGACTCCGCTCCGGCATCCTTTCCCGGTAGAGTCTGCAGAATAACAGGATTGCCGGACAGACACAGACTTAAAGAGATCAAGGGACTGCGCTATAACGTAGTGTGTCGCAACTATGTTATGGAAGCGCCGTCCCTTGAAAAGAAGTTAAAGGTTAAACCCGGAGGTGACCGTTATATAATCGGTGTCAAGTGCGATAATAAGCCGATTATAATGGAGTGTAAGATTGTGAATTAGAATTTAAACCCTGCACTCATCACTATCTGGCTGTTGTTAAAATTGACATTAGCCTGAGGACTTACGATCGCAGGATTGGACGGATCGGAAGTATAGGCATGATACGTAGCATTCTGATGCTTGTAGACATAAGCAAGATCCACGTAAAACTTCGAGATCTTGTACCCAAGACCGGCTGTGACATAATTGGTTGTATTATCAAAGCGATATTCAGGCATCGTGCCGGTAGTCTCGATAATTATATCATTGTCCTTGGCTAATGAAGTCACCGGGGATGATACATACGAGTATCCGGCGCGGACACTAAATCGAGGAGTCACTCTATATTCAGCACCGATTCTGAGAGTGTTGGTCGGTTTATAATAGGTCTTTATCTCCTGATTAGTATTATAGAAGGCATCAAAGCTCGGAATGTTCCAATCATTATAAGCTGAGGTAAATTTCATCTTATTATAGTTAGTCCACTCATAATCGGCGGATACTATCAAACGATTTCCTATTACACCTGCCGCGGAGAATATTAACCGCCACGGGCTGTAATAATTCATCGAATTCGAAGCAATATAACCGTCATTAGTATATTCCGAATCATACTGAGTTACGCCATTATACCGAAAGTTGGTATTTGCGATATAGTTCTCAGTGAAGGTATAATATGTCGGAGTGTGGAAAGCAAAGCCGAGACGCAGTTCCTGAATAGGCTTGACTATGAAACCCAACTTATAGTTAAAGCCCGTACCGGTGAGATTGTAATAATTGTTCAGGTTCCAATCGGAGGTAGTAGCGGTCAGACCGGATCCGTCCAGGTTCACCATAGCATCATTCATACTCTCGCCCCAGTATGTATTGGTGGTATAGTTCAGCACTGTGATATCAAAATCCATACCCCAATATACGATATTAGCTATATTACCGCCGAAAGCGATATTGTAACTATCGACACATCCACGTTCTTCTACCTCAAACTGTCCGGTACCGGTAGTATTATCACCCCACTGACCGAGCCAGTTGGGATTGGAAGAATTACCATCCGGATATATCAGATATGAATAATAACCTAAAGTGGAGAGCCACGGAGCCATCGGACCGCCGTCATTGGGATTGTATGGATCAAACCCGTTGGTATATGTGACATCATCGACATTTATATTTTCGCTGTTGGAGATGCCGGCTATATAATTGGACATTGAGTTGGAAAGAGATCCTATATTTCCGCCATAATGCCGGTTGTACGAGGTACTCTTATTATATGTGAAACCAAAATTCAGATTAGGCACCGAGCTTGACGGAAGTCTGAGTGTCATCACGCCTCCTATGTTGTTCAGATAGAAGTGTGTGTTGTCAAGTGAGGTCGAATATCCCCCGGCCTGCGTATTACTGTTCTGACAATCAAGATCCAATGTTAAACCGACCTCACTGTTGCGATACACACCGATACCGGCCGGATTTTGTGAAAGTGTGGACAGATCACCGCCAAGCGCGCCGAATGCTCCACCCATCGACATAAATCGAGCAGTGCCTTTCATATCCGGTTGTGCAATACGATAAGCATCAACAGCACTCTGTGCCAAGGCCGATCCACTCATTGAAAGAGCCGACAGTGTAAATATAAATATTCTTCTTTTCATATTAATTTATTGACTGATATATACATCCATAAAACTCCTTCCCACATATACGATGGTGGGAAGGAGTCTGATTTGCTGATCATTATCTACGGCCGCCGCGACCACCGCCGGAATGTCCTCCGTAGCTGCCGCGTGAGCCACCGCTGCTTGTTCCACGGCTGCCACCGCTATAAGAACCGCGGTTGCTACCACTGCTATACGAACCGCGATTGCTGTTGCTGCCACTGTTATAGGTGCTATGGCCTCGACTACCGCTATCATGGGAGGAGCTATTGTAGCCGCTGTTATTCTTATTGATTGTGGTTGAGCCTGACGGACGAACGGTTGAATTACCACCGGGGCGTATTGTTACACCACTACCATTACCACGGCCACCTGTGGTGGAACTGCCCGAACCACCCATATAACCTGACGCAGGATTACGATGTCCACCGTTTGAACCGTTACCCATGACACCTAAATGTCCATTGTGTCCGGGACCGGTAGCAGGTCGGGTATTGTCACCGGGACGTATTCCGCTACCGGGATGGCGACCGTTACCCGGGCGTGTGTTTCCGGCCCATCCGGGACGTGGACCTACAGGCACTCTGCCACCGGGACGATAGTCATAGTGAGGACGTCCTGCACCCCATGACGGACCGGGCACCCAACCCCACGACGGACCCCACCAGCCGGGATTCCAGAAACCTCCCCATACGGGGTTATACCAATTATTGTAACCCCATGACCACGAGGGACCCCAACCATAATTCCAGCCGTAGTTCCAACCGAATGTCGTACTCGGCCACCACCATGGATCATTTAATCCGATGGATAGAGGGCCGAAATTCAGATACCAGGAACTCCTCGGCACGTATGGAGGAACAAACTCAGGCACACCTAAATAGTTGAATACGACATCAACATTACCGTAAGAATTATACAGGACGTCGGCCAGCAATTCCGCATTATCCACTACAATAGTAGGATTGTAATAATTTTGAATTGCCTGTGTATATACGAAGTCCTCTCCGTTGCTGACTGACGCACCGATAGTATCCACCGGAGTAATATAATACTGCCCGCGGCGGTTGTATGAGTCTACATCCTGATCCTGAAAGTTACTTATATAATTGGACTTACCCTTCGAGGATCTCTTTATTGTATTGTCCTTCTTTGGATTATAATAGATATCATCCTCATAATCATCGGCAAAGACAGCTGAACTACCGACTACGGTCATCACCGTTGCCAACAGCATAATTTTAGTTCTGAGATTACTTTTCATGGGACAAAATATTTAATTTTCTAATTTATAGACACAAAATAAATAAAAAAGTTTATAATTACAACAAAAAATACGAAAAACAGATAATCAGAGCTCGTTCCATAACATTTTTTAGGTGAAAGACTCTAAAATTTCAAATAAAAATCCTTGGTCAACGCCTTATATTGTTCAGTATAATTGCCACGGTTATATTCTATGGTCAATTCATCTGTTATAGAATTGAGATCGCTCTTATCTACAGAGACAACATCTGACGATGACCTACTCCTTCTCAACTGTATCATAATCCTCTTGGGTTCAACATCCCGGTTTCCCCTCACCATTGTAAGACATTCGACTGAGTAACAGGATTTATTACATTCATCAATAATTGCGTCAAGACAATCCACGGGCACTATCATAGCC
>CAMWUY010000065.1 GCA_947177615.1 uncultured Porphyromonadaceae bacterium
ATAATGATTTTTCCTGAATGATCGGGGTTTCCTTAACCATATATTATGACAACGGTAACTTTTTATTTTAATTTGTCGAAATTATTTATAAAATATGTCAAATTTTATTAATTAAACAAATAGAAAATAGAAGCATCCGCACTTCCATATCTGAAGGCGGATGCTTATATTGATTATAATATTCTTATATTCAGAACCAGCGCACGTATGCGAAGTCCTGGCGATGAGGCAGATCGACATTCTTAGGATACATGCGCAACGCGTAGCGGAACATTCCGGCCTCTTTCAGTTTGACAGATAGTTCATAGGTATATATGGATCCTTCACGGTTCGCAACCTTGAGGTCATCTGTGCCGACGAATGTTGACTCACCATCGTGTTCGCGATAGTATACCAGTTCTACACCGATTGCATCACCGAGACCCTTGGTGTCAATACGACAGCTTACATTCAGGCTTTCACCCGAGCGGAGTGCATTGATGTTGTCATCATAGTTGACATTAAGTATCTGAACCTGATCCCACTTGGAGGCGACTTCTTCCTTCCATGCCACGATCTCGCGAGCCTTGGCATAGTCGTGAGCCTTCAATTTGGCGGCACGCTTAGCCTCGGGCTTGTAGAAACGGGCGATGTAGTCATCGAGTTGACGTTTCATTGTGAAGTGAGGAGCAATGTGACCGATGGAACGCTTGATATACTGTATCCATTCCGGGCTGTAACCCTTGTAGTTCTTGTTGAAGTAAAGGGGAACGATCTGGTTCTCAAGCATAGAGTAGATTGTAGCCGCATCGAGTTTGTCCTGTTGCTCGTTGTCAGTATAAGTGATCTTCTCCGTGAGAGCCCAACCGGCCTGTTCATCAAACTTATATCCCTCGTACCACCAACCGTCGAGAACAGAGAAGTTGAGCACTCCATTCATCTCAGCCTTCTCACCGGAAGTGCCTGAAGCCTCGAGAGGACGTGTCGGTGTATTGAGCCAGATATCAACTCCGGTTACGAGACGCTTGGCCACGATCATATTATAATCTTCAAGGAATATGATCTTGCCCTGGAATTGAGGCATACGGGAGATCTCGATGATACGTTTGATCAGACCCTGACCCGCTCCGTCAGCCGGGTGAGCCTTACCTGAGAAGATAAACTGTACAGGATACTGCTCGTTGTTGACGATCTTGGCCAGACGATCAAGGTCTGTAAAGAGGAGATGTGCACGCTTGTATGTAGCAAAGCGACGGGCAAAACCAATGATCAGTGCGTTGGGATTGATTTTGTCAAGAATTTTGACAACAGCAGAGGGATCGCCTTGATTCTTCAACCATTTCTCCTTGAAATCACGTTTTACGAAGTCGATGAACTTATTCTTCATCGTCATTCGCATATTCCAGATTTCGTCATCACCGACTTCGAATATACCTTTCCATGCTTCCGGATTAGATTGGTCTTCGAATACTTGCGGTCCGAGTTTCTCGGTATAGAAAGACTTCCACTCTGAAGCCGCCCATGTCGGCATGTGCACACCATTAGTGACATATCCTACATGAGACTCCTCCGGGCTATAACCTTTCCAGATGCCCGCAAACATCTTCTTGGAAACCTCGCCGTGGAGCCAAGACACTCCATTAGCCTCCTGACATGTGTTCAGTGCGAACACTGACATGGAGAAACGTTCGTTGGTATCCGGATTTTCACGACCCATATTGATCAGATCACTCCATGAGATACCGAGCTTGGCGGGATATTCACCCATGTACTTTCCGAACAGAGACTCCTCAAAGTAGTCATGACCGGCAGGTACCGGAGTGTGTACCGTATACAGTGAAGTGGCGCGGACAATCTCGAGAGCGACATTGAACGGGAGATGGTCATTCTGCACATACTCTACGAGACGTTGCAGGTTGAGCAGAGCGGCGTGACCCTCGTTGCAGTGATAGATATCAGTCTTAATGCCAAGTTTGTTAAGCATAAGGATACCGCCAATACCCAGCAGATACTCTTGCTTGATGCGGTTTTCCCAGTCACCTCCATACAGCTTGTGAGTGATGCTGCGATCGAACTCGGAATTGCGATCAAAGTCAGTATCCAGCAGATATAGTTTCATGCGACCGACGTTTACGCGCCAGATGTGAGAGTATATTATGCGGCCGGGATAAGGCACTTCAAGTACCATAGGCTGACCGTCCTCGTCAAGAACCTGCTCAATGGGGAGCTGCTCAAAATTTTGTGCTTCGTAGTTAGCTACCTGCTGTCCGTCGATCGAGAGACTCTGAGCGAAATAGCCATAACGATACAGGAAACCGACAGCTGTCATATTGACACGAGAGTCAGAGGCCTGTTTGATGTAGTCACCGGCCAACACACCGAGACCACCGGAATATATCTTGAGGCAATTGCACAGACCATATTCCATAGAGAAGTATGCCACAGAGGGAATATCGTTGTGCATCGGTTGCTTCATGTAGTTCTTGAAGCTATTGAAGACATCTTTAATACGAGTCATAAATGCCTCGTCCTTAAGTATCTCGTTAATGCGTTCAGAACGTATGCGTTGCAACAGCATAACGGGGTTCTCACCGACTTTGCGCCACAGGTCTCTGTCGAGGTCACGGAAGAGGCTCTTGCCTTCGCTGTTCCATACCCACCACAAGTTTTTGCTCATCTCCTCAAGGGGTTTGAGCTTAGCGGGCAACTCGTTGCTGACTGTCACGTTGTGCCAGGAGGGTTGATTGGTGTTGCTTACTTGAATCTTCATATTATTATTGTTTATCAGTTTTTTAGTTTGTTATAAGCCCTTCAAGGTCTTTTTGAGAGGGATGTTAATCATTATTTCAGTCTCTTGTCGCGGTTGGACAGAGCTATTTGGAATGCTTCAAGATAATCCTTGATGAAGAAGTGCCAATCGGCCTTGGCTGCAGTTTCAGCTGCACCTTCCCGTGCAGATTTGACACATTCTTTATCGGCCATAATCAATGATTTCACTGTCTCAGCTATCTGCCGTGCCGCTAATTGATAGTTATCATCGTTTCGTTCTACAACTTGGACTCCTGATTTGAAGAGATCATTCTCATTTGTTGAAAGGATCCATTGTCCGAATCCGGACTTGTCCGTAGTCACAGCGGGCACTGAGAATGCTACACTTTCCAGCGGCGTGTATCCCCATGGCTCATAATATGAAGGGAACACTGTGATATCAACTGCCGGCAGCAGGTCGTAATATGATATATTGACGATGCCATCATTGCCATCCAGATAACAGGGGACGTACAGAATCTTCATGTCTCCCCCACTATTTTGATTATTCAGCTGACGAATTCTACAAGCTACGGCATCGCAATCTTCATTGTTGAGTCGATGTGTCAGATAGTTGGGATTAACAGGTATCGTTCCGTTGTCATTGAGGTCAATCAGCAAATCCTGATTTGGACACTTTACCCAAGCCGGGACTGCAACTATCGCGAGCACTTTCTTGTTTTTACCATCAATTGCCTCATTAAGTGCTGTCATAGAGTCGAGAAACAGGTCAAGTCCCTTGTTGCGGTACTCATTACGACCGGACGTCATTACTATAGTGGTATCTTCCGGCCACTGAGTCCCGGTCATTAACGAGGCGATATGCAGCAAGTGTTTACGACCTTGATTTCTAAGTCGCGTGTATTTGGCTGAAGATGGGACAAAGTCAGGCTCAAAACCGTTAGGTGTTACAACGTCAACCGGGACGTCAAGCAATTGTGAGCATTCCCGAGCGGTAACTTCGCTCACAGTGGTAAAGCAATCTGCATTTCCGGCTGCTAACTTTTCAAGTGAGTGTTTCGCCTCCATATTGAGCTCACTGGCCATTTGATCTCCATTATAATATTGGAAATATTTGTAAAGATCTTTGCCGTTGCCACATATAGAACGTCCTATAGATGTCGCGTGAGTAGTGAAGATGGTTGCAGCCTCGGGCAGATGAGCTTCAATATATAATAATCCCATTCCTGTGGTCCACTCGTCAAAGTGAGCGATAACATTGGCAGCGTTAGCCTTAAGATGTAGAGTGAGTGCCTCAATGACCATTGCTGACGCTAATGCAAATGCACACCCTTCGCCATAGTCTCCATACGCATGCAGTGAGTCAACACCATATCTTTCCCACATTTCGCCATAATAATTGTTTAAGAGCGGGAATATAGGTTTGAAATCGACTAAGACGACAATCGGAGATCCCGGAATATTCCATCTGCCTACACGTATTTTAAGATCGTGAGGCAAATTGCATTTGGATGCCGCGCTTTTGAGCAGTGATTTTCTTTCGATAAAATATGGTGAGGGATTATCATCAGACCATACGTCCGGTCCGATAAAAATGACTTTATCATGAAACAATTGTTGCAATTCGCGGGCTTTTGTGCTAAGCACGGTATATATGCCCCCTATTTTATTGCATACTTCCCAACTTGTTTCAAAGAGCAAGTCGATATCCTTTTCAGAATATTGGCGCTTCATATAAGAATATTAAGTAATCTCCTTAACTGATTGAGATATTTAAATTAAGCCATGAATTAAATGTTGTATCTGCAAAAAATTACTAACAGATACTATAATAGACTGCAAAATTACAAAAATTCTTCGATATGAGCAAATATTGTGCTGACAATCTGAAAAATCAGAGCTATCAGACTTATCCGATTACTCAGATTGATCTGATAGCTCTGTACATTATGTATGGTTGTGCAAATCTAATTTATTTGCAATCCATGGGACAGCGTGGTTTGATCTGCTTGAAGAAATCATTGCCTTTGTTGTCTACCAGAATGAAGGCAGGGAAGTTTTCTACTTCAATCTTCCAGATCGCCTCCATACCCAGTTCGGGATATTCAAGCAACTCAACATTCTTGATAGAGTTCTGTGCCAAAATAGCGGCCGGACCGCCTATCGAACCGAGATAGAAACCTCCATGCTTCTTGCATGCATCGGTAACTTGTTGAGATCTATTGCCTTTAGCAATCATCACCATTGATCCTCCGGCTGCCTGGAATTGATCAACGTAAGAATCCATGCGTCCGGCTGTAGTCGGGCCGAAAGAGCCTGACGGCATACCTTCCGGTTTCTTTGCCGGTCCGGCATAATAGATGGGATGATCTTTCAGATATTGAGGCATCGGTTCGCCTGCATCAAGACGCTCCTTAATCTTGGCATGTGCAATATCGCGTCCTACGATGATCGTGCCTTTAAGAGACAGGCGAGTAGAAACAGGGTATTTATTGAGGTCAGCCAAAATCTCCTCCATCGGACGATTGAGATCGATCTCAATCACCTCACCTTCTCCGGCATTGCGCAGTTCAACAGGAATTAATTCTCCCGGGAATTCATCCAACTTCTCAATCCATAATCCGTCGCGATTGATTTTAGCCTTGACATTGCGGTCTGCAGAACAGCTGACTCCCATACCTACGGGGCATGAGGCTCCATGACGCGGCAGACGTATCACACGAACATCATGTGCGAAGTATTTGCCTCCGAACTGTGCACCAAGACCGAGGTTGTGAGCTGCCTCCAGAAGTTCTTTCTCCAACTCTACGTCACGGAATGCACGACCATACTCATTGCCTGTAGTCGGAAGATTATCATAATATTTCACACTTGCTTTTTTGACAGCAGCCAGGTTGGCCTCAGCAGATGTTCCGCCAATAACAAAGGCAATATGATAAGGAGGACAAGCTGCAGTACCGAGAGTCTTCATCTTTTCAATGAGGAAAGGTACAAGTGTCTTCTTGTTGAGGATTGCTTTAGTCTCCTGATACAAGTAAGTCTTATTGGCTGATCCACCACCCTTGGCAACAAAGAGGAATTTATATTCATCTCCCTCGGTAGCATGGATTTCAATCTGTGCCGGAAGATTGCAACCGGTATTGACCTCCTCATACATAGTCAGAGGAGCGTTCTGTGAGTAGCGGAGATTGTTTTCGGTATATGTTTTGTAGACACCGAGAGAGATTTTTTCCTCATCGTTACAGCCGGTCCAGACCTGCTGTCCTTTGTATGCAGCGCATATTGATGTGCCGGTATCCTGACAGAAAGGGAGAATACCTTTGGCAGCGACCTCCGCATTTCTGAGCATTGTCAGAGCTACGAATTTATCATTCTCACTTGCTTCAGGATCGTTTAATATCTTGGCCACCATCTCATTGTGTTCGCGACGCAACATGAATGAGCAGTTATGTGACGCTACATTGGCGATAAGTGTCAGAGCTTCCGGATCCACAACGAGCATCTCGTGTCCGTTCCAGTTCTCGACCTTCACATGATCCTTGGTGATAAGCTGATATTCCGTAGTGTCCGGACCCATTTCAAAGGGTTCCTGATAGTGGAAAGGTTTTGTTGGCATGGTATGATTATATTTAATGTTTGAGTGCGAAGTTAGCAAATATTTTGTTAAATGTGGCTAATGTTGTGACTGAAATTTGTTAATTTTGTCAATTATGAATTTCAAAAGAGCTATAGCATTATCAATATCAGCACTCTTAATCGGTGGAGTATTGTGTGTGTCCGAACTTGAAGCGTCCAAGAAACGCAGTCGCAGCAAGGGTCGAGCGACATCGACATACAAGAAGAGAAAGACAACCGGCAACAAGAGGAAAACCACGCGTAAGTCATCTGTGCAACGCAAGAGTACAAATACCACACCTCCTGCTCCGATTGATCCGCCTCTTAACGACTCTCTTACCCTGCTGGTCAACGGATTTGTGCTTGAAAATATACCTGAAGAACAGAATCCCGGTGGCCTGAGAGTCAATAGTGTCAAGCCTCAGAGCAAGCTGAGAAATGTGCGTGTAGGGCTTAATGAGAATTTTACATATCTTCCGGTAAGCCGCAAGATGATAGATGATCTGCGTCGTAGTATCAAGAGTGTGCTTCCGGACTCATTGAGCAGCTATGATGTGTCACTTCATGTCGGCAACAGATCATTGGCATATTATATCAACAAAGTCGACAAATTGCCGGAACAATATCGTGCCAATATCCCGTTTGTGCGTGCGGTCAAACCATATATCAATCCTGTCAAGGGTATGGAAGGAGATATCGTTGCCTTATGGAGCAGTCATGGACGGTATTATAAGAACGGTTCATGGGTCTGGCAACGTCCGTTACTGTTCCAAAGCATAGAGGATACATATACTATGGGATATGTTATCCCCTATCTTGTCCCGATGCTTGAGAATGCCGGTGCATACGTTATGATGCCTCGTGAACGAGATCTGAATAATGTCGAGGTTATTGTCGACAACGATACTAATGATGGCGGTATGCTCTTTTCGCAGACAACATATAGAGAGATGAACGGATCCCGCAGTTGGATTACCGGCGAAGGCGAGGGTTTCATATATGATCTGCCGGACTTCAGAGATACGGAAAATCCATTCGAAAACGGCACGTATCGCCAGATACAGACCGTACGCAGCGGAAAGCCCGGTGTCGCTGCATGGTATGCCGACATACCTCGAGATGGTGAGTATGCTGTGTATGTCAGCTATAAGTCATTGCCCAATTCCGCAACTGACGCGCATTACACAGTCAATTATTCAGGAGGCAGCAGAGAGTTTAAGGTCAATCAGAAGATGGGAGGAGGTACATGGATATATCTCGGTACATTTCCTCTCGAAGAGGGATATTCAGCGGAAGTGCCTGTCGTGACGCTGACTAATATCTCAGAAAAGGGTGGGGAAACAGTTGTCACTGCTGATGCTGTAAAGATAGGAGGAGGTATGGGCAACATTGCGAGATCTCCCCGTCGGAGTGACATATATTATGACCCCTCTACTCCGGAAATAATGATTGAAGAATCAGATGATGTTGTGGATGAGGATGAAATTGACGGTGAAGATGTGGATAATGACGATACTGAGACATCGGAATCTGCCAAAGCGTCCGATACACGTACCGCACCTGTATTCAGGACTTCCGGTATGCCTCGATTTCTGGAGGGGGCTCGCTATTGGATGCATTGGGCGGGAGCTCCCGAGAGTGTGTATTCACCTTATCATGGTGCTGATGACTACAAGGACGACTATACAGGACGAGGGCATTGGGTCAACTGGTTGGCCGGAGGCTCAAGGGTTTTACCCAACAAGCAGGGTCTGAATATCCCTGTAGACTTGTCGTTTGCGTTACACAGTGATGCCGGCAAACGGGCTGACGATAGTTTTGTCGGTACACTCGGAATATATTATACGAATGACGGTGCATCGTATGCGGATGGCACTCCGCGTATGAATTCTCGAATGCTGACAGACCTCATCATGCGACAGATATGTGGCGATATAAGACGTGAATGGGAACCATCATGGACGCGACGATCCATGTGGGATAAGTCATATCTTGAGGCCAGGGTCGCAGAGGTGCCGACGTCACTGATTGAGCTGATGAGTCATCAGAACTTTGCCGATATGCAATATGGTCTGGATCCGGCCTTTAAGTTTACTGTAGCTCGCGCGATATATAAAGGTATGGCAAGATTTCTGTCAGAACGTAAAGATCGCAAACTCGTGATTCAACCTCTGCCGGTCAAGGACTTTGCAATTAATTGTACCAAGAAAAATCATTATCGACTGAGCTGGTTACCGACACCGGATCCGACAGAACCGACAGCCGATCCGATCAAGTATATCATATTGGAACGAACAGAGGGCACCTTAGGATTTCACAAGATTGGAGAAACAAGTTCCACTCACTTTGATGTTAAGGTCGATGATGATTTGATACATAGTTATCGTATAATCGCAGCCAATGAGGGGGGGCAATCCTTCCCCTCCGAGACTCTTGCGCTCAGGGAAGGTGCGAAAAATACCACACCGGTCCTGATCATCAATGGTTTCACCCGAGTATCCGGTCCGGAGCATTTCAGTGATGGCGGACGAGCCGGTTTCAATTCAAATATGGATTTTGGTGTTCCTTACATTAAGGAAATTTCATATACCGGTCAGCAGACGGAGTTTAATCGAAATGCAGGTGATGCCTTCGGGCGTAGTTCCGGCAGTTATATTGGCAAGATTATTGCCGGCAATACTTTTGATTTCCCGGTGATACACGGCGAAAGCATTGCAGAGGCAGGTTATGGTTTTGTAAGCTGTTCACTGGGAGCGGTAGAGCGAGGCTCAGTAAGGCTTACAGATTATAAAGTTGTTGATCTGATCTTGGGAAAACAGAAAACGACTGTCACGGGTCGGGGAAATGCAGAGAATTCCAAAGTACGTTTTGAGGCGTTTCCTGTGGCGCTTAGAGTGGCTCTCGAAGCGTATGTGCGTAACGGAGGTACTCTGATAGTGAGTGGTGAAAAGGCCATTTCAGATCTGAGTGATTATCGTTACGGATCTGAGGGTGTACGGTTTGGTGAGGAGGTACTGGGAGTCCGTATCGCAGAAACTGATGAGTATAATAATGGTAAAGTATCCGGTGTATATAATGCCGGTGGCATCGGTTTTCCGGGAGGAGAAATCAGATATAGTACGACTCTTAATGAGGATCAATATATAGTGCAGCATCCGGATATGTTGCAACCGGCTTCATCATCGGGTACTGTATTAATGACTTTTGATAATGGTACGGCAGCCGGGGTTATGGCACGTACCGGAAAGGGTGTCGTCTATACGTTCTCAATACCATTTGAGAGTATCACAGAGGATAATCAGCGGGACTTGCTGATGAAGACACTTCTAAAGTAAAGGGTTTGAAATCTATTGATACCGACTAATGAAAAAATTTTTTAACCAGATTGAAATTTGACATGAAAATATACAGATTTACAACAGTTGAGGCACTTCGAGATGAGATCTTTCGTACTCCGTTGGAACAATATATACTGGTACAACTCACAGATAGAAAGATCGAAATGTTGCCACATTCCGTAAGACGATTACGTCAGGTTGCTGAGAGTACGGATGTGTCAATGGTGTACTCTTGGTTTTATGATATAATGCCCGATGGAAGTGCCGTGCCTCATCCCCTGTCTCATTATTCTCCCGGGTCATTGCGCGATGACTTTGACTTCGGAGGAGTAGTATTGCTTAATGCAGCTGATGTGCTGGCCGCATCGGAGGATTTTGGCGAAGAGGAATCACGTTATGCCGACGGTGGTTGGTATGTATTACGTCTTCGTATGAGTCAGGGTCGTTATTTCTCTATGTTGTCAGAATACCTGTACCGCATGGAGAAAACGGATCTGCGTAAGAGCGGTGAGAAACAGCATGACTATGTCAATCCTCGCAGCTCTGACTATCAGCTGCAGATGGAGGAGATATTGACTAATCATCTTTATGAGATAAATGCCATGGTACGACCTCAAGGGCAGCGGATATCGATGGATGCAACTGAGGTGAAAGATAATGAAATATTTCCGGTGGATATGTCAGTCATCATTCCTGTGCGCAACAGAGTCCGTACAATCGGTGATGCCGTGCAATCCGCGTTATCTCAAAAGACTAATTTCACCTACAATGTTATTGTGGTTGATAATGGTTCAACCGATGGTACATCCGAAATATTAGATAGTATCACAGACGGTCGTCTCGTAGTGTTGCGTCCGCGTCCTGAGGATATGTTGGGTATCGGAGGTTGCTGGAATATGGCCGTAATGTCCGAGCAGTGTGGGCGTTTCTGTGTGCAATTGGATTCGGATGACATCTATAGCGGCAATCACGTTCTGGAAATGATATATCGTAAATTTTACGAAGAGAGTTGTGTAATGGTTGTCGGAAGTTATTTTTTAAGTGATTTCCAATTAAATCCGATCCCTCCGGGGTTGATAGATCATAGCGAATGGACTGAGGAGAATGGACGTAATAACTTGTTGCGTGTAAATGGAATAGGTGCGCCACGTGCATTCTATACTCCCAAACTGCGTGAGATACTCTTCCCAAATGTCAGCTATGGCGAGGATTATGCTGTGGCGCTCAGATTGTCGCGTGATTATCATATAGGCCGTATAATGGACGGAGTATATTATTGTCGCCGGTGGGAAGGAAATTCAGATGCTTCACTTTCTCAGGAGAAGATTAATGCTCATAACGAGTATAAGGATTTTCTGCGTACTTGCGAGTTAATAGCGCGTATACAGGCCAATAACGAATATGCTGCTGATGATGAGGCCTTTGAAGATATATTCGCGCGTGGCAATCCCTTCTTGAACGGTGAGGTTGATGACCGGATCTTCGGTTCGGGTGAGGGTGAAGATGAGGATGATGATGAGGATTAAAACATTGGCAATGATGCAATAACTGTAAAGGTATGATTA
>CAMWUY010000066.1 GCA_947177615.1 uncultured Porphyromonadaceae bacterium
TCTACATCAAAGGCAAGAAGTATCTGTGCGAAAAAATAACCGCGACATTCTCCGAAAACGGAATGTCGCAGTTACTCAAAGGCATTTTCTACCCAATCGAGGACTAAGCAGCTACCTCTTTGGCTTCTTCGGGCGCGGTTGACTTCTTCGGTCTGCCGCGCTTTTTCTTTTCTGCTTGCTCTACAATGCCACCATAGAGCACGTAATCAAGCACCTTTCTGTTGGCTTCGTCCACTGCCTGGGTATCTTCCTCAATATAGATGTCGGTAACGGTGTGGCTTCCGTGTCCGAGTGCCTGAGCGATTACGTCCTTGCTGATTTTCAGTTTGTGGGCGATAGTAGCCCACGAATGACGCGCCCAGTAGGTTGTCAGTTCCTCCAAACCGAGTTGCTTCTTTACTTCGTTCAATCCCTTGCATAGATTGTTGTAAAAGTGCCGATAATTGGCATAATTCTCAGCAAAGTTCACAAGGCTGTCAGTTCCGGCATAGCGGTCGATAATCTCCCTTGCCTCTTTTTCTACCTTGATAGAATAGGGGCGGTGTGTCTTGGCTCGCAGGTATTCAACCCGACCCTGCGACATCTTCTTCAATCCGCAAAGGTCAACCACATTTATACCGATAAGCATAAATGACAGCTTGAAGAAGTCGAGGTATTTCTGCTGCCATTCTTCCTCACACTGATGCGTGAATATCCGGCGCAGCGTATTGATGTCGAAGTTACGTTTGCGGGTTGCTTCCGACTTGATCTTAAAGCGTCGGAAAGCATAATAGGTGGTAACCTCGTTGTCGATGGCGTAGTTTACTACGGTTCGGATATTGCGGAAGTGAATGGCATTTGCATTGACTCCGGCGGTCAGCGAGAGGAAATCTTCAAATTCCTCCAACCACGCGACCTTTATATCCTCGAACTTAACTTTGGCGAGTTTTTCTTCGCCAATCCACGCCACTAAACGCCTGCGAGTAGCCTCATAGATGGACTTGGTGCGACCCTGCTTGCGACCCATGAAGCGGTCAAACCACTTCAAAAATGTGTTCGGGTCTTCTTTCGGCTTCGGCTGTTCCTCATTTGGGTTCAACTTTGAAACAACGTAGTCCCGAATTTGTATTGCTGACATGTCAGCTAATCTTTCTTTCTCAAATTCTTCTAATTTGAGGATTAGGGTGTCAACTTCTGACTTACGCCTATTGATAAGCGTATTCAAGAATTTTGCTTCGGGGTGATTTTGGATTGTTGCCGTTGTTACATCCCATTGTTCCGAAGTCAACTGAATACCGAGAGGGAAAGATGCAATCTTTCTTCGGTAAGTGATGTTGATACGAAGCGAGTAAGTCGCTCCATTTGCTCGTCGAGCATCAAGGTAAAATTTTGTTGTTACCATAAGGCTTCATTCGCCTTTCCTGCCTCAGTGAAGTTGTTTGCGCGATGTTGGCGCAAACGTCGCGCAAACAAACATCGGTATTTATCCGCAAATTCCGTCAACTTTCGGCATTGTCAGACTTTTTTTTATGTAGCCTATACGATGGTATAGCAAAGGAACACGCTGTAAATCTCACTGATTTTCAACGTGTTCCTTAGCGGAGTGAGGGGGATTCGAACCCCCGATACGCTTTTGGCGTATACACGCTTTCCAGGTCTGCCACATCAACTTGTATTCCGCTAATATAAATGGTTTTACAATATTAATTATTTCTCTTTGCAAGTATGTTGCAAGTTTTTATAGCCACCGGCAATTACCGGTGGAGGGTATTCGTGATTCTGTTGCCTTACTTACTTCATATCTGCATGTGCAAAGTTAGCTGTTTTTAATCATATTTGCAAATCATTGGCGCAATTTCTAATTGAGAGCAATAGCGCGTCGTCCTCAACCATGCTATCCAGCTTCTTCTCGTCAAAGAAGGGACATGCCAACACGCCTATCCGTTCTGCCGCACGATATACGCGGCTGAATAGTTTGGCGCGGTCATGTTCCGTTAGAGGCATTTCCGTCGGAAGAATGGTAAGGAGTCTGCAACCCCAGCCGGCACAATCCTGGTTTAGCCGGCACCAGTCAGAGCCAGTCCGAAGACGGCCACAGTCATTTACGTTTGAACACATTTTTGAAATGTCGTGCCATTCGGTTGCGATAATACAACTGAGTAAATGTTAAACTGTTTTTTTCTGGGGAAAGCCGAGTTCGGCCTCACGCTGTTCGAGATCAAGTTCTCGGGCATTGAGCTCTGCCTCACGTTCATTGAGCTGCCGTTCAAATTCGTTGAGTTTTGCAGACCTCGTCAGAACTGTATCGAGCATATCTGCAACCCTGTGGAACAGCGTTCCGACATCGGGACTTCCAGCTATAGACTGCGGTTCTGCTTGTACGGGTGTCTCAACTGTAGAATCCTCTTGCTCGTTAGTGACTGGACCTTCCCCAGTAAAGAGATACGATTTGTTGATTTGAGGAAATTTCTCGCATATAAGAGCTGCGATATTCGGGTTAAACTTCTTGGTTCTGCCTCTTTGGAGGTCAAAGATACGTTGATAGTTAATGCCGAGAGCTTCGGCGAACTTAGGAGCGGTCAGCCCAACGGCTTCAAGCACGCTCCTGATGATTCTTTGAGTTACAGGAATGAACTCATCTTGTCTTACATTGTCCTTCATATTTGCAAAAATTATTTTATTCAATGGTTTCTAACCATTCTCACAACTAACACTTGTGAAAGTTGCAAGGATGATTAAAAAATGTTAAATCTTGGCATTAGTTGCAAATATGATTATTTTCGTTTGGTGGATATTGCGAAAATGATTATCTTTGCATAACTAAAACTACTAAGACCGCCACAAAGGTAGTCAAAAACTCGCTTAAATGCAAATAAGTAACATAATCAAAAATCGCAGGAAATGAAAGATACGATTAGAAAATATCGTGGGTTTCCCAAGTGTGGTAGCGAAAAGCCATGCTTGGTTTCTGCACATACAAGAAAATGAAAGTATGGAGCAGGTAACTAAAATCCCCATTTCTCCCACGCTGAGGAAGCTCAATCCCGGAGAGAAAGCAGTGTTCCCAATTGAGCAGTGTAGCTCGGTAACAGCCATCGTGAGCAAGTTCCGAAAGGACATGGCAAGAATAGGTTGGGATGCTGACATCAAAAGCGACAAGAATAACTACACAGTGACGGTGTATCGCACTAAATAAATGCAAATAAGAACCCCGAACAATCGGGATAAGTTAAATATCAATACAATTCAACAATGGGACTCATTAAGAAATCCAATGAATTGGTCATACCCTCGACCGTTAAAATGATGATCTACGGTCAGGCCGGTATGGGTAAGACCACAGTAGCGCTCAGTGCGCCCAAACCCCTTTTGCTTGACTTCGACAACGGTGTCAAGCGCGTAAACATGGCACACCTCGACGGTATAGACATTGTTCCAGTGGAACAGTGGAGCCAGATTCAGCAACTTCTTCAGCAAGACGTGAACGACCTTGCGCCCTACCAGACAATAGTGGTAGACACCATCGGTAAGATGATGGACTACATCATCGTTCACTGCTGTGGCACACGTCAGCCTCAGATCAAAGACTGGGGCCGAATCAATCAAGAATTTACATGGTTTACCCGCGCTCTCTCGGCACTCAACAAGCACATCGTCTTTGTCGCGCACCGCGACACTCGTAAAGAAGGCGAGGAAACCGTGTTTATCCCGGCACTCCGCGAGAAATCCTATAACTCAATCGTTACCGAACTTGACCTGCTCGGCTACCTCGAAATGAAGTCGGAGCGTGGCGTTCAGACTCGAACAATCACATTCGACCCCACATCACGCAACGATGGCAAGAACACTTGCAATCTCCCGGCCGTAATGTCAATCCCGACAATCCTGAACAATCAGGCTCAGCCGGTGGCACCCAATGTGTTCATCTCGGAAAAGGTCATCAGTCCTTATATCTCCATGCTTGAGATAAAGGCTGAGGAACGTCGTAAGTATGACGAACTCATCAACGACATTACCGAAGATGTGAACAACATCACCGATGCACAGTCGGCCAATGACTTCGCGAGCAGAATCAAGGAATACAAACACATCGGTAGCTCTATGGCAAAGGCCCGCGCTCTCTTCGGAGCGAAAGTGAAGGAACTCGGTCTTGTTTATGACACCGAAAACAAGACCTACACCGATGCAGAACCAGCCGCGTGAAGAACAGGTAGCGTATAGATTTTACGCTACCTTGCTCGACGGCTTCCAAGACTATCTGAACAGTGACCTAATTTGGGAGAAATATTGGGGTTACTCCGAGAATCCCCCTCACACTCCCGAAGAGTTCAAGCAAAAGCAGTTTCAATCTTTCATTGATAGAATAAACCGTGTACCCTTTGACAGCGAAGCCGCCGACAAGGGCACGGCATTCAATGAAATCATCGACTGCATGATAGAACATCGCAAGAGCGATAAAGTCGATGTAAGGTATGTCTATGAGCAAGTCGTAATGGGCCAGGTAGACAACTGTGACCCCGATGAAAGATGGGCCGAAGTATACAATACTAATAAGGTAGTCGGACTTAACGCCACCTATAATAATAGGCAGTTCTACTTCGACATCAAACTGTGTCGGGAGTTTGCGGACTACTACAAGGGCGCCCTCACTCAGCAGTTTGTTAAGGCAATCGTACCCACTCGATATGGAAATGTCGAGGTATATGGGTACGAGGATGAACTTATGCCACAAAGTATTCATGACATCAAGACTACCGGCAAATACTCCGTCGGCAAGTTTAAGGATCACTGGCAACATATTGTTTATCCCTATTGCCATATGCAGAACGGTCAGGATATTCGGCTGTTCGAGTATAACATCGCCGAGATAGACCGATACGGCCGTTGGGAAACATTCACAGAATCGTACATGTTCGTTCCGGAGCGTGACGTTCCGAAGCTCGTAGAACATTGCGAAGAACTGATACGCTTCCTAATGGAACATCGCCATTTGATAACTGACCGTAAAATCTTCAATCTGCCAGCGTAAATGGTAGCGACGGCCATAATCATAAAAAATGCTTCCGAAGGGACACGGATTAACCGTTCTTTGGTAGATATGATCGAGGACTTGCCAGATGGTAAGTACCGCGTAATCATCGAGCCCCAGAGTACGCGTCATTCCGTGCCCCAACGGAAACTTTTGTTTATGTGGCTGTCGCTTTTAGCCCGTGAAACCGGGAACTCTAAGGTAAGCCTCTATAAGTATTATTGTGATAAATTCCTATTGGAGGATATGCCGAGCGTATCCGAAATGTCGCCGGCACAACTCACATACTTCATGCACGAAATAGAGGCTGATGTCGCACAAACATTAGGGTTCACCTTACCTATCCCAGAGGATGGAGAAGATTTCATTGTGTTTCTCAAAGACTACAAAGACAAATGAAATATACTCTCAGAGATTATCAACAAGCGGCTTCTGATGCCGCAATACGTTTCTTCAGGACCAAAAACCAGAAGAACGGAATACTTGTGCTCCCAACTGGAGCCGGTAAAAGTCTTGTGATAGCTGATATAGCCCACCGACTTGATGGCAATATCTTGGTATTCCAGCCATCTAAAGAAATACTCGAACAGAACTTCGACAAACTCAAAAGTTATGGAGAGGAAGACTGTTCAATTTATTCTGCGTCATTCAATTCAAAAGAAATCAGCCGGATAACATTCGCAACTATTGGTAGCGTGAAAGCCCATATGGAGGACTTCAACCATTTCCGATACATAATAGTAGATGAATGTCACGGAGTAAATCCCCAGGGTGGAATGTATAAAAACTTCTTCGACTGTGCCAAAAGGAAGATCTTAGGACTAACAGCAACCCCTTACAGATTATCCGCCGCTATTCAGTATCAGGACACGGAAGAAAAAGTCGTTTACCGCCCAAAGGAACCTCCTGTTAACCCCACTTTAGAGGCTCTTGCAAGGAAAGTAGAGCAACGTGAGAGGATGATTGTAAATCCGCAACTATTTAGTAACTCTCCTGTCCCTGCGCCAGTACCTATGACGCCGGCACTCCAAGAATATATCAATCAAAAGAAAGATTATGTCAATAGGAGTATCGAGTTTGAACAGAACCTCGAGCAAGGAACCATTATATCTCAGAACGTCTGCATTCTTAAGTTCCTGACAAGAATGAGGCCACGTATCTTCCATGATGTAATCTTTCAGGTGGATATTCAAACATTACTCCAACGTGGATACCTCTCCAAGTTGAACTACTACGATATGACTATTCTTCCCCAAGAAGGATTGAAACGCAATACTACCGGCATGGATTTCGATGAAAAGGGTTTATTCGAAGAATTCCAGCGAGTAGACCTTGAAACTCATCTTGTCAATATTGTCAAACGTTTACAACAGCCCAAAAGTGGAGTCCCCCGAAAAGGAATACTCGTGTTTACCAAGTTCCTTGAAGAGAGTGAAAGACTCTGCCAGTCAGTTGAGGGTTGCGAAATGCTCAGCGGAGATACACCCAAGAAAAAGAGGAAAAAGATCATCGAAGATTTTAAGTCGGGAAAGATAAAGGTTCTCACAAATGTGGGAGTATTGACTACTGGCTTCGACTACCCGAAGCTTGATACTGTTGTTATGGCCCGCCCCACAATGTCACTTGCAATGTGGTATCAGATTGTCGGCAGAGCCATACGTCCTCATGCTTCAAAAGAGGCAGGATGGATAGTCGATCTCTGTGGAAATATCAAACGCTTCGGCAAAGTTGAAAACCTGCGTTTATTGCAAGCAAAGCCCGGAGAATACTATGTTCAGGGGTTTGCCGACAAGCAATACAAACAATTAACAAACACTTATTTCTAATGGAAGTAATAGATATACCTACATTGTCTGTATTGGACGCCAGAAGCGCCCTGTGGCGTCACAGAAAGCGTGAATGGTTGAACATTATTGGCGTAGATAGTACGAGCCGAGAGAACGTCTTGTATGGCTCCCTTGCAATGCGGTTGCCGGGCCTCTACTCCAAAAGCAGAGAAGAACGTGAAAGGCTTGGAATTTCATTCGATGAATATGTGAAGCTCTATGCTCCTGAAGAACTTACTAAACCGGCAACTAAAATGTCGGAAGGTACAAGCACATTCGACCCTGTTCTTGCTGAAATAATATATCATTGGTTCACTCCCTATCACGGAGCCCGTGTCTTTGACTGCTTCGCCGGCGACTGTACTAAAGGTGCTGTGGCCGTTGCGATGAAGCACCAGTTCATTGGTATCGAGATTAGAGAGCCACAAGTAGATGCAAATCTTGACAAAGTAAGGTACATGGCGAACCATCCACGATATTTCTGTGGAGATGCGAGGAATATTCTTCGTTACATTGGTTTGGCATCACAGGATTTACTTATATCGTGTCCCCCTTACTATAACCTTGAAGTCTATAGCGACTTGCCAGATGATGCGTCTAATCAGCCTACATACGAAGCCTTTATAGCATTGGTGAAAGAAGCGTATTCAAAGGCAGTGGAGTGCTTGAAACGTAATCGCTTTGCCGTCATCATTGTAGGCGATATTCGAGACGGTAAGGGTTCCTGTTACAACTTCCCCGGTGATATAATAAATATCTTTCAGGATGCAGGCTGCTCTCTTATCAACGACGCGGTAATAGTCAAGAATGATGCAACCGCCAACATGAGGGCCACCAGATACATGAAGTCAAGGAAATTAGTAAGAATACATGAACGAATGTTGGTATTCTACAAAGGTAATCCATCCTCTATCAAGAAGTATTTCAACCCTATAATAAGTCCGTATGAGTAGGAAGTATATCCAGAATAGAATCCGGAATTTAGGGTTAACCCAAAGGTCGGTAAGTATGACAATAGGCGTGTCGGAGCAGAGTCTGAGTAACTTCATAAATGGGAGCAGATCATACTCGTATCGTATGTATATAAGTCTGCTTATGGCTCTCGCATTGACCGTCGACAATCCAATAGAAAGTATTGGGAAACGGCCGGCTACAGCACTTAGAGAAACTCTCAGAGAGGCTATTGAAGTTCGGGATATGTCAATACGTAAATTGGCAGAGCTCTGTAAAGTCAATAGCACCTCTCTATCATCATATCTAACCGGGAACCGTAGTATCAGCGTAATCGCATTAGAACGCATCATAGACGGCCTTAATTTGGGCTTTGTGAGTTGCGGTATACCTACGGTTCAATCAGTCAAATAATATGGCACCAAGAAAGAATTCATATAACATGCTTGTGTTGCAAGCAATCAAGGAAGGGCGCGACCCTAAAACCGTTAAACGCCCTGCGCGCGACCCATCAGACGGCCCGACTGAAAGCCAGATTCAACAATCTTGTATCAAGTGGTTCCAGCTTCAGCATAGGGAACTATGGGATGATGGTGTTCTGTTTCATATAGCCAACGAGGGCGTACGTCTCGGTGGGCAAGGTAAACGCACCAAACGCGAAGGTATAGTGAGAGGTGTAGCCGACTTATGTTTGGCTATGCCCCGTCATGGTTATGGCGCATTATACATTGAAATGAAGCGCCCCAATTGTTACCAGTCACCGGAGCAAAGAACGTGGCAGAGATCAATCGAGAAGCATGGGAATAAGTATGTTGTCTGCAAGTCACTCGATGAATTCATTGTTACCATTAACCGTTATTTGGCATGATTCACTATGAGCGGTTGGATTAAACTTAGCAGGGATATTAAGAAGCATTGGATATGGCAAGACAAGACCTATCGTTGTTGGTGGCTTGACTTGCTTATGGAAGCTGCGTGGGCTCCCTATGTGAAGATCATCGACCGTAAAACAGTGACTATAGAGGTAGGTCAATTGGAGGCATCTTTCACATTTTTAGGCGAAAAATGGGGTGTCGACAAGCGTACAGCAAAAAAATTTATTAGGCTCCTCGAAGAGCAAGGCATGGTGACACATACCGTGTACCACAAATATGCTATACTAACTATCTGTAACTTTGATAAATACCAAGGTGCAGATGATAAAGAATGTACCCCAGAATGTATGTCAGATTGTACCACTCAAAGTACCGGTCAATGTACCACTGAATGTACCCCTCAGTGTACCCAAATAAAAGAAGATAAAGAAGATAAAGAATATATTAATACTTTTTCTAACGAAAAAGTGTCGATGCGCGGGGCGCATCAACCCTCTGGAGATGAAAGTCAAGTTGATTGGGAAGAAGAAAAAGAGAATCTCAGAAAACTTGAAAAATCACCGAAGCCTCGCGCTAAGAAAGTTTCCAGCACTCTTCAGTCAAAAGCCCGTGATTTGTTTGAGGCGCATTACAAAAGTCTCTATGGGGAGTCGTACTATTGGACCGGCAAAGATGCCGGGAATATGAAACAGCTCTTAAATAAAATCAAGTACAGTCGTGAACAAAGAGAAAATCCTCTGCCGGTTGATGATGATTCACTTCTTCAGGCACTCGATAAGTTTCTCAATGCCATAAACAAAAATTGGGTCATGGATAATTTTTCCGTGAGCAATATCAATAGCCAATACAACAGTATCGTGGCAGAGATTAGAAACAAAACAAAAAGTTTGACTACAAATGGAAAAATCAATAATACCACGACAACGCAAGGACGGCCGAGTATCGGAGCCGACCTCTCTGACAGCCATCGTCAGCGATATGCTATCCAACAAGATCTCGCTGAGGCAGACCGAAGGTTCCTCGAGAAACGTGAGTCCGTTAGCGATGTCCCTTATGTCGAATTACCTACCCTCCCAAGTGAGTAGTGCATATAGTCCACAGTTGCAATCTGGAATTATGGCTGCATTCCCCAAAATAATTGATGCCTACAATGCCAAAGATATCCCTGCTATTGTTCATTTAGCTCAGGCCTACGATGAAAACGTCGCAGTTCGTTGGGTCCAGCAACATCTGCTACAGGTAAACGAATTTGCAGGTGTGAAAACTAAGTTGTCCGATATGCAACTGGATGAACTTGCAATTCAAATTCGACTTGAGTATGGATACTTAAATTTATTTGAGTTCATACTCTTTTGTGCAAGGTTAAGGTCAGGAAAATATGAGGATTTCTACGGTTCCGTTGATCCTATGAGAATATTAAAATCACTCGATGCTTTTTGTTCTGAAAGACGGGAAGAGTTACATAAGCAGATTTCCGAACAAGAGCGGATTGAAAGAGAGAAGAAATGGGAAGAAGAACGACGTAATTCTATTTCATTTGAGGAATGGTATGAAAGTTTATCGGAAGAAAAGAAAAATGAAGTACGTTCAAATGCATGCCCAGCTTTTGCGAAACTAACACAGAACTGTGAGGAACGAAGAACAAAGGAAGACGAAGACTTATCCAATAGATAAAAAATTGCAGATTTGATTAAAATAATCTCTCCAATACTTGCGTATATGATTATTTTTGATTATCTTTGCATTAGCAAATAAGATAAAAACAATCAAAAAACCAAGACACAATGAAAGTAGATAAGTCAAGTGTATTCAAGGTTGCCAATGCAATCTACCGAAGCAAGAAAGCCCGGACACTCAGTGATGCACTCCGTATGGCGTGGAAGGCCGCAAAACTTCAAGCCAAACTTGCCGTTGGCGAAGTAAAATTCCAGTACCGCAAAATGAATGGAGAACTCCGAGAAGCAGTAGGAACTCTCAAAAATATGGTTTCCGAAACGGTATCGGCTTTCAATGGAACTGCGATGTACTATTTCGACATCGAGAAAAAAGCATTCCGCTCATTCGCAATCTCCAATCTTGTATGATATGAAAACGATAAACGGAAAGCCGGCTACGAGAGTGCAGTTATACTATCGTTTTGCTTCATCATGTGATAAGCCTGAAACTCTTGCACGTTGGGAAGCAGAAGGGTATGAGAAGTGTCAGGATAGTCTAACTTTTGTAAATAAGACTGAAACTGTTAGATACTCTGCACAAGTAAATCCCAAAAACATCGGTAAAGAGCCTAACTACGGGCAGAGTGTTCACGAGCACCGGTATGAAACTATCTACTTCACTGTATCTAAAGCCGAGTTTGACGCTATGGAAGTCAAGCCTCAACTCACAACAGTGGTTCGTCCGGCGAGATTTCACAATTTCGATGGATTTGTTGAGCAAGCCCAGATAGAGAAAAAAGGCATGGGGTGGTCCGAGCAAGACATTGACTACCATACCACGACATGTATCTTATACAGATCTTAATCTGCACACGAACTCTAGAGTTTAGATCTAGTTGGG
>CAMWUY010000067.1 GCA_947177615.1 uncultured Porphyromonadaceae bacterium
TTAAATAGCTGGTTATTAAATCATATCTGCTCATGAAAATCTCTTGCGTAGAGAGGAACAGTAACAATAGACCTATATAATCTTGAGCAGATATAGTTTTTCAGGACATGAGTCCTTTCAATGCAAATCTCTTTGGCTGAAAAAGGGATACGACTATTTGATTGGCGGCAATAGCTTTACAGATGTCGATGCTGTAGCGAAGTTAGGTGTCGGCAAGAATATGGTATCGGCAATCCGTTTTTGGCTCCGCGCGTTTGGTCTTACAAAGGCAGATGAGCTTCAGCCAGAAGCAAAATACATCTTTGATTCAGGAACTGGTCGCGACCCTTTTGCCGAAGATGTGAATACTCTTTGGCTTCTTCATTTCCTTATTGTCTCATCGAAAGTTGCAAGTATCTACAATCTCCTTTTCGTGGAATATCAACGTGAAAAGAAGGAGTTTTCAAGGTCGGAACTTCAGTCGTTTATAAAACGAAAGTGTTCAATCCCGGAGCAAAAGAATGTATATAATGAGAATACCGTTCGGAAGGATATCGGGGTTCTTCTGAAGAATTATGTTGCCCCGAAAGATTTGAAAGCTATTGAGGATTTCTCTTCTCTCCTTATAGTTTTGGGTCTAATCATTGATACAGGTAAGCAATCGACCGATAAGGAACAGATATATACTTTCAAGATTGGCGATTCCTCAGAAATTGCATCCGAGATTATTCTCTTCGCACTTATTCAAATGAAGGGGACTGACCATACTGTATCATTTGATGTACTGCAACAATTATCGCTAATATTCGGTATGTCTATGACTACATTGATAGATGTCATACGATCATTGGAGTTTTCATTCCCCAATACACTTGTGTTTACTGATAACAGCGGCATAAAGAATGTTCAATTCTTGAGAGATATTGATGGAAAAGAGGCTCTCAATCATTATTACGACCAACTATGAGCTATATCCCTTCTGTAAATATTGAAATGAACACAGCTTCCGATTTTCGGTACATCGTAACCGAAAATGCAAAGCTCGTGGCCGGGAATATTGTTAATAGTTTTAATTCCGGACATCATTCTTTCTCAATAATTGGAACGTATGGTACTGGCAAATCAAGTTTTATTCTGGCACTCGAAGATGACCTTGCCAATGGCAATAATAAGCTTGTTAAGAAAGGAGTGCTTGGCTCGGTAAAAGGTTTTGATTTTTTGAATATTGTAGGTGATTATGCTCCACTTGGAATATTGCTCTCACATAAAATAGGAACTTTAGACGAGAATCCAATAAACGCGCTCAACACATACTACCAATCAATACGCAAGCAGAATAAATTTCTTGTGATTGTGGTTGACGAGTTTGGTAAAATTCTTGAGCACGCTGCGAACAACAATCCAGAAAAGGAGCTATATTTCCTTCAGAAACTATCAGAGTTTGTGAATGTGCCATCCCGAAGTATAATCCTGCTGACTACACTCCATCAAAACTTTGGTAGTTATGCCGCTAAACTCACTGAAACCCAACGAAACGAATGGCATAAAGTAAAAGGAAGATTTCAGGAGATAGTATTTGTAGAACCGGTTGAACAACTTCTATCGCTTACAGCGAAAAGACTAAACACGCAATGCCAATTATCAAAAGGTGAAGAATTGTCTCTGAGTCTGCTCTATGATTTAGGAGTTCGTAGTAAGATTGTATCCCGTAATTTGGGTTACCAAACAGCAGAATCGTTATATCCGCTTGATACTATATCAGCCGTTTGCTTGACATTGGCTATTCAGAAATATGGTCAGAACGAGCGTTCTTTGTTTTCATTTCTTTCTGCCAAAGGTGTTGGGTCTATCAATGATTTCAAATCCACTCCATCAACAACTTATAATGTTGCAATGGTGTATGATTATCTGACATATCATTTCTATTCAGCCATCACGGAAACTAACGCGGACTCTATGGGCTGGCGTTCTCTTTCAGTGGCTATTGAAAGAATTGAAGGCTCTAATCTTGATGGAGATATAATAAAGGCCTGCCTTAAGTTGATTAAGACCATTGGGCTTATTAACATGTTCTTCAATGGCATCGTTCTTGATGATGACTTTCTTATAACATATGGGGAGAACGCTTTAGGTTTGACCAATACTCAAGAATTGGTCAAAACGCTTATCTCTCATAAGATTGTGAGATTTGCCAAATATAAATCTCAATATATTCTTTTCGAGGGTACTAACATAGATATGGAGGAAGAGTTGTATAAGGCAGCCTCCATCGTCCCAACTCCAACCTTATCAGTTGAAGAGATTGCTCCATACATTAGTCAAAAGGCAGCAATTGCATCGGCATCTTATTATAGAACCGGTACACCCCGGTATTTTGAATATCGAATTACTAATGAGCCTACCATCATCGAACCGACCGGAGATATTGATGGTTTTATCCATTTGGTGTTCCCTCTTTCTGATAATGAATCTGAGGTTATTGCGATGTCTGCTTCTGCAAATGCAAGTGCTTCGATTTATGGATATTTCAAGAATACGGATAAAATAGTCAAACATCTATATGAAATAAAGAAACTACAATATGTTATCGATAACGTCGCTTTCGATGATAGAGTAGCCAAATCGGAATTTGAGAATCAAAAGAATTATGAGACTCAAAAACTTAATGATACACTCAATGCTTCGTTAACATCTGACTCTGGTAATATCGTATGGTATTACAATGGGAATCCACAGTGTATTAAATCTGTGCGTGATTTTAACAAACTGCTCTCGCGTGTATGCGATGAAGTATATTTTAAGACTCCCATTATCAGGAATGAGTTATTCAATAGACAAAAACTAAGTTCGGCTATTTCGCTTGCCCGTGTCAATCTGCTTGATGCAATGCTTAATCATAGCGATGAGGAAAACTTTGGTATAGAATCGTTTCCACCTGAGAAAACCATATATTTTACATTATTCCGCGATTCTGGTATTCACCGTAAAGACGAAAACGGTAACTGGATTCTTGGTGCCCCCACATCCGATAAATTAAAGACACTTTGGGACGCATCCATTAATTTTGTCAATTCTTCAGTTGACAAACATAAAAAACTTACGGAGTTAGTAAAGATTCTGAAAACTGCCCCATACAAATTAAAGCAGGGCGTAATTGACTTCTGGATTCCTATATTCCTTTATATTAACCAACAGGATTTTGCATTATATAATAACGGCACATTTGTCCTGTCTATCAATAAAGAAGTATTTGAGTTGATGCAGAAACGCCTGAATGATTTCTCGCTAAAAGCCTTCAAAGTTTCCGGCGTAAAACTTGAATTCTTCAAGCGTTATCGTCAATTCTTACGTAAGGATGATACTGTTGGAGTTTATGCGGATTCACTGACCGAAACAGTAAAGCCATTCTTCCACTTCTATCGAGGTCTGAATAACTACGCAAAGATAACAAGGAAGTTTGACAACGCATATACAGCAAAATTCAGAGATGTATTATCAAATGCCCAAGACCCCGCAAAGACATTCTTTGAGGATCTTCCTGCGGCGTTAGGATACAAAGACCTTAACAGCGATGAGTTTATTCAGCAATATCTTGACTTGATTCGTCGAGCTGTAAGAGAACTGAATTCTTGTTATGATAATCTGATTGATCGAATTGAAGAAAAGATTGTTGAGCATCTCGGTCTTCCTTCAGACTATATTGAGTATAAAGAAATTCTTGAGGAAAGATATAAGACCATTGACTCGCACATACTGACACCTAAAACTAGGTCTTTTCTTGATCGTGTACTCGCTCCCTCAGAATCAAAACGTGAGTTTATTGAGAAACTGGCAATAGTCATCAATGATAAACGATTGGATGAGACAAAAGACTCAGATGAGTCAATGTTAGTTCATCAGATGCTTCATGTCCTAAGTGAATTAGAAAGATACTCTGCTATCGGAGTATCAACTTCTAATGATGGTTCTGAGGCATTCAGCTTTGAACTGGCTTCCAATAAAGGAGATTTTTCAAAATCGCAAACATATAGACTCCCGAAAAATAAAGTTAAAGAAGCTAATGAGACCGCAACAAAGATTGAATCTCTGCTTACTGACGATGAAGAATTGAATATCTGTATTCTTCTCAAACTCCTAAACGGTAAAATAAAATGACACAAGTAAGACACGTATTAGGAATATCGGGCGGCAAAGACAGTGCAGCTCTTGCGATATACATGAAAGGGAAATATCCCAATCTACAGGTAGAGTATTATAACACTGATACCGGCTGTGAATTGGCGGAAACAGATTTGCTTATAAATCGACTTGAATCTTATCTCGGAGGCATACGACGTTTGCGCGCCGCTGAGGATAGTCCTGAGCCAACACCCTTTGAACATTTTCTTAAGGCAAGTGGAAACTTCCTACCTTCTCCGCAACAACGTTGGTGTACCCAGAAAATGAAACTTGCGGAGATGGAAAAGTTTGTAGGTGATACCCCGACTATTTCATATGTTGGTATACGAGGTGATGAAGATCGCGAAGGGTACGTATCAACTAAACCTAATATTCAAGCAATATTCCCATTTCGCAAAAATATCTGGAGCATTGATGTTATCCATAATGTTATTCACCAGAATAACATTGAACGGTTTACAGAGATATATCTTAATCTCGCACCAGAAGAACTAAAACATGAGTTGAAGAAGATATTGGAACATCCATTAACTAAGGATTTCTACTATGGCAAGAAAGCGAATGCATTGATGGATCTTGATGTTAAACTATTCAACAAAGCTGTATTTGAGTTTCTCAAAGGAACTGACTATCCAGTAGGCAAGTTGGATGAGTTTCCTCTAATCGACAACGATGATATTCTTGTGAGAGATGATATTTTCCGTATCCTTGAAGATAGTGGTGTGGGCGTACCTGCATACTATAAACCCATCGAATTCGAGGCGGATGGAAAGGTTGGAACATATAATCGTAGCCGTTCAGGGTGTTACTTCTGTTTCTTTCAGCAAAAGCTTGAATGGATATGGCTTTATGAACAGCATCCTGACCTTTTTGCCAAAGCAATGGAATTTGAAAAAGATGGCTACACGTGGAATCAAAACGAAAGTCTGGCAGACCTAATCAAGCCCGAACGAGTACGTCAGATAAAACTTGACGCTATCAAAAAACAAGAGGCTAAACGACAGAAAGGATCCGGTAAACTTGTTGATTTGTTTGGCGATCCAGAAGAAGATAACGACGCGTTTTGCGCTAATTGCTTTATATAACTATGCTTAAAACCGATGTGACATGGCCTGAGTCATTCAGGTATCAAACGAACACAGAGTGGGAGCCAGTTGGTTTCTTCTCGGAGGCTCTGTGTAATGCCACGTCGTTTGACCTAATGCTCGGTTTTTTCTCTTCATCTGCCATTAATGTACTATCATACGGTTTTGCATCATTTATTTATAATGGTGGCAAAATGAGAATGATTATCAATGATATTCTAAGCAGCGATGATGTTTCGGCCATCTCAATGGCTCATGACGGCAACGATTTGCCATTCTTTGATCTCAAGAATTTAGAACAACTGAGCTACACACTAAATAAACGTGACAAGCATTTTTTTGAGTGTTTAGCGTGGCTTATACGTAACGACCGCATTGAGATTAAGATAGTGCGAATGGTCAATGGAAGTGGGATAGCACACACCAAATGTGGCACATTCAGCGACGACATCAATAGAATTGGGTTTGAAGGATCTGTTAACTTCTCTCTTTCAGCATTCATGCACAATAAAGAGAGTCTTGGAGTTTACTGCGACTGGAACGGACCAGCCGATAATTGTAGGATTTTGGATATTCAGGAATCCTTCGATAAGGCCTTTAACGGTGGCGATAAGGATGTTGAATTTATCGATGTCGGTAAAATTAAAGGTTATACGCTTGATAAGACTAAAGATAAAGGCATCGCAGACCTTTTGAAAGATGAATTGGCGCTATTGGAAGATGCCGATGCATCTCATGTGCCTTCGACTGTTAAAGCCGCCTTGCGAAAGGTGAAAGCTAAAGTCAAGAAGGATATAGACAAAATCAAGGAGGAGGAAATCTATAAGGAAAATAATCCGCATTTTCCTTTCCCTACGGGGCCTAGGCCATATCAAAATGAAGCTTTTGAAAGATGGAAAGCCAACGGACAAAAAGGCTTCTTTGCTATGGCGACCGGTACCGGTAAGACAATCACCTCACTTAATTGCCTTCTTGAAATTTACAATCGTCTTGGGTACTATAAAGCAATTATAGTAGTTCCAACCGTTGCCTTAGTAGACCAGTGGGCTCAAGAATGTCGCAAATTTGGATTCAACAACGTCATTAAAATATATTCGCAATCGCCATCTTGGAAGAAGGATGTTGCGGATATTGAAATGATGGAGCAGCTAAGAATTGGGGACGTGCCCATAAACTATGTGCTGATTGTCACCTACGCCTCCATAGTGAAGCCAAACGTATATTCTCGTTTGTTTGGTTTCCCCAAAGGGAAAGTTTTACTGATTGCTGACGAGGCTCACAATATGGGCTCTAATCAACTTTGCAAACTGATTCCAAAAATCCCATACTCCCGGAGAATCGGACTTTCCGCCACGCCGAAACGTCAATTTGATAACAGAGGAAATCGGCAGATTGAGCAATTCTTTGGATTCGAGAAGGAGGATTACACTTATACCTACACTATGGCAGAGGCCATAGAAAATGGTGTGTTATGTCGATATTTCTATTATCCCCACCTCGTAACATTGAGTGACACGGAATTTGAAGAGTATTTGGAATTATCCACGAAGATTGCCAAATATCTAATATTCAATGGTAGCGATTTTAAGGATGATCCAATGCTGACGGCACTTATGATTAAGCGTAAGCGCATAGTTCATAAGGCAGTCAACAAGCAATCTATGTTTAGAAATATACTGACCGACTATTATGCCCAAAAGAAATCTTTGAAATATACTTTGGTTTATGTCCCGGAAGGTAGCAGCAGCGATATAGATGACGAAGTTACCAATGACCTTTTTGAAGAGGATTCGGATGCACTTCATTTGATTGATCTGTATACGGCAATAGTTAGAGACATCGATACTAAAATAACAGTCGCGCAGTTTACATCTGAGAGTAAAAACAGAAATGAATTGTTATCATCATTCGCTTCTGGCAGACTGGATGTGTTAACGTCAATGAAATGTATTGACGAAGGTGTTGATGTGCCGCGAAGCGAATTGGCCATATTTTGCGCAAGTACCGGCAATCCACGGCAATTTATTCAGCGGCGAGGCAGAATACTCCGCACCCATAAAGATAAGGAATACGCCATTATTCACGATCTTGTGGTTGCTCCGATGGTCAACTCCAATTCAGCGGCTTTTAACGTGGAAAGAAACCTGTTGCGCTCTGAGTTAAAGAGAGTGAAGGATTTCGCCGAGCTTTCAGAAAATCCGACAACTACTCTTATGGAACTAACCCCCGTTATGAATCATTATAATTTAAACTTATACGAAGACAATGAATAGGCAAGATAGAATGCTACAGCTTGTATTGTCTGATGAGAAACTCATAAAGACTTACGACATAGAGCGAGACAAATATCCGACTTTACATGACGCTCTTTATTCCGAGGATCCCATCGTCACAAGTGTAGCTATGATTATCGACTCGATTAAAGACAACTTTGATGAGTCTGATATGAAAGCGTTGTACACACGAATCCAACATCATCTTAACGACACGTTATTGATATGAGAATACATAGTATCGAAATAAAAAACTTCCGAAGCTATGTCGGTCCGAATCGGTTTGAGATCAATTCCGGATTGACTCTCATAATCGGTGCCAATGGCGAAGGAAAGACCAATCTGTACGATGCAATGGAATGGTTGTTTGACAATAACGTCCGCAATGATTCCAAGCGTGTCGTATCGAAGAAGGCTATCGCTGCGCTAAATCCGGGCGATACGGAAGAGCTAATGGTCGCCATAGACTTTGAACACAATGATTCAAAGTACCGTATCGAAAAGTCATTCAGTTTTACCAAAAACGACGATGATACCGATATTCGCATTTCTCCAGTAAACTTTACAGGATATAGGGAGGAAACCTCCGGCAGAGTACCAACCGATGGTGCGAGACTTCTTGATAACTGCTTCAATGCTTCCATCAGGCACTTTAGCCTAATGGCAGGCGAGGAGAGCTTGAAAGTGCTTAATCAGCATTCTACATTGCAGTACCTGATTCACACATTTAGCGCAATTAGACATGCCGACAAGTTTACAGCATTTACAAAACTTGCAACTGAATTGGCTCAGCGAGCTAATCAGAATGCAATCTCCAAGAATGCCAAAAACAAAAGAGACTCTGACAGAATAACTCGCGACATTGAGAGCTTGACCTCGACGTTGCGCCAACAACAGTCTCAGCTTCGGAATAAACAGAATGAGGCTCGAAATTACGCTACCCAGATAGATGCTATCGTAAATTCTAGTGAGGCTTCTGTTGAAATGCGAGCACTTGAATCGCGCCTTGAAAAACTCAAAAGCGAGAAAGCTCAATGCCAGTCTCGCATCCACGAGAATTACACAATCGCTCTACTTGATGACATGCTTGTATTGGGCGGCATAATGCCGATATTAGGAGAATACTCGGAGAAGGTCGCTAACGCTGAACGCCGTCGTCGCAAAGAGGAACATGATTACATCTTGAAAGAAGGCGAACGCAAGGCTCTCAAAAAGATAAAGCTTGAACTTGAAAACGGAGCCACACCGCTTCCGGTATATGCCCCAGATGAGAAGTTTATGCGCGAAATGCTACATGACCATATCTGTAAGGTTTGTGGCACACCAGCACCCGAAGGGTCTCCTGCATACAACTATATTCAAAATAAGCTAAATGCTTATCTTGAAAGTTTGAAGAAAGATGAGGAAAAAACGAAACCATGTTTCCCTAACTCATACATACCGCAATTGGCTAAACGAGAGACTATCATCAATAATGAGAAATCTGCGATAGCCAAGATATTCCAGCAGGTACAGGATCTTATCGAGTACAATGAGTCTCGTAAGAAACAGCTGCGTATGATAGAAGAGAATATCGCTCAGGTAGAGGAAGACCAACGAAAACTGCAAGCACGTGTTCCAGGCGTGTCAAAGGAAGTGTTACTCAACAACTTCACAAATCTGACTAATTGGAACAAATACAAGTCGGAGTGTGAGCTTAAGATTGTCAATCTGGAACACTCAATTGAAAATCTTGAGACTGAAATAGCCAATAAACGAGCGGACCTCAACAAGCTGGCGGTTAATACTCCGGCTGCAATCTACTCGAAGATTGCCGATGCGTTTGAGTGTATCCAAAATGCTTTCAAAAATGCTCTTATTCGCAATAAGACAGAGTTCATTCTTGAACTTGAGAAGGTTGCCAATAAGTATCTGGCTAAACTCAACGTTGAGGACTTCAAGGGGACAGTGCATATATATGCTGATGTAACCGGTTCGATGCGCATATCGTTGATTGATGCCGATGGCACGACTATCGACCCCAATAAGGCACTTGAAACTACAATGTACATGTCTGTTCTGTTTGCTGTTTCCGAGTTGACCGAGATTAAAAAGGATGATGAATATCCTCTTCTGTTTGATGCACCGACATCCTCGTTTGCCGTTGGCAAGGAGAAGGATTTCTTCCGTATCATCGACAATCTCGACAAACAGATAATCATTGTCACCAAAAGCTTCTTGACGGAAGTTGGTCCCAACAACTACGTATTGGACAAGCAATTGCTTGATGAACTTAAAATCAAGGGTTCAATCTACCGCATTGAGAAAAAGAAGCCCTTTGACGACAAGAACCAAGCTACAATTCAAACCGTAATAACTCGAATACGATAACTATGGCAATAGATAAAGACCCGACTACGCCCGAAACCCTTTACAGCATCTGGGCAAAGCGAAATGTACATTTCGAGACGGAGCTTGAAGATAGCGTTATTCGCCAAGTGGCTGATTATGGAAGTGGCGCAACCAGCTATAATTCGGCCAAAGGATTTTCTCTTGGTGGCGGCTACGAGGTTTATATCCTCGCATTCTTCATAGGCTTATATGCCAATAAACGTCGCCCTTTGGATGGAGAGAAGAAAACATTTGGCCAACCAATCCAATACTGGGGAAATCTTGAAAAGCGTGGCGAACGAAAGCCTTACAGCAAACTACGCGACTATATGTTTGCAGCATGCGTAGCGCGTACCGACATCGACCTACTTGCTCTCGAACGGGATGATATTCCGGTTAGCAACGCTGTTTCAGCAATGATCAATACGATGGATGAATACGCCAACTATGGACTACATCAACTCCTTGACAAATTGGATGAAGATAAGCACTTCTTTACCAATAACACGTCATTCCTCTCAATGTTCATCCCCCTGTTCAAGCTTATGAACCCGACTGATGACGCAGAATCCTCTGGTTTCCCAGACACAGACGAACCCGAATCCCTCGACTAACAATAACGCCGCCAGCCTAAATGCTGACGGCGTTGCCGTTAGTCTATGAGTATCTCTCGCCGATGATGGGACTTACTTCTTTCAAAGGTGACCATCCTACATTACGCGATGCCAAGATAGCCAAGAATTATCTTAGCGAAGAAGAACTGAAGATTCTGAATAATCTCGTGTCGGGATACTTCGACTTTGCGGAGATTCAGGCGATGAAACGACGCCCCATGTATATGAGCGACTATGTGCAGCAACTTGATAATATCCTTTCATCAACCGGCGAGGCTTTACTCAATGGCCCCGGCTCAGTCAGCCATCAGCAAGCTATGGAAAAAGCCGAACAGGAATACCGCCTGTTCCAAGTACGAGAACTTTCACAAGTGGAACGAGCCTACCTCGAAACAATAAAAGCCCTAAACGCAAAAGCCAAAGGAAAAGGCCCCTGAAAAGATTGAATGGCGGACTTGCGTGCAGACCTTTTGCACGTAATATGCACGTAAAAATAAAAAGAAGCGAGATAACTATTGAATTTTCAATGAGTTATCTCGCTTTATCTGTGCCCAGAACAGGAGCACGAATATTGGATTATATTGAACTGAGCTTAAAGTTT
>CAMWUY010000068.1 GCA_947177615.1 uncultured Porphyromonadaceae bacterium
ATTTATACTTAAACCCTCTCCCATATTTTATGGGAGAGGGTTTAAAAGAGAGAGAGTATATCCGGGTTGGATATACTCTCTGAATGATGTATTGATGAGATGATTATTCCTCTTCGGAAACCACTTCAAACTCCACTTCGGCCTCAACCTCTTTGTGGAACTTGATGGTAGCAGTGTAAACACCGATCTCTTTAACAGGTTGTTTAAGAACGATGATCTTACGATCGACATTGTGACCGAGCTTCTCAAGAGCCTCAGCGATATGGGCAGCATTGACAGAGCCGAATACAGTGCCGTTGTTGGATGTTTTGGCAGCGATGGTGAGTTTAACACCTTCGAGTGCTTTGGCTGCAGCCTCGGCATCAGCTTTAAGCTGTGCGATCTTGTGAGCGCGCTGTTTCAGATCTTCTTTGAGCTGTTTGAGGGCAGCATCAGAAGCGATGATAGCTTTACCCTGGGGGATGAGATAGTTACGGCCATAACCGTCTTTCACTTCCACCACGTCATCTTTGTAACCCAGTCCGGCTACATTTTCCTTAAGTATGAGTTTCATTTTATAGGATTTTATTATGTTGAAAGTGATTAATATTATTTCATCAAGTCAGTTACGTAAGGCAGGAGAGCCAAGTGGCGGGCGCGTTTTACAGCTTGAGCAACGCGACGCTGGAACTTGAGGCTGGTGCCGGTGATACGACGAGGAAGGATTTTACCCTGTTCGTTCAAGAATTTCTTGAGGAACTCAGGATCCTTGTAGTCGATATACTTGATACCGCTGCGTTTGAAACGGCAGTATTTTTTCTTTTTAGTGTCTACTGACAGAGGAGTAAGGTAACGGATTTCGCTATTTGCTGCCATGATTAAGCCTCCTTTTCTGCTGTAGCCTCAGCGGGTGCCTCGGCGGGTTTCTCACTTGCTTTATTTGCTCTCAGGTTGCGACGCTTCTCAGCATATTCTGCTGCATACTTATCCAGGCGGAAAGTAAGGAAGCGGATTACTCTCTCATCGCGACGGAAGGCGATGTCAAGTTTCTTAACGAGCGTAGGCTCACCTTCAAACTCGAGCAGGCAATAGAAGCCTGTTGATTTTTTCTGAATAGGATATGCGAGCTTGCGCAGACCCCACTCCTCTTCATTGACGATTGTGGCACCATTCTGTGTCAGCACGTCTTTGAATTTGGCTACCGCTTCCTTCATCTGTTCATCAGACAAAACGGGAGTTAAAATGAAAACGGTTTCGTAACGATTCATACGTTTTGATAGTTAATTAATTGTTATTGAAACGGTTTTGAACATTTGCAAGATGCAGGATGCTCAAAACCGTTGCAAAATTACTAATTTCTTGCGTAATAACAAAATTTTTCGATACTGTATATTACATTTATCTTCGAACTCAGGTCACGCAATTATAATTTAATAAATGTATTACTCAGCCGCAGCAGGCTCGTTATAGAGGTAGTCCTTGATTTCTTCAGGACGGAAGTTGCCGATGAAGTCTGCATGTTTGGCTACTTCTGCCTGGCCATAATTGACATATACATGCAGGCTGCGGCGGAAGCTATCGTCGCGCTGTGTATCCTCAAGCAGCAGATATCCCATGATGATATGTCCGGCCATCTCCACAAGGCGACGTGCCATGAAGTCCTGATAATTGGAGTCGTTTACACCCATTACAGCCTGCACCGCGTTGGCGTATTGCTGAGTCATGAATACCAAAGTATTTTTGATACCCTCATCCTCCGGATGTACCTGCTCAGCTTCAAACTCTTTAATCTTATTCAGATATGTGCCTGTAGTGACGTGACGGATTGCGGCCACAGTCTGAAGCTGTGTCGTACCCTCATATATGGATGTGATACGTGCATCACGATATATGCGCTCGCAGGCATAATCTTTCATGAAGCCGGAACCGCCATGTATCTGTATGCAGTCATAGGCATTCTGATTGGCGTATTCGGATGTCATACCTTTAGCCAACGGAGTGAATGCATCGGCAAGTTTGCTATAGTATTTAGCTTCCTTCTTCTCCTCCACAGTCAGTGCACGTTCCTTGGCGATATCATCATAGATCTTGTACATATCGACAAATCTTGCGCAGGCGTACAGGAGAGCGCGAGAAGCATCAAGTTTCGCCTTCATCAGTGAAAGCATTTCTGCTACTGCCGGGAAGTTGATTATGGCTTTGCCAAACTGCATACGTTCAACAGCATACTGATAGGCCTCACGATATGCGATCTCGCTGAGACCCACACTTTGTGCGGCAATACCGAGACGGGCACCGTTCATCAGAGCCATCACATACTTGATCAGGCCAAGACGGCGGGAACCTACGAGTTCTGCCGGAGCATCTTTATATACAAGCTCACAGGTGGGACTACCCTTTATACCCATCTTGTTCTCAATGCGACGTACGTTGACACCTCCATTGCGCTTGTCATATATGAACATCGACAGGCCACGGCCATCATGGCTCCCCTCTTCTGAGCGAGCCAATACCAAGTGTATATCGGCATCACCATTGGTGATAAAACGTTTTACACCGTTGAGTACCCAAGAGCCATCCTCCTTTTGAGAAGCCTTAAGCATCACGCTCTGCAAGTCAGAACCGGCATCCGGCTCCGTGAGGTCCATCGACATAGTCTCACCGGCGCATACACGGGGGATATATTTCTCTTTCTGTTCATCGGATGCAAATTCGTATATGGTCTCAGCGCAGTCTTGCAGACCCCAGAGATTCTCAAAACCGGCATCTGCACGGCTGACAATGTCCGCAGCCATTATATAGGGGGTGATAGGGAAGTTGAGACCGCCGAGACGACGCGGCATAGCCATACCCATCAGACCGGCCTTGCGGCAGGCATCGAGATTGCGCTGTGTACCCTCGGCATATATCACACGATTGTTTTCGACACGTGGACCGTTGTGGTCTACCTCCTCCGCATTTTCTGCTATGATATCACCACATATTTCTCCTACGATATTGAGTACGCGGTCATAACTGTCGACGGCATCGGCATAATCGTATGGGGCATAGTCATACTTGTCAACGTCAGTATAGTCACGCTCTTTAAGTTTGACTATCTTTTCCATCATCGGATGGGTCAGATAGTGACGCAGTGCGGGATTGTCTGTATAAAAGTTAGCCATTATTTCGAGTTCTTTTTGTAATACTTGATAAGTTTGGGGAGCACATCCTCTACTTTACCGGTGATCACGACATCGGCTATAGTATTGATTGGTGCGTTAGGGTCGCTGTTGATTGAGATAATGAGAGAAGAGTCCTGCATACCGGCAATGTGTTGTATCTGACCCGAGATGCCGCAAGCGATATATAATTTGGGACGGACGGTAACACCGGTCTGTCCGATCTGACGCTCGTGTTCCACCCAGCCGGCATCAACAGCAGCACGGGAGGCGCCTACCTCTGCACCGAGAGTATCAGCGAGTTGTTGCAGTAATTCAAAGTTTTCCTTGCTTCCTACACCATATCCGCCGGCAACGATGATCGGTGAACCTTTCAGGTTAACTTTAGATTTCTCAACGTGACGGTCGATAATATTCACGACAAAGTCTTCCGGAGAAGTATAATCAGAGGCTTTGAGGTCTACAACCTTACCGGTATAGTTAGAGTCGCGCACCTCCTTCTTCATCACACCTTCGCGTACGGTTGCCATTTGTGGACGACACTCGGGATTGACAATCGTTGCTACGATATTACCTCCGAATGCCGGACGTATCTGGTATAGAAGATCTTTGTATTCAGTACCTGTTTTAGCATCGGTATAATCACCTATTTCGAGAGATGTACAGTCTGCGGTCAGACCGGAGTGAAGAGCAGAGCTGACACGCGGACCGAGGTCACGACCGATAGATGTTGCACCCATGAATGCAATACGGGGCTCGATCTCTTTAAACAGATTGATAAGTATTGAAGAGTGAGGAAGTGAAGTGTAGGGATATAGGCGAGCATCCTCAACCTTGTAGATTGTATCTACTCCGTATGGGAATATCTGTTTCTCGATATCCTTCAGATTATCACCCGCTACAACGGCTTCAAGTTTGATACCAAGTTTGTCGGCGAGCTGGCGACCTTTGGTGAGGAGTTCCAGGCTGACATCAGCCACTTTTCCGTCCTCGTATTCGCAATAGACGATAAGATTATTCTTGTCTGCCATATTTCAGAATGATTTTTTGTTATAGTGGCCTTAGCCGATAGTATGGTTGGCAATTAATTCTTTGATCAGATCTTCGAGTGCCTCATCAGTGGGCTCAACGTTACGAGCCTCTTTAGCTGTGAAGACTACGTTTTCAATACCTTTCACCTTAGTGGGTGATCCGGCGAGTCCGCATTGTGCCAGATCTGCATCAACGTCAGCTGCCGACCACTCCCCTATACGGAGATAAGGTTTCTTGTCGAGAAGTTCTTTCTTTGCTTCGTCCGCAGCAACTTCGCTGGGAGCCGCTGCATACTTATATTTCATCGTAGCCTTAGCATTTCGAGGACGACAATCATCAGCAGAACCGTTGACAGTGATGACGAGAGGATAGGGTGCGGTTACGGTTTCAACACCGGCCTCTATGCGACGTTTAACTGTCACTTTGCCATTTTCGGCCTTGATAATATCTTCGGCATAGGTTACCTGTGGAAGTCCTAATTTTTCAGCTATCTGCGGACCAACCTGTGCTGTGTCACCGTCGATAGCCTGACGACCGCCGATGATGAGGTCAAAATTGCCGATTTTGCGTACAGCAGTTGCAAGAGCATAAGAGGTTGCAAGAGTATCAGAACCGGCGAATGCTCTATCAGAAAGTACGACACCATCGTCAGCTCCACGATACAGACCTTCGCGGATTATTTCAGCAGCACGTCCGGGACCCATGGTCAGCAGTGTAACTTTGGTGCCGGGGTACATATCTTTCAGCTTAAGGGCCTGTTCGAGTGCGTTAAGGTCCTCAGGATTGAAGATAGCAGGAAGGGCTGCGCGATTGACGGTTCCATCAGCCTTCATGGCATCTTTGCCGACATTTCGCGTATCAGGCACCTGCTTGGCAAGCACAATGATATTCAAACTCATAAATTGCTATGTTTAGTTAGTTAATTTACTTAATTCCTGGATGATAATCAATGCGGAAAGTATCGACCCAATCGTGTGGCCGGTGTCACACAGGTCGGTGCATAACACGCATTCACGGCAAAGATAATAAAAAATGTTCACATACGATGCGATTTATTGGTCGAAAAGATTTATATTTGTGTAATTAATAGCACTATTATGATAAAATCGATTATCCGACCGCTGATGTCATCATTCCTGATAATTTTATCCGGTACGTTTACTGTAAGTTCAGCGCAGGATTATAATACCATCGCTTCAGATCCACTGCTTGAGAGTGGTCGGAATGCCTTTATGAACTATGATTTTGACACCGCTCGCGAATGCTACGGCAAGTTGGCCGCACGTCTGCGTAAATCGCGTAAAGCCTCAGATCCTGAGTCAGAGGAATTACAGCAAGTGCTCGAGAGCGAGCAACGCAGGCTTGAAACAGCAGAAAGACAATTGGAGCGGGTACAGGATATAGTGATAATAGACTCCATATCTGTGCGGGCGGCCGATTTTTACAAATATATACGGATCCCCTCGTCGGCAGGCTATCTTCTCGCTCCGTCAGAGATACCTTTCGCAGGGGGACGGGATGCTGCCTCTATGGCCTTTACTCCCGAGTCTCAGTCGCTCATGTTGTGGACAGAGCCCGACTCATTGGGTGCTTACAGGATAATGGAGAGCCTGAGATTGGCCGATGGAAAATATGCTGACCCGGTAATGGCTTCAGACATCCTCAATAACGGTGGTGATGTGGATTTTCCCGTGCTGTGTGCTGACGGGCTTACGCTATATTTCTCTTCAGATGGTGACGGGTCTATGGGTGGATATGATATATTTGAGACAGTGAGGGATGCCCGTACGGGTGAATATATGCCACCGAGTAATGTCGGGATGCCATTCAACTCTCCGTATGATGATTTCTTGTTAGTGACTGATGAAGAAAATGGAGTCGGTTGGTGGGCTACGGATAGAAATAACTTGGGAGATCAAATAACTCTTTATGTATATATGTTGCCGGATATGCGTCGGGATTTTGAAGGGGATGAGGATGAACGTATCGCGCGCGCCAGGATTTCAGATTATAAATCAACATGGGTTTCCCGAGGGGATAATGACGATATTAATGATCCCGAGAATGATTCGGATGATTCGCGTGAAGGAAACGGCAATGTTATAAAATTGGACTATGCAAAGCTTGCCTCGGAGATACGTCAGATACATCCCGGACAACGGCCTAAGGAGGATGAGTTTTATCTACCGGTTCAGGGAGGCAAGGTGTACACGAGATATGAACAACTATCCAATGCAGAGGCTCGAGATGCAGTCAGAAAATATATGGATGCATTGTCATCATACGAGAAAGAGAATGCCGCATTGCATGAAGACAGGTTGAGATACGACAAAAGCCGAGACAACTCGCTCGGCCTTCGTATACAACAGCAGGAGCAGAAGCTCGCCACTGCTCGTGAGAAAGTTCAGAAATTACTCGTCAGTGTCTATAGAATTCTTAGGTAGGGTTAAATGCAGGAACAGCCATCCGAGCAATCCTGCAATAAAGGATCCTACCAGGATGCCGAGTTTCGCATCGTTAAGCAGCTCTGAATGGTAAGGATCACCGGTTCCAAAGCTAAGATTGGCAATAAATAATGAAACGGTGAACCCGATACCGCCCAACATGGCAATGGAGGCCATCTGTTTCCAGTTGCTCCCCTCAGGCATAGGAGCCCATTTAAGCTTGACGGTGAGCCATGAGAATATGAAAATACCCAGAAATTTACCAAAAACGAGTCCGCATATTATCGCCAGACTTACTCCAGAGATAATAGCCGATGCCTTCATATCGCCGAAATAGATACCTGCATTGGCAAATGCGAACAAAGGCACAATGAGATAGTTGACCAAAGGATGTAAGGAGTCCTCGAGATCTTGAAGTGGAGAGATGACCTTGTCCGAAGCCGATTCAATCTCCTTGAGCCAGTTCATCTGATGCTTGGTCAGAATGGTGCGGGAGTTGAGGTCATCCTCTTCATCGTGCGCGAAGTATCCTATATTTTTCCGTATTGTCTTGATAAATCCCTTAGGATTATATACCGGTTTGGCAGGAATACAAAATGCGATGAGTACGCCGGCGATAGTAGGATGGATACCGGCGTTGAGGAATAAAAACCATACTCCTGTACCTAATCCGAGATAAAAGAGTTTGGATTGTATCCCCAACTTACCACCGAGGGCCAGGAATATGAATATGACAGATGCTGCCAAGAGCATCCAGTAGTTGATGTGAGTACTATAAAAAATGGCTATTACCAATATTCCTCCTATGTCGTCGACAACTGCGAGTGTAGTAAGAAATATTTTTAAGGATATAGGTACGCGGTTGCCCAACATGGCCAGAACCCCTAATGAGAATGCTATATCAGTAGCCATCGGGATTGCGGCTCCTCTGATATAGTCCGATCCTTGACCTAACATATAAAAGATCGCGACCGGAATACCCATGCCGCCAATAGCCGCAACTATTGGAAGCAGGGCCTGTCTGATCGAAGATAGCTCACCTACTAAAATTTCACGTTTGATCTCAAGTCCTACTGACAGGAAGAAGATGGCCATCAAAGCATCGTTGATGAAATCCATCACGGACATCGGATGACCTGAGTGAGAAAACAGGTTGAATGACCCTATCTGCAATGCTATCTCGTGCGTCCACAATCCGTTGTAAAAGTCGTGGGTGAACGGGAGATTTACTATAAGGAGCGCCAATACGGTAGCAACCATCAGTACATTACCACCATTAGCATAGTTTTTGAGTGTCTTGCGCGCTGTGTAAAAAACCTTGCTGTTCATATCAGATATAGTTTAAAAGTATGGACGCGATCTCTCGCGTCCTTGATTGTGAGTCTTATATGAGTATCTGTGCGAATTGTGAACTTTGGGAGGATTTTACCTTGTACAATTCTTAAATTCGTGACTTACAGATCAGTCCAATTTAAGGACTGCAAGGAATGCCTTCTGTGGCACCTCGACACTGCCGATCTGTTTCATTCGTTTCTTACCTGCCTTCTGCTTCTCCAGCAATTTACGCTTACGTGAGATATCACCACCATAACATTTGGCTGTCACGTCTTTACGTACAGCTTTGATGGTTTCTCGAGCTATGATTTTTGCTCCTATGGCAGCCTGAATTGCGATATCAAACTGTTGGCGAGGTATCAATTCTTTTAATTTCTCGCACATGCGGCGTCCAAATCTTACGGCATTATCAGCGTGCGTCAGCGTAGAGAGTGCATCGACGCTTTCACCATTCAGGAGAATATCAAGTTTGACGAGTTTTGACTCTCTAAATCCGTTCAGGTGATAGTCAAATGAGGCATATCCCTTGGATATCGATTTCAATTTATCATAGAAATCAATAACAATTTCACCTAAGGGCATATCGAAAGTGATCTCCATTCGATTGCCTGAGATATATTCCTGTTTTACAAGTTCACCGCGTTTACCGAGGCATAGTGTCATTATCGGGCCGATGTAGTCTGCCTGGGTGATAATTGTGGCGCGGATATATGGTTCCTCAATATGGTCAATCAGCGTTATTTCCGGCAGGCCTGAAGGATTGTGCACTTCGCTGACATTACCCTTCTTGTCATATACGAGGTATGAAACGTTCGGGACAGTAGTGATGACCTCCATGCCGAACTCACGGCTGAGACGTTCCTGGACAATCTCCATGTGTAAAAGTCCAAGGAAACCACATCTGAAGCCGAACCCGAGAGCCGCTGAAGATTCCGGCTGGAATGTCAGGGAGGCATCATTGAGCTGCAGTTTCTCAAGTGAGGCACGCAGATTTTCAAAATCCTCTGTCTCTATGGGGTAAACGCCGGCAAATACCATTGGTTTAACCTCTTCAAAGCCGTCTATAGCTTCCAGACACGGATTACTGACATGAGTGATAGTATCACCGACCTTCACCTCACGAGAGGTCTTGATACCGGAGATGATGTAACCTACATTTCCGGCCGAGATCTCTTTGACCGGTTTCATATCAAGCTTGAGAACACCAATCTCGTCAGCATGATATTCTTTGCCGGTTGCTACAAATTTGACGAAGTCATCGGTATGTAAAGTGCCGTTGATTACTTTATAATAGGCAATTATTCCTCTGAACGGATTAAATACAGAATCAAAAATCAAAGCTTGTAACGGGGCATCCGGATCACCGGTCGGTGCCGGTATTCGCTCTACAATGGCCTTGAGAATTTCATCTACACCCATACCAGTCTTGCCCGATGCACGGATTATATCTTCTCTCTTACATCCCAGCAGATCAATAATCTGATCTTCCACCTCATCGGGATTGGCTGACTCCAAGTCACACTTGTTGAGTACCGGAATAATCTCCAGATCATTCTCGATAGCCATATATAAATTGGAGATGGTCTGAGCCTGTATACCCTGTGAGGCATCCACAATGAGCAGCGCACCCTCGCAAGCCGCAATCGAACGCGACACCTCGTATGAGAAGTCTACATGTCCCGGGGTGTCGATGAGGTTGAGAATATAGTGTTCGTTATCTTGAGTCCAATTCATCTGGATGGCATGACTTTTGATCGTGATGCCACGTTCGCGCTCGAGGTCCATATCATCGAGCACCTGTGCCTCCATGTCCTTAGAGGAGATGGTGTGGGTACGCTCAAGCAGCCGGTCGGCAAGTGTGGATTTGCCGTGGTCAATATGAGCGATAATGCAGAAATTTCGGATATTTTTCATACGAATGCAAAGTTAATAAAAAATCTGCATTTATTGAGATAAAAAAAGAGGTCCGTGACACGTATGTGCCACGGACCGGATATTTTATTATCTCGTAATCGGATTACTCAGCAACAACTACTTTAGTAGCTTTTTTGCCTGCAACCTTCACGTAGATACCCTTGACGGGGTTAGCAACCTTAACGCCCTGGAGGTTGTAGTAAACAGCCTCAACGTTCTCAGCAGCGATAGCAGCAACACCTGAACCTGCGGGAGCGAAAGTGATCTCGTAAGTGTCCATATCGAATGTTACGTCATACTCACCTGCAACGAGTGTGAATGTGCAAGCACCACCTTCACCACCTACTTCACCGAGAGTAGTAGTCAGAACTTCAGGAGAGATTTCGATGGGTTCTTCCTCATCAGAAGCATTGTTGCCATATTGCTTAGCCCAACCTGTGCTTGCGATCTTGAACTCGCCTGCCTCGGGGAGAGTAACATTCTTAATGGTAAGGATGCCATCAACCTCCTCCATCTTATTATCATCATTCAGGGCCCACTCATTGAAGTCGCCTGTGAAGAAGTATTCGTATGCACCAACCTTCTCACCTGTAACAGTGATAGTGGAGTTTTCAACGTCAAGAACTACTTTGGGATTGTTGACACCTGTGCAGTCTTCAAAACCGATGTTACCGCTGCCACCGTCGTTGATATAAGAGAACGGCTCGCCGATAGTCAGCTCAGTTACTTCGCCGGCACCGAAGTTGGGACCGCCCCATGTGCCGTCGTTGATCTTGAATCCTGTACCGAGGAACTCGCCGTTCCACTCGAAGATACCGTCACCCTTAGCCTCGAACTTGCAGTCCTCCTGAGCAAGTGACCAATCGTGACCGTTTACGTTTGAACCGATGATGTAGTAAGTTACATCCTGTGCGTTAGCAGACAATGCTGTTGCTGCAATGGCTGCCATAAAGAAGAATTTCTTCATTTTCTTTGATTTAGTTTGTTAGTATTAAAGTTATTTAAAGAATTTCCGTGGTATTAAGTTTATCCGGACTATTCTCAAGAATAAATATCTTTCAATTATGGGCAAAATGATTATTCCTGAATGATCCGGGTTGCCTTAAACATATATTATGACAAAGGTAACTTTTTATTTTAATTTGACCAAATTATTTATAAAAAATGTCAAAAATTAATAAATAAACAAATAGAAAATAGAAGCATCCGCACTTCCATATC
>CAMWUY010000069.1 GCA_947177615.1 uncultured Porphyromonadaceae bacterium
GTTTGTATATCAAACAAGTAATAAATCGTTTCATGATGTTAGGTTAGTTCGAAAAAGTATTATGGAAAATCGGAATGCGACAGCCTGTGAAGGTTGTTGCATTTATTTTACAATTTTTATTAAAAAAAAGCGTTATATTTGTATATTCAACCATTCAGACAAAATTCTGTGTCATATATTGTATCTGATACACTAATTATAGTGTCCGTTGCTCTCTTGTGACGTGTATTACACTCTGAAACATCACGATACGGTATGGAACACATTGACATATCTGCATTATGAAATTCTTATCCCATCATCTGATCAATACGGCCGTTGTAATACTTACAGTCGCATTCCGGCTCATTCCGCTGGAGACACAAGCCGTACCGGCTTATCCCGGTCCTATCGACTTTACACAGCCTGACGGTACAATAGTCACTCTATATCGGAGTGGCGACGAAAACCACAAAGAGATACGCGATGCCAAGGGGTGTCTGATGTACATTACTGAAGATGGATGGGCACGTCAGATAGAGAACGCTCAGATAGCCCTGATGCGTGCTGCCGAAGATAACGGCAAAAGATTTCTGTTCAACGGAGCCGCCTTCCCGGCGGAGGGGAGCCCTCGCGCGCTCGTCATATTGGTGGAATTTTCAGACCGTTCATTTTCCATGAGCGACCCACACGCTTTTTATGATCGTCTGCTGAACGAAGAGGGTTTCTCCGATTATGGTGCTACGGGGAGTTGCAGAGATTTCTTTGTCGAAAATTCAAACGGCCGTTTCACCCCACACTTTGACGTATACGGTCCGGTACAGCTGAGCAACATAATGAAACATTATGGAGCGAACACGGTGTATGGCGACGATATCCGTCCCTACGAGGCTGTAATAGAAGGTGTACAGTTGCTGGATGATGAGATAGATTATAGCGAATACGACCTCAACGATGATGGATTGATCGACAATGTATTTGTCTTCTATGCCGGATATGGTGAGGCCGACAGCTACGTCTACAATTCCATCTGGCCCCATTCAGCCGACTTAGATGAGTTTCGTCTTGGCAAAGAGTATTATTTCGATGGCAAACGACTGAACCGTTATGGTATGTCCAATGAGATAGACTTCACATACCGTCGTCCGGACGGCATTGGCACATTTGTCCACGAATTCAGTCATGTCATGGGTCTGCCTGATTTATATTGCACCGACTATTCAGGATGTTTCACCCCCGGCGGTTACTGTACGCTCGATCGCGGGCCATATAACAACCAGGGACGTACTCCTCCGCACTATTCAATCTTTGAGAGATACAGTCTCGGTTGGATGGATCCCATTATGGTTGAGTCTCCCGGCACGTGCGTACTTGATCCGATAAATGTCTCCAACTCCGGGCTGCTCATCCCTACTGAGAGTGAGAATGAATTCTTTCTGATAGAAAACCGTCAGCAACAGTGTTGTGACGAGTATATACCGGGACATGGAATGTTGGTGTGGCATATCGATTTCGATCAAAAGAAATGGGATGACAATGGCGTCAATAACGATGCCTCACACCAACATGTAGACATTTTAGAGGCAGACAACCGTCGTACGGAATCAACCCGTGATGGCGATACCTTCCCCGGCAGAAACGGCATAACCGAATTAAGCCAATATACCACACCGGCGTTAAAATCCTGGAGTGGTGAGTCATTGGGATACCGTATCAGCGACATCGAAGAGATCGGTGACAAATTGAAATTCACGATAAGCCTTGACACCTCCGGCATAGGGTCCGTTGGCAATAATGATGAGGGATTATCGGATGAAATTGACCCGGAAAATGTAGCTATCTACAACCTTGCCGGTGTCATCGCCGGAAGAGGCATATCCGCACTCACCCACTTACCGGGCGGTATCTATATAATGAATGGTAAAAAAATCGTTATCCCCTGATCTGTTGCGCTACTTATTACTGCAATCTATAAAAAAAGCTAACACAACAATCACATCTGTTGCGGGAATAAACATTTGAAGTGAGATGCGCTCTAAACCGAGAGCGCGTCTCACTTGTTTATTTTTTAGAAATTCCAAAATCGAACAACATTAAAAATTGTCACCAACAATCATAACCTGCTGTGAGTTTTAACATATTTTGGAATAATATTTGATAAGATATAACCCAAAGCTCCATCAGTGAGGGAGCCTAAAAAATATGATAGAAAGATGAATAAGGAGAATATTCAAGACAAAGACCGGGAAAATCCCGAATATAATCCCGAAGATGTAGAGCAGACAGACAATTTTGATGCTCAGGAAGGGAATGATCAAGAGGCTGACATCTCTGCAGAGAGCGAGGCCATGCCGGAAGATAAGATTGCATCGTTGGAAGAAGAACTTGCCAAGGAGAAAAAGGAGTATATGTTTCTGATGGCAGAGTTTGACAACTTCCGCAAGCGTACTCTGCGCGAGAAGTCAGAGATCATCCGCAATGCAGGCGAGAGCGTTCTGAAGGGTCTACTCCCAATCGTAGATGACTTCGAGCGAGGCCTGAAGGCCGGTGCTGATGCCGCTGATGCCGCTGACGTAGTCGAAGGGATGACTCTGATATACAACAAGCTCAAGAAATATCTCGAACAGAATGGCGTCAAGGAGATTGACCCTGAGGAGAAGGATTTTGACACCGAGAAACATGAGGCGATCTCAGTCGTCCCGGCGCCTGATGAGTCGTTGAAAGGGAAGATTCTGGACACAGTCGAGAAGGGATATATGATAAATGATAAAGTGCTCCGCCACGCAAAGGTAGTTGTCGGACAATAACGAGAGAGGATTGACTCATGGCAGAAAAGAGAGATTACTATGAAGTGTTAGGCGTTGGCAAGGATGCCTCAGCCGATGATATAAAGAAGGCTTACCGCAAAATGGCCATCAAATATCACCCCGATAAAAATCCCGGTGATAAGGAGGCCGAGGAGAAGTTTAAGGAGGCGGCCGAGGCCTACGACGTGCTGAGCGATGCGGACAAACGGGCCAAGTATGACCGCTTCGGACATAATATGGGACCACAGTTTGGTGGTGCCGGCGGACCGGGTGGCGGATATTATTCTGCCGGCGGTATGAATATGGAGGATATATTCGCTAACTTCGGTGATATATTCGGTGACATATTCGGCAATCACGGACGCGGCAGCTATCAGGGTTATTCGTCACAACCGCGCAAGCGTGTAAACAAGGGTACAGACCTGCGTATCACCGTCAAGGTGACACTCAAAGATATAATGGACGGTGTCGAGAAGAAGCTTAAGATACCTCGTCTCGTAGCGTGTGAACATTGCAAGGGTACGGGGGCAAAGGATGGCACGGCATTCAAGACCTGCGAGCGTTGTCACGGCACGGGATATATAAATACCGTCCATCAGACAATGTTCGGTCCACAACAGGCACAACACGTGTGTCCCGACTGTAACGGAGAGGGTAAAATCATTTCCGAGAACTGTACATACTGCAACGGCACCGGCGTAGTCAAGAAAGATGAGATCGTATCATTCAAGATACCCGCCGGCGTAGAGGACGGTATGGTTCTGACAATGCGTGGCCAGGGTAATGCTCCACGCCACGGAGGTGTGAATGGTGACTTGCTCATCGTCATACAGGAGGAGAAGAACCCGGAACTGATCCGTGACGGCATCGACCTGATATACAACTTAATGCTTGACTTCCCGACTGCCGCACTCGGTGGCTCAGCGGAGATACCGACAGTCGGCGGACGAGCCAAGGTAAAGATTGCAGCCGGCACTCAACCCGGCAAGGTTCTGCGTCTGCGCGGCAAAGGTCTGCCGAAGATGAACAGTTCCGTAAGAGGCGATCTTTTAGTCAATGTTATGGTATATGTACCGGAAAATCTTACCTCAGCGGAGACTGCGGCTATCGAGAGTCTGAAAGATCAGCCCAATATCGTACCGACAGAGTCTACATCCAAGCGTATCTTCTCACGTCTGCGGCACATCTTCAACAAGGAAAATCGAGGCGAATAACATATATTCGCAAATTTAGGAAAGATATAAGATTATAGTAATGATAAATATGTCGGGAGGTCAACAAAAGCTTCCCGACATTTTTTTGCCATACGCACATCGTCGAATAGTCCAAAAATTGAAGATCCGCTTCCTGACATCTGCGCATATATGGCTCCATGACCGTACAACTGTTGCTTAATCACTGCAAGTTCAGGATGTTGTGGAAATATTGACTCTTCAAAGTCGTTGTGCATGAATTCGCGCCATACGCTGACCGGTCGCGAATATACATCACGAAGAGATGTGGCCGACGGATGTGGAGTAATTCCGGCAAATGCCTCCCTCGTAGACACATATACATCGGGCTTGACTATCACACACCACATTCCCTTCAATCGTTGCTCTACCGGCGTCAAAATCTCACCTATCCCCTCGCCGTAAGCAGGAATATTATCTATAAAGAACGGGCAGTCCGCACCGAGGCTCAATGCCATCTCCTTGAGACGGGCATCCGGGATAGTCCGGCCAGAAATTTCGTTAAGAGCTTTAAGAGTAAACGAGGCATCCGCGCTGCCGCCGCCCAATCCGGCCCCATCGGGCAGGTACTTCTCCAGATAAAGATCGAAATACCGTCCCGTCTCCTCCGTAATAAGTTCGGCAGCCCTGTACACCAAATTTTTCTCAAGAGGGCAATCTATCTTGCGACCGGACCAAAAATATCTGTTCTCCCCAACATTATCCCCTGCCGGAATGACCTCAAGTATGTCACAGAAAGGATCGGGGTTTTCAGGTGTTCCGTTATAGAGTCCTACCGGGTAGAAGATGGTCTCAAGCAGATGATAACCATCTTCGCGCTTGCGCACGATATTGAGTCCGAGATTGAGTTTGGCATTTACAAATTGTATCATAATATCAGTTGTGTCTTTACTATATACCGGATGCATTATGAGAATAGTCGGATGGATATACACTCTTCAGCCGCACAGAGAGGATGACACCCCTTGTCAGCAGAAATATAAGATATGATATCCAGAGTGTGAGGGAGGTATGCGGCATACCGAAATAATGTCCTGCAATATATATTCCGAAGAAAAGTATCATGCCCGTCAGCGTCGATAACATCATATCACGGGTATGAGCGATACCCACGAAGATGCCGTCATAAATGAATGCCGGATATGATATCAAGGGCAATATAGTATAAATCGGCCATAAGTGTATGATCGCTACGCGAACCTGTACATCCTCAGTGATAAACGCGATCAGTAGCTCTCCGAGTCCTCCATAGCATAGAGCAAACAGTGCAGCCATAAGCAATCCGATCAACAGCAGTCGTCTGACAGTAAGTCGGAACGAGCTGAAATCGAAAGCGCCATAGAATTGGCCACACAGCGCCTCCCCGCTGAACGCAAAACCATCGATAAAGTATGAAAAGAGAAGCACCAACTGGAGAATGACAGCATTGACGGCGAGTGCCAATGTGCTGATATGAGAGGCGAATGTCGTCATTGCAAAGGTCACTATCATCAGACAGACTGACCGTATAAAGAGGTAGCCGTTGGTCTTAAAAAATCTGCCCCAAGCGCCACCGGAGAGAACACTGCGTGTATTGCCGAAACAATTGCGTTTACCAGCCTCAACATATACCAGAAAGAGAGCCAGAAGAAGTCCGGTCCAGTTGGAAATAGTCGTACCCAATGCCACGCCCTTAAATCCGATGCCGACAGCAAATACCAATGTGAGACTCAGAATGACGTTCAATAGGGTCACAGTAATGGATATGATCATGGGATAGAGCGTATTTTGCCGTCCGATCAGCCTGCCGGTCGATGCCATTATGCCGAGTGTGGCCGGTGCCCCCGTCATGATGACAAAGAAATATTCAAATGCCGATTGTGCGACCTCGTCCGGCGGTGACATAATAAGAGACATAAAACCGTAAAGAGGATATGACAATCCGAACAAAATGATACCCGCAGTCAGTGCAATAAGCATCGCGCGTCCATAAACGATATCCTGAGTCTCGAGATCATTGCGTCCAAAGGCCGTGGCTGTAAGCCCGGTAGTGCCCATACGCAGAAATCCGAAGAGCCAGAATATGGAATTGACCATAGTAGTGGCGACAGCCATGGCAGCCAGATATGTATCCGAGCCCAGATGTCCTGAGATGAATGTATCCGAGAGGCCGAGCAATGGAACGGTGATATTGGATAATATCGCCGGCCATGCCAGTTTTAAAATTCGGTGGTCAATCTCTTTGGCAGTGCAATTGCTCATATACAAATGTTTCATTATCTTTGCAAAGATAATAATTTTAGAGCCTATCTCATAAGAAATGGATGTATATACTCCTACCAGGACCGTAGATTTCACTGATACAGGCCTATGGCGTCTCATCATATTCATCTCCCGCAGAGGTATGACGGCAATGTTGCGCCACACGGATGATCCGACCCAGCCGCTGGTACTTCTGTTCGAGACCGAATGGGAGACTGACGATGCGCATCTTCTCTCCCGGATAGAATCCGGGATTTACGATAATCCGCGGGTACTCGAAGATTATGCCACCGATATAATAATACGCACCGAGACACTCACCTGGGTGCCGACAAAGATCATAAATGAGAATGAGGTGGAAGAAACGGTCTTCTCCACTATCTTCCCGACCTGTAATGCGACTCCCATGACCGAATGTGTCGGTGATATGACAGCTCTCTTCGCCCTCACATCAGGTCTTGAGGCGTTCATACGCCGTACCATTCCCGGTGCACGCGTTCGCTCACATTTAGGGGTACTGGTGGAATATATGGGTAAAATGACCGGCAACAACACACAGGTATTTGTAGACATCACGTCCGGTCAAGCGGATATATTGCTCTTTGACAAGCAATGTATATCGGCTGCCGTCACGCATCAATGGAGGGCTGTCAGCGACATTGGATACCGTATATGTCAAGTAGCTGAGAGTCTCGGCCTAAAGCCCGGACAACTCGAAGTGTCACTCTCCGGACTCAAGGAAGAATGCAATGAACTAAAGGATATTCTCACTCCGATATGTCGATCAGTCTCATGGACCGTCCTGCCACTGGAGAATGCGGAACACATACCGACTGCAGCCGCATTTCTGGCCGGTCAAACAAGGGATATCCGATAAATGTAGAGAATCATCAGACAATGTAATGTATCTGAAATGAGAATTATAAGAGGAAAATACGGCAGACGGCGGTTTGACGTTCCGCGCAATATCACGGCACGTCCCACGACGGACTTTGCCCGAGAAAATATCTTTAATGTCATCGAAAATCTTCGTGACATAGAGGGCACGCGCGTACTGGATCTGTTTGCCGGCACCGGTGCCGTATCGTTAGAGTTTCTATCCCGTGGTGCATCGGAGGTGACGGCGGTCGAAATGGCTCAGGTACAGGCGCGTTTCATAATATCAGTCGGTGAAACACTCGGAGATGACAACCTGCACGTCATAAAGGGGGATGTATTCAGGTTTCTTGCAAACGCACGTCGGCCATACGATATCGTATTTGCCGATCCCCCGTATGATCATCCGCGGTTTGCCGAGATCCCGGAGCTCATCATGGATAGCGGAGTCGTGGCTCCCGGGACACTTGTGATAATCGAACATGGTAAGTCTCATTCCTTCTCGCGTCTTCCCGGATTTGATCAGCACCGAGCGTACGGGAGCGTAAATTTCTCAATATTTGAAATACCCGAACCCACCGATAATTCCTATAAAAAATGAATACCAAGATAAAGTTAGATACAATCGAAGAGGCCCTCGAAGATATCAAGAACGGCAAGTTTGTAATCGTAGTCGATGATGAGGACCGTGAAAATGAAGGCGACCTTATAGCAGCTGCTGAAAAGGTCACCCCCGAGATGGTAAATTTCATGCTGAAAAATGCGCGTGGCGTGCTGTGCGTCCCCATGACGTTAGCCGACTGTAAACGCCTGAATCTGCCTCGTCAGGTCTCGGACAACACATCAGTACTCGGCACGCCCTTCACTGTGACAGTCGATAAATTAGAGGGTTGCTCCACCGGAGTATCCATCGAAGATCGCGCCAACACGATACGCCATCTCGCTGATCCCAATTCCCGTCCGGAGGATTTCGGACGTCCGGGACACATCAATCCTCTGTATGCTCAGGATCGCGGTGTATTGCAGCGTTCGGGACATACGGAGGCAGGTGTCGATCTGGCACGTCTGGCCGGACTACATCCGACCGGTGTGCTCATGGAGATAATGAGCGATGACGGCACGATGGCCCGTCTCCCCGAACTGCGTCGCCGTGCTGACGAATGGGGATTGAAACTGATATCCATACGTGACCTTATCGAGTACAGACTGAAACACGATTCTGTCCTGGAGAAGGGAGAGGAGGTCGATATGCCCACCGCATACGGCCATTTCCGGCTGATACCCTTCCGTCAAAAGGATAACGGACTGGAACATGTGGCATTAATAAAGGGGGACATATCGGATGGTGAACCTGTATTGGTCCGCGTACACAGCAGCTGCATGACGGGTGACATATTTGGCTCACAGCGTTGCGAATGCGGAGAGCAGTTGCATCTGGCCATGCAGATGATAGAGAAGGAGGGGCGCGGAGCCATCATATACCTCAATCAGGAGGGGCGCGGTATCGGACTGATGGACAAGATAGCGGCATATAAGCTTCAGGAGGGAGGTCTTGATACCGTTGACGCCAACCTGCATTTGGGCCATAAGGCCGACGAACGTGATTACGGTGCCGGCGCATCAATACTGCATGAGCTCGGTATCAAGCGCATGAGATTGATGACCAACAATCCCGTGAAGCGTATCGGTCTTGAGGGATATGGTCTTGAGGTAGTGGAGAATGTCCCACTCGAAGTGGCACCTAATCCCTACAATATGCGATATATGCATACTAAGAAAGAACGCATGGGACACAATCTGCATAAGGTGGATTAGTCCTTATTGAAATAGACGGAAATGAAAAGCAAACTGACAATTTCGGCAGGATGGATAGTGGCCTGCATCGTCCTGATGTCTGCATCACTGAGTGCCAAGCGTGCTCTTGATCATAATGACCTCGACGGCTGGCGCTCCGTGAGCAACAAGGCTATATCTCGGGACGGTCGCTGGACAGCATATATCGAGTCTCCACAGGCCGGAGACGGCACGCTGACCTTCTCTAATACGTCCAATGGGGAAAAGATAGTTATCGAGCGTGGATATAAACCCTCATTTACATCTGACGGTCAGTGGGGTCTGGCGTTGATCAAGCCGTTATATGCAGATACGCGGAGTGCTCGGATTGAGAAGAAAAAGGGATTTGACATGCCGCAGGATTCTCTGGCTGTCATCGATCTTAAGACGGGGCGAATCGAGCGTATCGCGAGTGTCATCAATTATGCTGTCGGCGAAAAGGGTGGAAACTGGATTGCATATCAGAGCTGTGACACTCTCCATATCAAACCCAAGGAACTGAAGAATGATAAATTGGGACGTCCCCTCGTGATACGCGATCTGCAGTCACCCTCATCACGTATAGTCAAGTGGGTAAAGGATTATACCGTTTCAAAAGATGGTCGCCGTATCGCATTCTCGCTTGCTACCCCCGAGTCTGACTCACTCTATACATCCGGAATAGGGTATGTGAACCTGCCGGACACATCCCTTATTCTCATAGATAGGGACAGGAAGTATTACGGTGCGCCGGTATTGGATGAGGCCGGTGAGCAACTCGCTTATATTGCATCTGATGACACGACCAAGCTTGGTATCGGCGGTACACGTCGGTCTATCCTATATTACGCTGACCTTAAGGCCTCGAAGGGTGATATCCCCGAACCTCTGGCTCTCTCTCCCGAGTTTCCGCAACGGCCGCCCCTCAATCTGATGCCTGTCCGCGAGAGCGGGGATGCTTATAAAGACAGCTGTATGCGTGCTCAGAGAGAGGAGGCGATACGTAATTCGATGGGTGAAATAATGCGTCTGAACCAGTACAGCAAACCTGTATTCTCGCATAACGGACGCCGGCTTATCGCCGGTGTCGCTCCCATAATCGCTCCCGACGATACGACGATAGTGGATTTTGAACACCCCTCTCTCGACATCTGGCGCTGGGACTCTCCGACTACTCCCCCTCAGGAGAAGGTGTCGGCAAAAAAGGATAGGGAACGCACCTATCCGGTCGTATTCGATATTGATAACAATTTCTCATATCAGTTGCTTAACCGGCGTCCGTTGGCCAAGGTCACGGCACCGGACAGATGGGATGCGGACTGGGCTCTTGTGGCAGACCCGACAGAGAACTATCGCGCCCGTCAATGGGATTATCAGATACCCATGCAGCTCAGCGTAGTCAATGTACTTACCGGCGAAACACATCCTGTGGCAGAGGTATCGGAAGATAATTTCGAGCTGTCACCCTCCGGAAGATTTGTCATATATTTTATAGGTAAGAATTATTACTGTTACGATACGCGTACTCACAAAGCGGTGGAAATATCGTCCGGCATTCCCTATCCTTTGTGGGATACCGATATAGACCGTCCCGGTGCCAAAGAGCCATACGGCTATGCAGCATGGACGGAAGATGATGCGTCTGTCCTGATTTATGACAAGTATGATATATGGAGTGTCGACCCGACAGGGGGAAAGTCACCTCAATGTCTGACAAAGGGTGACGGTCGTCATGCTAACCGTCAGTACCGCTATCGCAAATGTGATCCTGAACAGCGTTTTGTCAAGCATGGCGAAACGATGGTGCTCAATGTACATGATTTCACAGATAAATATAACGGGTATGCTACGCTGAAATGTGGCACGCCGGCCACTCCGGTTATCAAGGTGTTGAACGGCTACTCATACACCAGCCTGCGCAAAGCGCAAGATGCGGATGTCTTTGTGTGGCAGAGAGGTAATTTCGAGACGATACCCGAATTATGGCTTGCGCGTTCGTATGATTTTGCCAAAGCACGATGCCTGACGGATATCAATGCCCAGAAAAGCGATATATCATGGGGCACGGCCGAATTGGTGAGATGGGTAGCGTA
>CAMWUY010000070.1 GCA_947177615.1 uncultured Porphyromonadaceae bacterium
CACTTGTATGCAACAATTCTTTTCATTTATATAATCTTGCAAACGGAAAAACGATTAAAGTATCCGATCTAAATTGGGAAAATGACCCTAAAACTTTTACCTTTATTGGCGCTAAACCATCATCCTCTGAACTTCTTTTTCAAAATGCTTCATTTTCAGAAGGCGCAAATATCCCATCAATAAACTCAATAAGTTTTGAGTTTAACGAGGATATTAAAATTGCTCAAAATAAACCAGTACAGATATATAAAGGCGAAGAATTACTCACTTCTTCGAAATCAATAGAGGTAGATTCCGAAAATGAAAAGTCTCTAATTGTGATATTCGATGAAGTTAATTTATATCTCGGTAATGAATACTCAATAAAATTGCCGGAAGGAGTTGTAAGTTTAAAGAATGACGCAGCAGTTCTAAACAAGCCGGTCGAAATAAAAGTTAATGGCACTTCTACGATAAGACTCCCAATCAAATCCGTTTCTCCCGAAAATAATTCAACCGTACTCCCCGATAAGGCTGTTATAAAGTTTAATCTTGAGTCTGGGCAAACGCTTACTGCTCCACAGGGAATTCAGCATGAGAGAGGCATTGACTTCTATAAGGGTGAAATATCAGATGAAAATTTCATCGGCACGCTCTTGGGAACAGCAAGCGGTGACGTTATTTCATGGGACTTGTCATCATATATGTTTGAACCTGCAACAAAATATATCCTCCATAAAAAAGCAGATGACATCACTGTTTGGGTCAATGGCAAGAGTCAGCCTGCATACGGCAATGAAGAAGTTATAATCAACTTCACAACTCCTTCTGTTGAAGATGCAGGATATGCTCCTTTAGAGTTTGGGGCGCTTCAATATTCAACTGATGGAAACTATATTGACTATTCCGAGGGCGCAAAAGCAGCCAAACTAAAGTCTTTAAAAATTAAACTTAAAGATAAATACTATTATCATAACTCAACGAAGTACGAGTTGAGTATCAATGATAATGTCAAATCTGAAGGATGTAAAATATATGAGGTTACAACCTCAGGTGATAAGTTATTATCCTCTTTCAATTTGGCAATAAGTAAGGCTGAGGATGCTACATCATATTATAATATTGCTCGCTCTGATGTAAATGCAATTTTATATGAAGGAAAGACATATAAAGTCGTGATACCGAAAGGTTATTTTACTGCATATCCAACGGGTACATCTGCTAATTTAAATCCCATGATGAATTATCTGGGAAGTAACGAAATGTCCTTCATATTCACAGGAGCTACGCCTACACATTCAGTTCTGTTAAGTTGCAATGTTGAGGATAATGCAGAGAAAGCTTCCCTATATAATATTGTATGGACATTCGAGGGAGAATATAGTCCCAAGGAGGAAAACAGTTCTGTAAAATATAGTTATGTTCGTGAGGATGGTATTAAATCACAAGTTATTACAGTCCCTGTAACAATTTCTACATATTCAGGAAACACTGCCGTATCCGTTGATTTTGTCAGCAAGACAAGCGGTGAGCCTATGAAATTAAGAGTGGGGGCTACTTATACTTTCACTCTACCCGAAGGCACATTGGTGAATAAACTGAACGATGAAATCGTAAATGATGAAATAATTCTCACTATTAAGGGTGGTGAAGAAAAAGTGGCAAAGACTGTCAATGTCAAACTGGATATTGACGGACTCCACACTTCCACTCACCCGGCAACCGAGGGCAAGACTTATCAGTTCACTCTTGAGCCGGCCGAAAATTGGAAAGTGGACTATGTGAGAAATGGTGAAAACAAGGTTAATCCTATTATAGGTACTAACACATATATGCTGTCTGCTCTCAAAGGTGATACGGAACTCACCGCTCACCTTGAATACACAGGTACTTTTGCTTCTTACGATGAAATAACCCATGTATGGGAAATCGAAGACAAGAACATTCGTATCTACGGTGATTCCGACCATATTGTTGTTGACGGCGTAACTCCTGAAAACACAATCTGCGTCTACAACGTAGCCGGGATGTTAATCAACACAATCCATGTTTCTGACGGCAACGATCGCGTTATTATCTCCGTACCTCTCCGTCAGACTTACATTGTTACCGTTGATGGCGTCGCAGCCAAGATAATGATGTAATTCAATCCAAAAATCGAACTCATCTGACTAAGTTTGGTTAATAATAATTGTTAAGTACCCGACAGCCTAATCGCTGTCGGGCACTTTTTTCCTGACTTCGTCACTTAAAATTGAGAGATTTTATAATTGTCTTATGTACAGATTTTTGTAATTTGATTTTGCCTTGTGCGCAGTAGTTACGTGCGGTACGTTCTGAAACTCCATGGTTATTTGACCACTCTTTGACTGAGATGTATTTCATTTATCGGCAAGATTTTTTATTAAAATTGTGTAGGGGCGGTGTGGGGGCGTAGGCTAAAGCCTACACTCCATGTTGTATGCTTGGCGTTTGGGTGTGGGGGCGTAGGCTAAAGCCTACACTCCATGTTGTATGCTTGGCGTTTATTTGTCGCGGTCGTTGATGATCTCAATTTGCTGACGTACGGACTCGTCGTGGATAGCCAACAGGATAGTCTTGAGGAAATCCGGATCCATGCCCATCTCCTTGCCGATACCTACACGTGAACGCAACACGTCGTTGTATCGCGTGGCCTGGACTACCGGCATACGATGTTCCTTCTTATACTTTCCGATCTCGCGTGACACCTGCATACGTTTTGCCAAAACCTCCATCAGGTCATTATCAATTCGGTCAATCTGCTGACGCAGTAAGGTCAGGTTTTCGGTAGTCTGTTTGTCACGACGTATGACGAGAGTATTCAATATAAAATTAAGCACATCCGGAGTAAGTTGCTGTGCAGCATCGCTCCAAGCCTCATCCGGAGAACAGTGGCTTTCGATGATAAGTCCGTTAAATCCCATATCCAAAGCTTGTTGTGACAGCGGCGCGATCAATTCACGTTTGCCACCGATATGTGAAGGGTCGTGAATGATCGGGAGATTTGGATGGCGGAGTCTCAACTCAATGGGTATATGCCACTGCGGCATATTCCGGTAGAGGTGTTTCCCGTAGACTGAAAAGCCGCGATGTATGGCACCGAGCCGACGTATACCGGCATTATATATTCGTTGCAACGCGCCGATCCAAAGGTCAATATCAGGGTTGACCGGATTTTTGACCAGCACCGGAATATCTACACCAAGAGCCTCCAGTGTATCAGCTATCTCCTGCATAGCAAAAGGATTTGCCGATGTACGTGCCCCGATCCATATCAGATCCAGTCCGGCATTAACCGCTGCGATGACATGATGTCGGTTGGCTACTTCTGTAGAGACGAGCATGCCGGTCTCCTCTTTGACCTTCTGCAGCCAGGGGAGTCCCTCCTCACCGACACCCTCGAACCCTCCCGGTTTGGTACGTGGCTTCCATATTCCGGCACGAAATATCTTCATGCCATTAGCTGCTAATTGCCTTGCAGTAGTGAGAGTTTGTTCCTCGGTTTCGGCCGAGCATGGACCGGTGATGACAAAGAGTTCATTGTCAGCAGGAAGATGATCAAATAGGGGTTTTATATTATCCAACATATCAATTTCAATAATATCGACATGGCACACCATGTCCCAATGTTATTAATTTTATTTAACGGACATGGGCGTCCATGTCACTACACAGTTAATTTTAATACTCTGTTGAGAGCTTCGTTCAGCGCCTCCTCCTTAGCACAGAGTGAGATACGGATGTATCTATCTCCATTGCTGCCGAAGATGAAACCGGGAGTTACAAACACGCGGGCTTCATATAGCAACCGGTCTGCAATCTCCTCACCGCTGTGAGCGTCGTCGGGAATGCGTCCCCACAGGAAGAGCCCCCTTTGTTCAGGATCGAACGTACAACCTATCGCAGTCATAATCTTTTCCGCAATTTTACGTCGTTTTGCATATTCTGCATTGACATGCGCATACCATTCATCCGGCAGTGAAAGAGCCTTGGCCGCACCTTTCATGACAGGAAGAAATTGTCCCGAATCGACATTGGATTTAACCTTTACGATCCATTCTACAAACTCCGGATTTGATGCCAGCATAGCCACTCGCCATCCCGCCATATTATGGCTTTTACTCAGTGAATTGAGCTCTATGGCAATATTTTTTGCCCCATCGATCGAGAGAATGGAAAGGGGATTGTCATTGAGTATGAAGGAGTAGGGGTTATCATGTGCGATGACAATATTATGACGTAATCCAAAGTCTATTATCTTACTGTACAATTCCTTTGAGGCAGGAGCTCCGGTAGGCATGTGGGGATAATTGATCCACATCAGCTTTATCTGATCGAGCGGCATCCGCTCAAGTGCGTCAAAATCCGGTTGCCAATTATTGTCAGGCAGCAGGTCATAATTGTAAATTCGCGCCCCGACTATCCGTGATGCAGATGTATATGTCGGGTATCCCGGATTTGGTACAAGCACTCCGTCACCGGGATTCAGGAATGCCAGTGATATATAGAGAATACCCTCCTTGGATCCTATGAGGGGTTGCAGTTCAGTGTCCGGATTGAGTTCTACGGAGTAAAAACGTTTATACCATGTTGCAAATGCCTCCCTGAGCTCGGGAAGTCCCTTAAAGCTTTGGTATGAGTGAGAGTCATCTCTCTCGGCACAGGCTGTCAAGGTCTCTATGACCTCACGAGCCGGGGGAAGATCCGGTCCTCCGATGCCAAGTGAGATAATATCTTGTCCTTCAGCATTGAGACGTGCGACCTCGCGCAATTTTCGCGAGAAGTAATATTCCTTGATTTCCGCAACTCGGTCTGCCGGTTTTATTGCTTTATTCATACAGATTTAAAATGTGTAGAGGAGTCTCATACGGGATTTTCACACTCTCGATATGTTCCCAACATACGGAAATCGCTCATCAATGGTCTTACAGCGTTTATAGCCTGCATAAACCGGGCATAGCTCGAGAACGTCAGATCCAGATAAAAACGGTATTCCCATTCCCGACCCAATATTGGAGTGGATTGTATCTTGGAGAGGTTCATATCATAGAATGAAAAGATGGTTAGCACTTTAGAAAGCGCTCCTTGTGAATGAGGCAGAGTGAATACAATCGAGGCCTTGTTTATCTGGCTGTCGTCGGGCTGTAAATCGGGCGCTATCAGGGGATCCGCAAGTATCAGGAAACGCGTGAAGTTACGTTTATTTGTCTCTATTCCTTTCTGCAATATATTCAGACCGTAGAGTTGTGCTGCGTATTCGCCGCACACGGCTCCGCGTCCTATCAATCTGTCAGAGGCGATATCTCTTGCAGCCCCGGCTGTGTCAAAGTGCTCAATCTTCTTGAGATGGCCGTGTGAACGGAAGAAATTGTCACACTGCATCAGTGCAATCGGATGAGAGAACACGGAGTCGAGATCATCAATCTCCTGGCCCGGCAGAGCCGCCAGCACGTGTGATATTCTCATCTTAAACTCTCCGACGACAGTGAGAGGGCTCTTTCGGAGCAATTCATGGTTTTGCAATAATGCTCCGGCAATGGTATTCTCAATAGCAAGTACACCGATCAGCGAAGCGTCCTGTTCCAAGACCTCAAACATTCGGGGGAATGTGTCACAGGGTATTGTCTCGACGGTGTCTTCCGGAAATCTATCAGCGAAGTAGCTGCGCGCGGCTGCGTCGTGATAACATCCCGCGACACCTTGTATAGTGACTCTTCTTTGCATATTATATTCAGTAGTTGGGGCGAAAAGTGATTGTGGGGTTAGCCCTTGACAAATGCGAAGATAATAATAAATAATATGTTATGCAACATATTGTAAATAAAAAAACCGGACGTCATCGCGACGTCCGGTTTCCTTACCAAATGCTTTGCAACATTCGGCGCATGATAGAAATTACTAATGTATATAACCCAAAATTTAGACAATTAATCTACTTGAGGTGCCTCGCGGCGGCCCAAGCGGTTGCTAAAATCATTCTCTTGTTGCTCTATTATAACGTCGGTATATATGTGAATATTAGAGTAAAAACCTTAAACTAAGTTAAGGAATGCGCTCTAATCAAAAAGAGAGGTTCGGCCATATAGACCGAACCTCCACGATAATGTTTGTATAAGTTGCTTATTGCTCAGATCTTACATAACGGCGATTTTGACAACCTCATTCCCGGACTTGACGATATAGATGCCGGGGGCGAGATCATATTCACCCTTGATGTCATCAGACTGAGCGATCAGAGTGCCGTTGAGAGAATAGATAGCATATCCGAGTGGTGCATTTTCTACAGTCAGACCACCCTTGAAGCCGCGCACATAGAGTTGACTAACCTCGTCAGCAGCAATCTCGTCCACACTGTTTACAGCCTTAGATACAATGAGTACGTATGAATTGGCCGGGACGGTGATAGTGCCCGCAGCCACGCTGAATGACGGATTGGTGCCATAGGATTTGGACACGATATCATAGTTGTCGTTGCTTGTACCCTGGAATGAGTAGTTGTATGTCAATTCTTTTGAAGTCTGAGGATTCATGACACATACGAGCTCCTTGTTACCGTCAGAAGCTTTGATATATCGAACCGAAGACCAAGTAGAGCACATTACATTGCAGTTAGCCTGAGTAAAGAGATCCGGGTTAGCCAAACGGATGCGGATCAGATCTCTATAGTTCTGAACGAGTCCGGCGTTGTCAGGATCATCAAGAAGCGCCCAATTAACCTTCTTGGGATCAGTATTGTTGCCACCGTCTGAAGATTTGGTAGACTGATCGTTACCCATCTCAGAGAATTGCCAGATCATGTGTGACCCCGGCATCATGATCATCTGTGCGGCAGCCGAACCGAGGCGGCGCATTGCAACAGCGTGATCATCCTTGACAGCCGCAACACCGTAAGTCTTCTGCTCGTAAGCCAGGCGTTGCTCATCATGAGACTCGAGATAAGATACAGTAGAACCGTAAGTACGGCTGTCCTTTATAGCATAGAAACGGTTAAGATTGGAATTGGACGAGTAACCTTTGGCATATTGTCCACCCTGGTGGTTTACATTAGCCCAGTTCATCATACCGGTCTTAGCCATTTCATTCTCCTCTTGCGCGCCCAGGAGCGCCTCGTTGATGAAATAGGCATTAGGAGTGATCTCCTCCATAGCCTTCTGAATGCGGCGCATGTTAGCTATACGTGAGGGATTGTAAGCATCAGTACTGCTGACACCATTGTTCATATATGAATCGTTGTCACCGAGACCCTTGACGAGGTCGAAGCGATAGCCATCAACGTGGTATTCAGTAAGCCAATACTTCACGCAGTCTTCCCACTGCTGGCGTACCAGAGGATGACCCTGATTCCAGTCATTGAGCACACTCCAGTCGTGTGGTGCATCAAGGTTGTAGAACGGGTTCTGTCCCGGCATATACATCTGGTACCAGGGGTGCAGACCGTCAGACTGATTGAAGACCATATCAAGAACAACGGCAATACCATTTTCGTGGCAAGTGTTGATAAAGTTCTTGTAGTCATCCGGAGTACCGTACGCCTTGTCAGGTGCGAAGTAGAAGTTGGGATTATATCCCCATGAGACGTTGCCATTGAACTCGTTGATCGGGAGTAATTCGATTACATTGATGCCTAACTCTTTGAGGTAGGGGAGTTTTTCGAGAGCGGTTTTGATATTGCCGTTACCACGGGCCTTACCCTCTGTGCCGGTAAAGTCGCGGATCAGCATCTCGTAGATGACGAGATTATCCTTATCAGGACGGACAAAGTTGTCATCAGTCCAGTTAAAGTCATTGATATTCTCCTGATAGATACCGAGCATAACCTTGCCGCTGACTTTGTCAGTGGGATAAGCCGGTAGGTTGGGATAAACGCTTGAACTGATATACTTGTCATTGTAGGGGTCAAGAACGAGTTTTGCGTAAGGATCACCCACGCGCAGGCTGCCGTCCACGAGATAGTAATAAGGATACATTGAAGTTTCATCGAGTCCAGAGACTGTGTACCAGAAGTAGCGCTGTCCGTTGTAGTCCTGCACATTCATAGTGTATTCATCAGACTCATCGTAATCATTCCATGAGCCGACGAGGATTGCGGTGCGTTTCTCCGGAGCTGCAAGACAGAATGTTACAGTCCCGTCAGCATTTCTGACAGCACCTTGTCTGGGTACTCCGCCCGGATAATCGACAGCAGGAGACGGTTTGACATAGGTCAGTGTCATGCCTGAAGATTTGATGGTCTCACCCTGCTTGGCATTACCATACACACGGTAGCTGCCCGGTTCGGTAAATACGTATGTATACTCCAGCTGAGTCGCATTCTCTTTCTCGATCACCTTATTGCCGTTGATGCTGATCCACAGATCGGCAGGCTGAGTGGATGAGAGTGTAAAGTTGACTGTCGCAACATCAGGAGTGATAATATTGGATGAGAGGCTGCTCTCAAGCATGATCTGCAGTCCGCTGTCCATTACGTTGACCAGGATATCACCTCCGGATTCAGTCTTACCTTGTTTGTTGGAATCCTTGTCGGCAGTGCGGAAAACAAAGCAAAGTTTCTTGATAGAAATGTTGGGATCGGTTATCTCGTAATATTCACGGATATTACCGATATATAGCTTGTAGAGGTTAGGTTCTACGTATACCATTTCATACTTTGGTGAATTGTCACCCCAAGTCGGATCGAATTTCCAATCGGAGTCACTCTTGGACTCAGATGTCAGTACACCGGTATGAGCATAGAGGATAGTAGAAGCCGGGAGGTTGGCGAGCGCCTTGTTGCCCTGGTCGGCATGATAATAGATAGTCACTCCCTCACTATCCTCCTGAAGGATCGCGGGAGTGCTGGTCACCTGTGCCGAGCCTAATAAGGCAGTGCAGATCAGTGCACAGGCAGACATCAAGCATTTTTTTAACATATCAGAATTTATTTATGTAAGTTAATTAGTCGTCAGTGGTTAATGTGTCGAGTTATAGGGGTTATCTATCTGATGATTCAGTCTCTTCATAAATGTCGACTGTATAATTGATGAAATCATTGAGTCGTTTCATCTGCACCATTACAGGCACTAATCTATCGATGAGGTCCGGGGCGGTATAGAAGTCATCACTCACCTCCATATATGCTCCAAAATCTCTTGGTTTCAGATAGTCAATGTATTTCCAGTTCTTATCAAACCCCTTAGGCGCCATCTTGAGTGGATCGCTGCCTACAGTCGGGAAGTAAGTCTTGAATTCCGGTGACTCCACTATAGATAGCCATTCATCAATATTGTCATATATATCCTGCCGGATCATTTTGGTCAGTCGAGAGGGTCCGGGCATATTTCCGGCGCATATTAACGACGCTCCCGGTTCGAGATGGAAGTAATAACCGTATCGCAGGGATTTTTTGCCTTTCGGCGGATTGATAAATATGCCTATATGAGTCTTATACGGGGATTTGTCAGATGAGAATCGAGTGTCACGATATATGCGATATGTCACATCTTTGACAGTCAGTAGAGCGGCTTGCGGTTCGATAGCAGCAAGAGCAGCCAGAAGATTTTCAGCAAAATCATCGGCAACCTTCTTGACCTGAAGGTATTGATCCTTGTGAGCATTAAACCATTCACGGTCATTGTGTCGTGCGAGCGATTTGAGAAAGGAATATATTTGTTTCATCAGTATCTATCACTTACTTAACAAATTTATATGTCGTATACCTGCCATCGCGAGCCACGACGAGAAGGATATAGGTTCCGGCCGAGCGTTCGCCAAGCGATATTACCGGAGCGGGGTTGTATGTACCTTCCAGAAGATTGCCGGTGAAGTCATATAGTGCCACCTCGCGTATTTCCGAAGTTGATGACAAGGTTATCGTATCGCCGGTTCGTTCGAATACAATATCGTCAAAGTCCGGATCATAGAGCTGTTTGACATCGGTATCACCCAGCTCTCCGTCGGTGAGTCCCTGAACATAAAGTGACGGACGGAAGTCACCCTTGTTATAGAAGAATTGTGCCTTAGGCACAGTGATTTTGACAGAGTGTTCACCTGCACTCAAGGCTCCGATATGTATTTGTCGAATAGGTACGGCCTGACCGGGACACCAGTTGTTCCATTCCTCCCAATCAGTCTGTGGTTCCAGACCGTATATCATGTTTGCCTGAGTATTATACACTCTATATGGCTCGCAGCTTATACCACCAGGCATATAGCTGAGCAACAACTCCCCGTCTACATATACGTTATGTAGCCTGCGTACATACTCCTCACCACGTTCATCCGCTCCGTGATTGGTGAGTATCAGATTAAGTTTCGCATCGGTAAGGTCCTTTTCCACACTGAAAGTAAAAGTGCGTTCCGTTTTGGCAAACTGATCGGTTGCCCCTTCGGTATACCTGTTAAAATTGACATTACCGAGCAGTTCCGATTTGGTCGTATATAGAGGATATACCACGTTGGCGGCAGCCGCCGCTCCTACGGATCCATCCGTATCGTCATCAGCAGTCAGCCATACAGTCGCGGCATAGACATCATTACGGTCCGAGCAGCCATCGATCTGTTTTTGAGCGGCGTATGGCACACCGAAGAGATATGTCTCGAGCCACAGGTCATATTGCTCTGCGATTTGAGGATCGCGAAAGATGTAAGCTGCATCAGCGATATTCCATTCGAACGGCACTTGATTCAAGTCCGCATTCATATCCATAAAGGGTGTGATAAATCGCGCCAGCTCAACACGTTGCACCTCATCCTCACCATAACTTTGCGCACCTTTCGGGACGAATGCAAGCCTAACGTCGCCCATACGATCATAGTTGTCACATTTTGCGGTCAGTGTGACATGAAGAGTGAGGTTGTTGCCAATATTGCTGTATGACTTTGGATCCAACTTGACCGAATACAGCGAATTAGCCAATCTAAGAATGTTATCATCAGCATCGGCATCCACGATAACGTCTGTTTTATAGCCATCATAGAAGATAGCATCCTTCATTACCGGGATCTCAATTGTGGCAGAAGCTGACAGAGAGCTTATAATGAGTATGGTATATATAAAAT
>CAMWUY010000071.1 GCA_947177615.1 uncultured Porphyromonadaceae bacterium
GGGTATCACGATGCTCTTCACCGGTATGCGTCACTTCAAACATTAATAAAAGAAGAAAAGTATTCCAAATAATCTGATATTTGCGATTATTCAGAGATCAGATAATTCCGACAAAAAAGAAAATAAATGAAAGATAAGAGAGTTCTTGTGATCGGTAGCGGTGGTCGCTGTCATGCCATAATAGATGCGCTGAGCCGCAGTAATCGCGTCGGTAAAATATACTGTGCGCCCGGCAACGGTGGCATCGCATCTCAGGCTGAAATACTACCTGTCCCTGTGACAGACACGGCAGCCTTGGCAGATTTTGCCGAGACCAACAATATTGATATGACCATCGTCGGCCCGGAGGCAGCACTGGCAGCCGGTATTGTAGACGAGTTTCAGAACCGCGGTCTGCGTATCTTCGGTCCTACCATGTCTGCTACCCGCATTGAAAGCAGTAAGGAGTTCGCAAAGAAACTCATGGCTAAATATGGTGTGCCGACGGGAGATTACAAGGTATTCTCAGACTTTCATCAAGCTCGGGAATATGTATTGTCCCACTCTCTGCCGACGGTTATTAAATATGACGGTCTGGCCGCCGGCAAAGGTGTAGTCGTGGCAACGACATACGAAGAAGCGGAGAACGCTTTGCGCGATATGCTTCTGGATGCTACCTTCGGTGATGCGAGTGTACTGATCGAGGAATTTTTAGACGGTCCGGAATTCTCCTTTATGTGTCTGGTGAATGGTCATAAGGTCTATCCGCTGGCCACCGCTCAGGATCATAAGCGCGCCTACGAGGGGGATAAGGGTCCCAACACAGGTGGTATGGGAGCGTACAGTCCGGTGCCGTTCGTGACTCCGGAGATAAGGGAATATGCTCTCAAGGAGATAATGCAACGTACTGCGGATGCTATGTGCGAAGAGGGCGTCCCCTTCACCGGCGTGCTGTACGGAGGTCTGATCCAGACAGTGGACGGACCTAAGGTTATCGAATTCAACGCCCGGTTCGGCGATCCGGAGACAGAAGTCGTGTTACCCCGGTTGGAGAGTGACATCTACGATCTGTTCGAGGCAGTACTTGATGGTAAAGAGTTTACAACGGAATGGAGCGATGACGCTACGTTAGGCATTGTTATGGCAGCAGAGGGTTATCCCGGCAAATATGCCAAGGGAATGCCTATTAAGGGCCTCGACTCTACATCCGCAACAGTCTACCACATGGGTACATCCGTCAAGGATGGCGAGTTTCAGTCTGCCGGTGGTCGCGTACTTATGGTTGTTGGTCGCGGCGAGACATTGGCAGCGGCACGCGAGAAGGCGCTTGCGGCTATCGAGCATATAGAGGCACCGGGTCTCTTCTATCGCCGGGACATAGGACACCAAAGCATTAAGAATTAAGAATAAGAGATCGTTAGTATTCAGACAACTCCGACAATTACGATAACTCCGATAAGAAAAATATGATAATAAGCGGTAAGGAACTTGCCAAAGAGATCAAAGAACATATAGCACGTAAGGTAGCGAGCTATAAAGTAGAATATGGTCGCGAGCCCCACCTGTCAGTGATACTGGTAGGTGATGATCCGTCAAGTCATCAGTATGTTCGCTCCAAGGGTCGTTACGCCGGTGAGGTCGGTTTCACTCATGAAGAAATCATCCTCCCAGAGTCAATAACTGAGACTGAACTAATAGCAAAGGTTGAGGAACTTAACAATAATCCCGGTGTGGATGGAATCTTAGTTCAGTTGCCTCTGCCGAAACATATCCGTAAGCATCGTGTGATCGAAGCTATCGATCCGGGCAAGGATGTGGATGGTTTTCAGTCAAAGAATGTTGATGCTTTATGGCATAAATTGCCGGGCACGAGAGCTTGTACTCCCAAAGGGATATTGAAGCTGCTTGATAAAGCGAATGTTGAGATTGCCGGCAAACATGCCGTGGTGATTGGGCGTAGCAATATCGTAGGATTTCCGGTGGCGAAATTACTCTTGGACCGCAATGCTACGGTTACAATCGCTCACCGTCACACACGGGATCTGGCTGAGATCACCCGTCAGGCAGATATTCTTGTCGTTGCGATAGGTCAGCCCCGACTTATCACCGGTGATATGGTCAAGGATGGAGTGGCAGTCATAGATGTGGGTATAACCCGCGACGTCGAGAGCGGTAAATACTTCGGCGATGTGGACTTTGAGACCGTAAGTCCCAAAGCGTCTGTTATCACCCCGGTTCCGGGAGGTGTAGGACCTATGACCATAGCCTGCCTGATGGAGAATACTCTTGATGCTTATGTCAAGCACATGGAGAGCTGATTAATTAATTAATTAGAAATTAAGAATAAAAATATATGATAGAGAGATATAGTCGTCCGGAGATGGCAGCCGTCTGGACAGAGGAGAATAAATTTAATGCTTACCTCAAGGTAGAGCTGTTGGCCGCCGAGGCATGGCACGAATTGGGTGTCGTTCCTGCAGAGGATGTCGAGAAACTGAACGCTAAAGCGACATTCAATATCGATCGCATCAAGGAGATCGAACAACAGACACGTCACGATATCGTAGCCTTCACCCGAACAGTCAGCGAGTCGCTTGGCGAGGAACGGAAGTGGGTACACTATGGCCTTACCTCAACAGACGTTGTCGATACAGCCAACGGTTATATATTCTCACAAGCCAATAAGATACTTCGCAAGGATATTGAGGAGTTTATCGAGATGTTGAAGAAACAGGCTCTACGTTTCAAGAATCTGCCGTGTATCGGTCGTACTCACGGTATCCATGCCGACGTTACCTCATTCGGCCTGAAGTGGGTATTGTGGCTCGAAGAGATGCGTCGCAATCTGAAACGCTTTGACGAGGCTGCCAAAGGTATCGAGGTCGGTAAGATAAGTGGTGCAGTCGGCAACTTCGCCAATATCCCGCCTTTCGTACAGGACTATGTCTGCGAACACTTAGGCATATCATCAGCCAATATCTCCACTCAGGTCATACAGCGTGACCGACACGCTTATTATATGGCGACACTGGCCATCATCGGTTGTTCACTTGAACAGATGGCCATGGAGTTGCGCAACCTGCAGCGTACTGAGGTGCATGAAGTCGAAGAATCCTTCGGCAAAGGTCAGAAAGGTTCATCGGCAATGCCCCACAAACGCAACCCTATCTCGTCTGAGAATATATGTGGTTGTGCCAGAGTGTTGAGAGGATATATGTGCACGGCATACGAGAATGTAGCGCTGTGGCATGAACGCGATATCTCCCATTCAGCGACAGAGCGCATCATCATGCCCGACGCCACGACACTGCTTGACTATATGCTCAACCGTATGAAGGGTGTCCTCGAAAACTTAGTTGTCTTTGAGGATAAGATGCTTTCGAATATCTATATCACCAATGGAGTCATATTTGCTCAGCGTGTGATGAATGCCCTTATCGACAAGGGTTTTGTGCGTGAGAAAGCATACGACACCGTCCAGCCGGTGGCAATGGCGGCGATGGCGCAAGGCCTCCCCTACAAGGATCTGTTAAAACAGAATGAGATCGTGATGTCTGCATTGACAGAAGAGGAACTTGAGGCTTGTTTCACACTGGATTACTATTTGAAGAATGTAGACTATATCTATCAACGTAACAACCTTATATAACGATATATATGTCAAAGAGACTTGTAATCATAGGATCCCAATGGGGTGATGAGGGGAAAGGTAAGATAACAGATTACTTTGCCTGCAAATCCGATATGGTGGTCCGTTACCAGGGAGGTAACAACGCGGGTCACACTGTCGCCTTCGGTGGTAATAAATATTCCCTTCGTTCGATACCGTCGGGGATATTCAATCCTGAGACTGTCAATGTAATGGCCAACGGAATGGTAATCAATCCCGAGTCCGTAGTCAACGAGCTATCCATACTGCGGGATAAGGGGGTGACCGATTATCAGCTATATATATCCGACCGCGCAGCAATGGTAATGCCCTGGCATTCTGTACTCGACGGTGCCTACGAGGCCGGAAAGGGGAATGCCCGGATTGGTACGACCAAAAATGGTATCGGTCCCTGCTACAGCGATAAATATTCCCGTATAGGGCTGCGAATGGGTGATCTGCTGGAGCCCGAATATTTCGCCGAACGCCTCCGGGCAGCATTGGAGATAAAGAACAGAGAGTTGCGCAGCTTAGATCTCCCGGAATTTGACTTTGAAACAGTCTACGCACGCTACATGGAACTTGCCGAAGAGCTCGGTGGTATGATCTGTGATACCTCATCTCTGATAAACAAAGCGTTGAAGGGTGATGGCAAGATCCTCTTTGAGGGAGCGCAAGGAATGATGCTATGTATAGATCACGGTACTTATCCTTACGTAACCTCCTCCACCCCGTCATCAGCGAGTGTTCCTGTCGGTGCAGGCATCTCCCCCAAATGGATAGACCATGTGGTCGGGGTGGCAAAATCATATTGTACACGTGTCGGTGAGGGTCCGTTCCCGACAGAACTCTTTGACGATCGTGCTCATGATATCCGCGAGCGTGGTCATGAATATGGTACTGTCACCGGTCGCCCGCGCCGTATTGGTTGGTTTGATGCTGTCGTAGCTCGCTACACAGGTGAGTTGGCCGGTATAGATCATTGGGCCTTGATGCTCTTTGATGTATTAAGCGGCCTTGACACAGTAGCTATTTGTGTAGGATATGAGTGTGAAGGTGAGGTGCTTCAATCACCACCATCGACTATATCACGGTTGGCACGCTGCAAACCTGTATTGATCGAGATGGAGGGATGGAGCGAAGATCTCAGTGAAATGAAATCATACGACGAACTGCCGGCGGCGGCCAAAGCGTATGTCCGTAAGATCGAAGAGGTAACCGGTATCCCCGTAGGTGTTATCTCAGTAGGACCGGATCGCTCCCAGACTATCGTCATCGACGAGTCGCTTCGCGAATTTCTCAATTCATAACCTTACTTGAGAGTCTAAAAATTAAAAGTGCCGAAAATCAAAATTAGCAAACATTTATGTCATTTGAATCAGAAAAAATAGCTCAGGAGGGTCTGACATTTGATGATGTCCTTCTCATTCCGGCATTCTCGGATGTAACTCCGAATATGGTGAAATTGGGTACACGCTTCTCACGCAACATCACACTGAACATACCTATGGTCTCAGCAGCGATGGATACTGTCACCGAGTGCGAGATGGCGATAGCCATAGCACGCGAAGGTGGTATAGGTGTTATCCACAAGAATATGTCCATCGCAGCTCAGGCAGCCCAGGTGCGTAAGGTAAAGCGCGCAGAGAGTGGAATGATATACGACCCGGTGACTATCACCGGAGATCGCACTGTTGGTGATGCTCAGCGACTTATGGCCGAAAATCATATCGGAGGCATACCCGTTGTAGATGATGAAAATCGTTTGATCGGTATCGTCACCAATCGCGACCTCCGCTTCCAGAAAAACCTGGATATCGCTATCAGCGAGGTGATGAGCAAGGAAAATCTCGTCACAACCGATGATCCCAATCTGGAACATGCCTCTCAAATCCTGTTGGAACATAAAATTGAGAAATTGCCTGTCGTAGACAAGGATAATCATCTGGTAGGGCTGATCACTTATAGAGACATCACCAAGATTCAGGATTATCCCAATGCTTGCAAGGACAGTAAGGGTCGTCTACGTGTAGCTGCCGGTGTCGGTGTGACCTCAGACACATTAGAGCGAGTGTCAGCTCTTGTAGAGGCAGGTGTGGACGCGGTCGTGATCGATACTGCTCACGGACATAGCGCTAATGTAGTCAATACACTTAAGAGCGTCAAGGAGGCCTATCCCAATCTGGAAGTGTTGGTAGGTAATATTGCGACTACCGAGGCAGCTGAATATCTCATCAAGGCGGGTGCCGATGGTATTAAGGTCGGCATAGGTCCCGGATCAATCTGTACCACTCGAATAGTAGCCGGCGTCGGTGTACCTCAGCTGACTGCTATCTATAATGCCGCGAAAGTCGCTCATGCTCATGACGTACCGGTGATAGCGGATGGCGGTCTGCGCTATTCAGGCGATATCGTCAAGGCGATTGCTGCCGGAGGTGACTGTGTGATGATGGGCTCCATGTTGGCCGGTGTAGAGGAGTCTCCGGGCGAGACAATCATCTATAATGGTCGTAAGTTCAAATCATACCGTGGTATGGGTTCGATTGAGGCGATGCAGGCCGGCTCCAAGGATCGCTACTTCCAGAACGAGAAGACAGACAGCAACAAGTTTGTACCGGAAGGAATCGTAGCCAGAGTGCCGTATAAGGGTACACTGAGCGAGACAGTATATCAGTTGATCGGCGGTCTGCGCAGCGGTATGGGTTATTGTGGTGCTAAAGACATCGAGGCACTTCATAATGCCAAGTTCGTGCGTATCACATCAGCGGCCGTTATTGAAAATCATCCTCACGATGTGACCATCACAAAGGAGGCACCCAACTATACCCGCGGTCAGTAAGATAATGGGAAGTTGTGCCATCCCCACGAAAATCAGGAATGGTCAGGGTTTAGAAACAGATATATTATATAAGAATGGAAAAGATATTAATACTGGATTTTGGATCACAATACACACAGCTGATAGCACGGCGCGTACGCGAGCTGAACGTTTATTGTGAGATATATCCTTACAACAAGGCACCTCAACTTGACGCTGATGTCAAGGGTGTGATACTGTCCGGCTCGCCGTACAGCGTCAGGGATGAAAATGCTCCGAAACCGGATCTCAGTCCCTATAAGGGGAAATTACCTCTGCTGGGTGTTTGTTACGGAGCCCAGCTGTTGGCGTCAGAATTCGGCGGGACAGTGCAGGGAGCTCCAAGCCGGGAGTATGGCAGGGCTATGCTGACGATAGATGCGCCGGAGGACCCGTTGTTGCACGAAGTGCCCTCTCCTACACAAGTATGGATGTCGCACGGTGACACCATTACCGAAGTACCGGCCAACTATGAGATAATTGCCTCAACGGATAATGTACGTGTTGCGGCCTATCATATAGCCGGCGAGATGACATGGGGCATACAGTTCCATCCCGAGGTGTTTCACAGCACTGACGGACCGCAATTGCTCCGCAACTTTGTGATGGAAATTTGTGGTTGTCACGGTGAGTGGAGTCCGGCATCCTTTATAGAGACGACAGTAGCCGAGCTCAAAGCCAAGATAGGTAATGACAAGGTGATATTGGGACTCTCCGGCGGTGTAGACAGTTCGGTAGCGGCCGTATTGCTTCACAAAGCCATCGGTGACAACTTGCACTGCATCTTTGTCAACAATGGTCTATTGCGTAAGAATGAGTTTGACGATGTCCTCGCCTCCTACAAGGGAATGGGTCTGAATGTCACCGGTGTAGACGCTTCCGAACGCTTCTACAAAGATCTGAAGGGAGTTACCGACCCCGAGCGGAAACGTAAGATTATCGGTCGCGACTTTGTCGAGGTCTTTAATGAAGCAGCTCATAAGATAGAGGGGGCTTCATGGCTTGCACAGGGCACGATATATCCTGATGTAATCGAGAGCGTAAGTGTCAATGGTCCCTCCGCAACGATCAAATCTCACCATAACGTCGGAGGGTTGCCCGAAGATATGCATCTGAGTATCGTCGAACCATTACGACTTTTGTTCAAGGATGAGGTGCGTCGCGTCGGACGAGCATTAGGCATTGATCAGGCTCTGTTGGGACGTCACCCCTTCCCCGGTCCCGGTTTGGGAATCAGAATTTTGGGTGAAGTTACCGCCGAAAAAGTACGCGTTCTGCAGGAGGCGGACAAGATATTTATCGACGGTCTTCGAGAAGCCGGATTGTACGATCAGGTATGGCAGGCCGGAGTCATGTTGTTGCCTGTACAGAGTGTAGGCGTGATGGGTGATGAGAGAACGTACGAAAGCTGTGTCGCTCTCCGTGCTGTAATCTCCACAGACGGCATGACAGCCGACTGGGTACATCTCCCCTATGAATTCCTGGCTAAGGTAAGCAATGAGATCATCAATAAAGTACGCGGAGTCAACCGCGTAGTGTACGACATCTCGTCCAAACCACCGGCAACAATCGAGTGGGAGTAATCCGGGATAAGCTAATTAATAAACGAGGGTGCAGTATATACGATCAACTGCACCCTCGTTTTATGTCAAGTCGCTGATTATAAACAGTTCGGACACCAGTGCCCCCCCTTCAGAATTAATTGGGGCGAAGCTGTAAATTCGTGCCCCTCCGCACATTGCCAGCGGTTCTGACCGAGATAACGTCCTCCCCGTTTTGCTGCCACCTTTTGCAGATCATCATCGGTCAGTGTGGAGATATCCCGGCTCTCGTCATATCCGTGATCAAGTGTTTGCGGAACAGCAGATGGTCGGCTTAGATCGAGTTGTTGCCACGTCGGCAGCTGTTTCCAAGATTCAATACCATTGAAGTAGGCATCTATCCGTTCTTTATCGTCATTTTTAAACCACGATAGTGTACCTAACGGTTTTTTAAGAGCTACGAGTCGCATGAGATTCTTGATTAAGATTCCGGGTGCGAGAAACGAGAGTGAGAAGAACCATGGTAGCTCGCGTTTTTTACGGTCGAAATATTCACGCGGTCCCTCTCCACTGCGGAAATGGAAGAGCCGGTCAAGACGATCAGAGTCTTCGTACCACATACCATGGAAATTGTCCGTAGCGAACCATCTGGCATCGAATGACTTCTCGGGTGGCGGACAACCGAGTGAACTCAAAATCATAGCGACAAACTCATAGTTGGTAAGTCTGTATTGCTCGCCACCTCCAATATTGTAATAGTTTCCCCAGAAAGAATCAGGGACATCCTCGCGACAGATCCGTTCCATCAATCTACCGGAGTCCTCATCAGTCACCCATTCGAGAACGCCATGCAACGGCACATGAAAAGAGATCGGGTCAGAGGCTTTAAAGAGTAATCCTGTATGTAAAATACCGGTCTGTCGTAGTGATACCCACTTCTTGACTCCGGACTCGGCAAAAATCTTCTCAGCCCTTACCTTGGATAATGCATAAGCATCAAATTTAGCCACGGCAATCGGATCACCGGCACGGCCCCAATGACGCGGAGCATTTCTGGGTCCATATTGCGAAACAGATCCGATATAGACAAGCGCCACCTCCTCACCGCGGGATTCCTTGGCCTGAGCAGCACGAACAATATTTTCGGCAGCTCCGACATTGACGCGAAGTGTTTTCTCCGGAAACCAATCCGCCATCGGAGAGACCATACCACCGATATGTAATACTATATCAGCCTCGTCGACACCCTGACGAACTGCATCATAGTCCATCAAGTCGCCCCAGATCACTTTGATCCCCTGTTGAATAAAGGGAGTCAGTTGTTTCCGGTTTTTTTTAGATGGTCTTGCCAATATGGTTATCTCATATCCTTGCTTATCCCTATTGGCGATAAGTTCTCTCAGAGTCGCTCTGCCCATTACTCCGGTTGCTCCGGTCAGGAAAATCTTTTTCATTATGTAGGTGAGATTAGGGTCTGTAAGGTCATTAAGGTAGGTAATGACGTAATATATGCAGGGTCTTGAGGTTATCGTATCGGCTTTGATTCGCAGTAGACGCAACGCCATTCGCCTTCATGAGCGTTATCGGGCCGGAACAGAGACTCTACAGCCGGTTCTATATTGGAGATGCAACGCTGATTACGACATTTAAACTCATTATGTACAGTACCCTGTGGTATAAGATTGGTATTCTTACCCTCATTGCTCCATTGCAGAAGTTTGAGTATCAGCGCCATGCGCACAAACTTACCATTCTCTACCTGTCTGAAATATGCTGCACGAGGATCGTTATCGACCTCTACGGTAATCTCATTGACACGGGGCAGGGGGTGCAGGATACGCATCTCCGGTTTGGCATTTCTGAGTTTTTCAGGATCCAGAACGAAACAATCCTTAACCCGATCAAACTCATCAAGATCGAGAAAACGTTCCTGCTGAACACGAGTCATATATAATATATCGAGTTGAGGCATAACTTCTTCCATAGTTTCCACCTCAGTATAAGGAATACCATTGACATCACATACCTCATATTTCATATAATCAGGCAATCGCAATTGTTCCGGCGCAATAAGGACGACCTTAACACCCGAGAACATCGAGAGGGCCTTGATAAGAGAGTGTACTGTACGACCAAACTTCAGGTCGCCACAGAAACCGATGGTAATATTATCGATATGTCCGAGTTCACGACGTATGGTCAGCAGGTCAGTGAGCGTCTGTGTCGGATGCGCGTGTGAACCATCACCGGCATTTATTACCGGAACAGAAGCATTACGCGCCGAAACGAGAGCTGCACCCTCCTCAAAATGACGCATAGCGATAATATCGGCAAAACATGAAATAACCTTGGTCGTGTCCGCTACAGTCTCCCCCTTTGATACACTGGAATTCTTTGCGTCGTAAAAGCCGAGCACATTACCGCCCAGCTCCATCATTGCAGCCGTGAATGATAAACGTGTACGAGTGGATGGCTCGTAAAATAATGTGGCGAGTTTCTTACCTTTACAAGCCTCGGCATATTTTTCTCTATTGGCTATTATATCGAGCCCGAGGTCTATGATCTCTTCGAGTTCCTGCTTGTTGAGATCGGTGGGGTCTATGAGGTGTTTCATTATCTGATTGGTGAAATGGAATTAATGGAATTATTCTCCGGAGAAAGAGGTATTGTTGATGTTTAGTTGATCCAGGACTCGTAGGAAGGATCA
>CAMWUY010000072.1 GCA_947177615.1 uncultured Porphyromonadaceae bacterium
CTCCGCCCTCTTAAACTCCACCACCTCACTCTCTCGATGTTGTATGAGATTGTCGATTATGGTTATATATTTTATATCCATTTATAATATTGAACTATTGTTTTCTTACGAAGCTAAATGCTATTTTATTGATGAAATAAATTCTTCATAAGAAAGATTCAACAAATCTTCAGGAATTGATATTAAGTCTCTTTTGTTCTTCTCAAAAGATGGATTTTTATACCAATTGTAATAATGTCTTGCTATAAAGATGACCCATATTGACGTTATGAAACTTAGTAAAGATGAAGCAATAATTGAAATAATTTTGATACTCCATGTATTTGGTAGTTGATAATCATTCGGGATTAAAAAGATAGTACAACATAGCCCTGCTATAAATATTGCAAGGGCTACAAGAGAAATAATAAACCATTTTTTTGCATTCCGTTTTTCATAGTTGATGATTGACGTGATATATTCGTCTCTTTTATTTCTTCGATGATTGTTTTCTTTAGCCCAAAGTTGACGAAGTTGTTGCTCTTGCTCGTTACTCTTAGCTAGTAAGGCATTTTTTTCATCATGTAAAGCCTTTTCTCGCTTTATAATGCTCGCTTCTTTAGTTTGTAGATTTTCTTCCTTTTCTTGGAGTTCAGTCAATTGAACTTTATATTTTTCTTCTTGATTCTCTTTATTCTGTTTTAAGTTTTCAATTAGTCCCTTTACAGAATCGACAAGAGACTGAAGCCTTTGAGCATTTTCTATTTCAACTTCTTTCTGTTTTTCAGATTCTTCCTTTACTCGTTTAGCAAATTCAGCTTCATCTCGTTTTGCAATATCATTCAAGACCTGCACATCATCAATCTGTCTATGCGCGATTCTTGTGGCTAGACGGAGAACATCTTTGTCGGTGATTTCATTGGAAGTGCTGTATTTCTGTATGTTTTCATCCAGTTCTTTGATTACTCTGGCTCTAGGAAGCGAAGCATTTATCGTGTAAGAAATCATCGAGGCTAAACCTAAATCAATGATATCTTTATCCCAAACTAACGAAGGGCTTGTAAGCCAAATGATATTCAATAGATCATCAGCTTTAATAATCTCTGGTTGAGCAGAAGTGTCACCCAAATAACACTCAACATTGGCATCAAGATCCGCACTATGAGAAATAGCGTTGTTTACGAACCAACAGTTAACATCTTCGAATTTTGTAATTTTTTTATGTCCCCTCTTTTCCTGTACGTAGGAAATAGCTATTGCATCGTGTAATGCTGCTTTCTCAGAATTTCTAATCTTTTTCAGCACATTATATTCAGGACTATACTTAGCACTTTTACTCCATTTATCTGTATGTGGAACTACATATATACCAAACTTTACGGAAAGTGTATCTTCAATGTTATCTGCTATTCTTTCAAGATCTGTTTTAGAAAGCTTTCTACGGTCACAAGCATTATATATATCCTCTTTATTGATTGTTCTAGCGATTATTGCAGAACCTAAGTTTTGGGCTTTGAAATTTAATAGTCCTTGAAATTCTTCAATGGTATCTTTTAAAACAGTGAATTTATATCCTAACTTTTTACACATGTCTACAAGCGTGTTGCAAGTCTTTGTGGATTCTTCGGTATTTAAATCCATTAAACTGACAACAAAATTAGTGTCTAAAAGTAATTCGATGTCCAATTTAACTTCCGAAGGTTGAAAGCTTAGGTAGCTAGTCAACATTGAACCAAGATAGAGATTACGTAATGTGTCGTATATGCCCGGAGTTCCCTTGAAGTAATCTACAAACTGGGCAGCTATCACAGATTGTTTATCAGTGTCAGTTATATCATGAGATAAATAGAACGATACTTCCGCTTTATTTTGTTCTATAAAGCGGAGTAAATCACCCTCAGTTGCATTTCCTGTAATATCATAGATAGAACAAAATTTTTTGAACATATCCACAACACTCAGTACCTCTAACCTACTTCTTTGGATTTGTTCTTTATAACTCTCAAATGTGAATTTATTAATAATAAAGGCCCCGTCATCGTAAAGAACAATATCTTCTACACCAGATTTAGAATTTTCGTCTTTTGCAATCTTTGCCATAATGAGACCTAGGACTGGATCTGGGAATTCCAAACTAAATCGCTCCTTTAAATCATTAGCTAGCTCAGAAATATTTGCGCCCATAACATTACCATCTGGATATAACTCGGCCAATGCGTGTTTAACGATAGGGATAAAAATGTCTAGAGGCCCCTCAGCAAAGGTGCCATTATTGTGAACATGTGCTAAGAAACTATAAGCTATTGCTCTTTTTTGAGATTGCAAATCAGGTGTCATAACGTCAAGGGTTACTTTTTAATTTGTTTTTAAGGTTCTGCGGCCATCATGGGAGTGTCAAAGCCGTCAAATATTGGGTAGCTTCTCTTAACTTGTGTATAGGCTTGGTTAAAAACTCTTTGATTGACAAAAGCCTGAAACTGGGGATTGTCAAGATAGTTACGGGCAAATTCTGTCTTCTCACTGAGTAGTTCGATAACGATTTGGAATAGTGCGTTGTTGGACTCAATCTCTGCGTTCTGTTCGTCACTGAGATGGACAGCATTTGTAAAATTTTCATTAGCAGCAAGTCGATCAGGGAGAAGGCGAATTTGCTCAATGGCTTCTTCCGGATGTTCCCACTCAATACCGCCGAACTGAGTGTTGAACTCTTCAAGTATGTTTGACAGAAGATCAAACACAGGCTCACTGGTCGAACCACCACCTCCAACAGGTACAGGGTCGATATCCTTATCCTCGTTCTCCATCTGGAATTGAGCCTCACCTTGCTTGATTGCGCGGTACTGATCGAAATCGATAGCGTCAATAAGTCCCTCCGTCCAATCTTCACGAGGTATTCGTGGAAGTTTGGCGGCGATAAGATGGAGGTAAATATACATCTTCTCCCACGCGATAGTCTTGTATGGAGAAACGGCGGCGATGAAGGGATAAAGGCGATTAAAACCTTTGATTGCACTCTTGGAGTCAATCTTGCCGTCATCGTCGAGTAACTTGAACCGTTCTACAGCGGTGTCAAGGATAGGGTCAAGTTTGGTACGGTCTTCCTCCGAGAGGAAGATGCGGTTTATCTCGTCGACTTCATCCATAGTAAAGAGGTTGTATTCCTCAATCTTATCGAGAAGGTCGTTGAGTTTATTCGGATCTGTCTCACGGCTTAGGTTAGTTGCCTTATAATATTTCTGAAACGCTTCCTGAACGAGTTCGGCGTTTCCTGCGAAGTCAAGAACGAATGTGTCTCTTTTCTTTGGATGGCAACGATTAAGACGCGAGAGAGTCTGAACGGCTTTCACGTCCGACAGCACCTTATCCACATACATTGTGTGGAGGAGTGGTTGGTCGTAGCCAGTCTGAAACTTATCGGCAACGATAAGGATGCGGTATGGGTCCTGACCCATCCGCTTCTCTATTTCGGATGAAGGGAAACCGTTTACCATAGCCTCGGTAACTCGCTGCCCATTGTATTCCTTATCACCGGAGAACGCCACTACAGCCTTATAGGGGCTGTTGCGCTCACGCAATTTCTCAGTGATGGAATAGTAGAAGTCGATGGCTCGCAAGATACTGGAGGTAACGACCATCGCGCGGGCTTGTCCACCGACCTTACCTTTGTTGATCACATTCTCATGGAAGTGCTCAACAATGATGCGGGCCTTGGCTTCGATGGTTTCGGGCTGAGCCTCGACCCACGCACGGATTTTGGCAGATGCCTGTTTCTTATCGAACTCCGGGTCTTCCTCGATAGAGCGCACTACCTTGTAGAAGCTCTGATAGGGAGTATAGTTTTGCAACACGTCCATGATGAAACCTTCCTCGATGGCTTGCTTCATCGAATATACGTGGAAAGGAACGTGCTTAACATTCCCCTCGGAGTCGGCAGGGAGCGCCGTGCCGAACATTTCCAGAGTCTTATTCTTAGGAGTAGCAGTAAAAGCATAGTAGTTAGCGTTAGTCGCCATCTTTCTCCCTGCCACAATCTTTGCAATCTTGTCCTCCAAGTCTTCGTCTTCCTCAGTAGCGTTTCCGCTGACGCTCATATTCATCTTGGCAGACATTGAGCCGTTCTGCGAACTGTGAGCCTCGTCGATAATAATTGCGAAGCGATTATTTTTGAGAGTTGTGCCAATAGCGTCGAGGATAAACGGGAACTTATGGACGATGGTAATAATAATCTTCTTGCCCCCTCGCAGAGCGGTGGCAAGAGATTCCGAGCTGTCGGCCCATGCCACAACATTCGATAGTTTCTGAAAAGCGCGGATGTTGTCGCGAATCTGCTTGTCAAGGTTGACGCGGTCGGTAACGACAATCACGCTGTCGACCACCGGATTGTTGTATTTCAACAGTCCGACGAGCTGATACGCGAGCCAAGTTATCGAGTTGGACTTGCCGGAACCGGCAGAGTGCTGAATGAGATAACGGTGCCCCACACCCTTATCCTTGGTTTCTTTGAGAAGGCGGCGCACAACTTCAAGCTGATGATAACGGGGCCAAATTACTTTGGTCTTCGTCTTGCCCGTATCTTCGTCTTTTTCCTCGATAACCTGCGCGAAGTCCTCCAAGATGTTGCTGAGGCTTTGCTTGGTCAGAACATCTTCCCAGAGGTAGGCGGTCATCAAGCCGTTAGGATTGACAGGGTTTCCCTTGCCGCCGTTGTTACCTTTGTTGAATGGCAGGAACCAACTGCTTTTCCCTGCGAGCATAGAGCACATTGCGACATCGGTATCGTCGACGGCAAGATGCACGGCGCACCGTTTAGATTTGAAAAGCAGGTCTTTTGGGTCGCGGTCATTCTGATACTGAGCTTTGGCGTTATCGACCGTCTGCCCGGTGAAGTGGTTTTTAAGTTCCATTGTAACGACTGGCAGACCGTTGATGAATAATACGACGTCGATAGACAGCATTGTGTCGGTCAGGCTGTAATGGAGCTGACGGATAACGGTAAAATCGTTATCCTCATAAAACTTCTTCGCTGTGGGGTTCAGTTCGCTTGGCAGAGGATAGTAAAGGTCGAAGTGGAGAGTAATGTAACGGAAGCCTTTACGGAGCACGTCGGTAATGCCGCGCTTAGTGATTTCATCACGCAATCGAGTGAAGAACTTGTTTTTGGCAGATTCTGTGTCAAAAATACGAAGTTCCTCTGCCTTGTCGGGCTGAGTACGACGGATGAACGCCTCGACCCTATTGGGGAGCAACGCGTAGGTTTTATTATATTCAGAGCTACCGCCCTGATTGTATCCGTTGACATCGCGCAGATAGTCAACGATAATATCTTCGAGGCCTTTTTCTGTAGTGTCCATAGCAATTAAGGAATAAGTCCGGCTTCGCGGAGTTTACGCAACATTTCTTCTTGTTCGGGAGTAGGTACAGGCTTAGAAGGCTCTGAGGCTATAGGCTCATAGTCAGCCACCCATTTGTCGAAGAGTGCAGTGAGTTGGTCACTTAATTCCTTGTCACGACATTCAATATCAGATGGTAACCAATTTGTACGCGATGAATCACCGAAATCTTTTGTGACTTCGATTTTCGAGGCCTTATACTGATCTTTCTTTTTGTCAAAGTAGCCGTTGCTGGCTTTGATGTTTAGCGATTTTTCGAGAGGAAGTTTATTGCCTAAATGCTCCAGTAAAATTTTAACCTCCTCATCGGTCATTGAGAGATTGAAGAATGAATTATCCCACTTCTGAGGGAAGATATGCTCAATCTCCCACCTGTCGGGAAGGAGAATCGTTTGCTTCGGGTTAGCATAAGATATAACATCAAGAAGCATACGCACCATAGTTCGTGGAGGTGTCACAATAAGTGGATTGGGGGCATCTGCCTGAGCCGCTGTTTTGAATCCGGCCTCAAATCCAGGCTCAGGATTTCCTATTATGGCTGCATCCAGTTTGAGAATGTCGCTCTTGATAGCATTGATCGTTGGTGACTCCAGATAACGTGTCAGTACCATTACGCAAAGCTTGCGTAGGAATTTCAGGAACAGCGCCTCAAAGTTTGGATTGTTCTTATGCTGATTGTAGTAAATCAGGGTCGGGTATTTCCAGTACTCGTTGTTATAGTCTTTTAGTGTGTCAAGCACCTTAAGTATTTCGACATTATCGCTCCACGGCTCACCAGAAATAGACTCATGTCTGCGCACCACTTTCCATAGGATTAGGCTGTCAGTAAGCTCATCAAGTATTTCAACTTTCAGACGATTCTTCTTTTTCTCCATGTAATATTTTCTCACACCTGGAGTTGTGTTTTTTACATCACCTTCTTGTGCGCGAAGATAGAACATGTGATAGTTGAAGAGCGACTGGAGGCTCTCTCCGTAGTTGGACGCTTCTTCTTCCAAGTCTCGCCATTTTTTTGCAAAGACCGGCTTTTCCTGTGCGCTAAGCTGCTTGTACAGTACCGATTTGAAAATGTCGGCATCTGACAATGGCAGACCTCGGTTATTGAGCGTTGAGAATATGGTCAAGGCGGTGTCTTGGCTGTCAGCTGAGATGGGAAGAAGAATCGAGTAGTTCAAAAGAGCTATTACAAAATTTATCATAGTCGTTGAATTGACGGCCTTTTGCTCGTAGAGCTCAATGAACTTATTAAAGTTGCGAGAGTAGTTGTCTGTTGCATTCTTATCAGCTTTACCGGTTTCAAGAATGTTTCGTAAAATTTCGTTGCCATGGTCGGTGGCAACGTCAGAGCGGAGAAGAATCTGTGTTTTATCAACTTCTCCTGTAACTTCGTCCTCAAGCCAGATGGCAGGACCGATCTTATCTATGTAGTTGAGTATGCCTTTGTCCTTGTCCTCAGCTGTTTCAAGTTTGTGATATACCGCACGAAGCAAAAGGAATAGAGAGGTGATACGTTGCTGACCATCGATTATCTCCTTTTCTCCTTGTTCGTTTTCAAAGGATACAATGCTCCCGAGAAAATATGTTTTGGCGCCATCCGGAGTCAGTCTCTCAAGCGAAAATTCCCAGATATCGTCGAAGAGGGTTGTAACTTCGTCAAAGCCCCACGCATATGGACGCTGATATTCGGGTATCAGGAAGCGATGTTCCTTGCCGCTTTTCAGAAGGTCAATGACAGTCTGTTTGTTTACGCTGATATTATTGTTTGCCATAGTTTAATCCACTTTTACTTGCCCCGTCACGACATCTGAAATGAGGCGCTGTTTGTATTCGGTCAAAAAGTTAATCTCAGCACGGAGATTAGCAATCATCTCATCAATAGCAGCATTTTTCTGTTGGATATACGCTACTATTGCTTTCTGTTCTTCAATGGGTGGAACTGGAATGAAGTGCTTACTGAGGAAGGTATAATTGATATTTTGACCCTCTCGGATACCTGTAACACAGGTTTGAAGAAGTTGAATAAAATTAAAGGACTTGAACAAGTGCTTAAAGTATTCAGAATTTTCAACTTCTTTTGGGGTTAAAATTGTATATGCAGCACTGATGATACCTTGATAGTAGGCATATTCAATGCCGCCCTCAAAAGAGCGCAAGGATATAACGAAGTCACCGGCTTTGACGAGTTTTTGCTTGTCAAAATCCTTATTGACAACAACAACTCGGTTGGCATACATAGACTGAGGTATAACGCCTTGCGACTGGGTTGCACAAAGCATCGGCTCATTGGGGAAGCCTTTTTGTGAGCGTTCAGAGAAGCAATATTGTATTTTCCTTTCCTCCCAATGTGCAGGTATTCGACCGAAATGAATAGTTTGTGCATCTTTCATCGGCACATCGGGGTTCAGACCTCGTGTGACGACGTTTGCAATTTCAGCATGTTTTAGTTCGTCAAGCAGTCGTAACTCTCTCTCTCTCTCTCTGTTGCGCATCTATTTGTGAAGTTTTAGTTGAAAGAAATTCGACGATTCTCTTCTGCTCGTCAATGGGTGGAATAGGCAATATCTGAGCTTTGAGTTCATTGAACGATAAAGTAAGCCTGATGCCTGTCCCCATGCCATGGAAAAGTTTTTGGAAGTCCATAGCTTTGAGCAAAAGGTTGAAATATGGAGAGTATGTAGTATTATAGGGCCTTATCGGAAGATAGGCACTTGTAATAATACAGTCTTCCTCTGCCAATGCTATTCTTTGTGAAACAAAGTCATAGTTAAGATTTAAACCATTGATTACAATGTCACCGGGATAGAGGTGTGAATAACCGACGTATGTATCTTTATAATCTGAGAGATTGCCTGTCTCATTCTTAGGAGCCAAAGTGCCATAATAGAATTTATGAGCACGTTGGATGGTATAGTCGGAGTTATTAGATATTTTATCGTGGAAGTGGCTTGACAGTCGTTTAGTTTCCCAATGGCTCGGTATTTCTCCAATCCACGATATGCCGCTGAGCTTATATGAGTTGTAGCGTTTCATTGTTTAGTCGAGGATTTGAGATAACATACCTGCTGTGCGAGTTTCGATGTCGCGAATGTCGGCTCGGATGTCGGCGAGCGGTCGAAGCTCCACGGGCTTGTAGAAATACTTTGTAAATGAAAGTTCGTATCCAAGAATTGGCTCACCGAAACGGGCCTCCGGGTCGTAAGGCGCGACTTCATTCTCAAAGAACGCATCGACACCTCCGGGGTAAGTGAGTGGCACACGCTCACTTTCGTTGCGGTTCTTTGCATACTCGACTTCCGGCCCTTGACCTTTCTTTGCCTTTTTATAGACAAGATTCCCATCCTTGTCGCGTTTAGGGCGAAGAACAGGCACCTCCCAATAGCCGAATTCTTCGTTATCGAAGATTTTGCTTTCGGTGGTTTCCTCAAAATTCATAAGAAGCCGGAGGATTCGGTTGCGATCATCCTCTGATAATTCACAGTTCTTCTCTCCGAGATTTTTGCGGAGAGCCGATTTGAACTCCGTGGCATTGATGAGCTGCACTTTGCCCCGACGGTTCGGAGCCTTGCGATTGGTAACAATCCATACATAGGTTCCGATGCCGGTATTATAGAACATCTTCTCAGGGAGAGCGATGATAGCTTCGAGAAGGTCGTTCTCGATGATATAACGGCGGAGGTTGCTTTCACCACCTCCGGCTTTACCTGTGAAAAGCGACGAGCCATTGTGGATTTCCACAATGCGTGTGCCGCTGTCAGTGTCCTTCATACGGCTTATGTTGTTGGCAAGGAAAAGCATCTGGCAGTCTCCGATGTCGGGGATGAAAGAGAAGTCGCCGTCGCCATCGTATTCAAGATTGAAACGTGAGTCGGTAAACTTTTTCTTTTCCTTCTCGGTAAGACCTTTCTTGCGCAGGTCTTCTTTCCAAGGCGTACCGAAGGGAGGATTGGAAATACAGAAGTCGTATGTCTCACCCGGATGCCCGTCTTCAGAAATGGTTGAGCCGAAAGCAATGTATTTGCGAGGCGAACCTTTTAATGAGTAGCCGGTTTGAGGCAGAACGCCCGAAATCATCATGTCGGCCTTACAAGTCGCGAATGTTTCGGGTTGAAGTTCCTGTCCGAAAAGATGGATAGTGGCATTAGGTATCAACTCAGCAATTCGTTCCTGAGCGATAGAGAGGATGCCTCCGGTGCCACAGGCTCCGTCATAGACGGCATACGGGCGGTTTTCGAGTTGGTCGGCGACTGGGACAACAGCAAGGTCTGCGAGCAGTTTGACGTAATCGCGAGGAGTGAAGTGTTCACCGGCTTCGGTTACGTTGTTTTCCTCATTGAACTTGCGAAGAAGCTCCTCGAAGATAGTACCCATAGTATGGTTATCAAGAGCCGGAAGAACTTCGTTGCCTTCGTCATCAAGAACTGGCTTGATTGAGAGATTTATATTGGAGTCTGTGAACTTGGCAATCAACGAGCCGAGGCGACCGGTTTCCGTAAGGTTATCAATATGTTGACGGAGATGGAACTTATCGATGATTTCGAGTACATCTTCACTGTAACCGTTGATGTAGTCAATAAAGTTCATCCTCAGTCTTTGAGGGTCGGTCTCGTTGATTAGCGTTTTGAGAGTAAACTTCGAGTGGTTGTAGAACGGGAAGCCGCTTACCATACAGAGTGCTTGATCCTGATTGGTTACGCCAAACTGGTCAAGCTGGGCTTTACGATCGAGAACCTTATCCTTTGTGGGTTCAAGAAGAACATCAATCCGTCGCAAAACGAGCATCGGCATTATAATGTCCTTGTACTTGCCTTTCTCAAAGGCATGGACAAGAACATCATTAGCGATGTTCCAGAGGAATGAGAAAAGTTTGCTATATTGTGCTTGATTCATTGGTTGCCAGTTATTAGTTCTCTTGGGTCAACTTTGAGGATAGAGGCGATTTTTACGAGCATTTCAAGGGATGGTTGGGAGGCGTTAGAACACCACCGGGAGACGGTGGCTTCGTTTTTGCCTAATTGTTCGGCAAGCCATTTGCCTGTGCGGTTCTGCTCAACTAAAACTACTTTTAGCCTATTTATACGCTCGATTTCTGTATCTATACTGTTTGTTGGCATGGAATAATTCTTTGATGTTATTTGCAAATTTAATTAGAATTTTTTAAACTACCAAATTTGACATCAAGAAGCCCCATGAACGTGCTTTAGTTTGACTTGTCTCCGAATAGCTCTGCGGTGGCGTCCGCGTGGAT
>CAMWUY010000073.1 GCA_947177615.1 uncultured Porphyromonadaceae bacterium
TATGCGATATGATCCAACCGGCGCTGTTCGGAGGGTTCAACTATAAGGGGTTTGTAGAGGGTGATTTCATCAAAGGAGTCGGCAATTATAATGCTAACTTTATCGGTGTCTCAACCTCTCAGGGTATACGATACAGCAATTGGTTTTATATGGGAGTTGGCCTCGGTATTGATGTAATAATGGCTAATACCAACGATAATTTCGGCAACTGGCAGGGTCCTGACACCGGTTACTCCGACCACAGCAGCATGACCTCCGGCGTTATGATACCATTGTTTACAGACTTCCGTTTCAACATCGGCAATACCGGCTCCACCGCCTTCTTCGCCGACTTGAAATTGGGATGCTCCTTCCTGGCGAGCGATAACTATATACGCGTCGGAGACGGATACCTGACCAATCAGCAATATTTCCTGTTCAAGCCATCCATCGGAGTACGGATACCGACCAATAAACAAAACAGCAAACAAGCTGTCGATGTCGGCATAACCTATCAATTGCTGACAGCCAATTATTGGGCATCCTGGAACCGCAGCGTGACACTAAATGGCCTTGGTGTTAATGTAAGCTACGAGTGGTAATGAAATAACTCCTGTAAAAATTAAAATATTATTATTACAGAATAGTGAAATAAGAGCGAGTTCCTTAAAATTTGACAATTATATTGTATCTTTGCCGAGCGGAATGTGGCGTCAGTCAGTTCCGCTCGATTTTATATATTATATACCATACTCAATCAATGAAAAAAATATACCCCCTGATCCTCGCCTCAATAGTGATATCATGTATTTTTACCGGATGTGACAAGCTTCGCGGCCGGGCATACGCACCCGAAACCCCGATGGACAGCACACTGGTGATCTATTACTCTCAGAATGGCGCCACACGGGCAGTTGCTGAGGAACTGCGTTTCCAGCTCGGGTGTGATATTGCGGAGGTCAAACCGGTCAGGCCCTATAATGGTGATTATGACGCGACCGTGGCACGCATGGAAGATGAACTGCAATATGGGGGAGTCATCGATATGGAATATCCCGATATCGATTATGCCAAGTATAAAACAATCTTTATAGGCACTCCGATTTGGGGTGGGAAATGCTCACTGCCGATATACAGCCTCATCAACGAGCACTATTGGGTCGGCAAAAAAATATTTACCTTTTGCACATACGGCAGCGGAGGTCTTGACAGTATGACCCGACAGGTGGCCGATACTCAAAAAGATTGCACCATAATATGTGGTTTCGGCATAGAGAATGACTCAATCTGCAATGCTCCGGAGATCATACACCGCTATCTCGACGAGAGTTTATAGCGCGTCCGACTCGTACGCAAAGGCGGCACAACTCCCCTATCCATAAGACTATAGAAGTCGAACCGATAATGATGAGCCAATCAGTAAGACGCAGGGGGACGACATTGAAGAACTGTCCTCCCAACTCTACAATGCATACCTGACCCGCCAGTATGACAAACAGAACCAGCAGGTAACTGCGGCATCCACTCAGTTCGAACGCCGATTTGTCCGTTCCCATAGCCTTTGCATTGAACATATTCCAGAACTGGAGGAACACGAATATAGTGAAGAAGAGTGACAATTCGTATGGTGTAAGACCATGATATTCTCCTATAGGCACTCTTCCGATATCCATCAGCGAATTGATGTCCGTATGCTCCAAATAGAGTAATAAACCTAACAATAGAATAAAGAATAAAAGTCCGGTCAAGACTATCATACGCCACATTACCGGTGTGATGATAAAGGTGGACTGACTACGGGGCTTATCACGCATTACCGAGTCAGTCGGAGGGAGTGATGACAGACCAAGTGCTGCAAATGTATCCATTATCAGATTGACCCACAGCATCTGGGTGACCGTCAGCGGCGACTCCAGTCCAAGGAAAGCGCCTACCATTACAATCAGACATGCCACGACATTGACCGTAAGCTGGAACAGTATGAAACGCTGAATATTGCGATAGAGCGACCGTCCCCACTTAACAGCCAACCCGATTGAAGCAAAGGAATTGTCAATAATCGTAATATCAGAGGCCTCTTTGGCTACAGCAGTGCCATCGCCCATAGAGAGTCCTACATGAGCGGCCTTGAGCGCGGGCGCATCATTAGTGCCATCACCCGTCACCGCAACGACCTCACCATGCGATTGGAGAGCCTCCACAAGACGTTTCTTATCCAATGGCCGGGCTCTGGCAATTATCTTGATATCCTCAGCACGTCGATAGACCTCTTCGTCAGAAAGCGCTGCAAATTCCGGACCGGTAATAATATTGCTATCATCATCCGTATCATCCTGCCACAATCCGATCTGACGTCCTATCTCACGTGCCGTGCCGGGAGTATCACCGGTGACAATCTTGATCGCAATACCGGCCTCACCGACCTCAGCGACAGCAGAGGGCACATCCTCACGCACCGGATCAGAGATCGCGGCTATTCCAAGGAATGTCAAGTCATGAGCCACAATCTTATCACCTTTGAAGACGTCCTGACCATCCGGTATGACAGCGTAAGCGAAACCTAAAGTGCGCATGGCCTGCATCTGATATTGGTACAGCTGAGCATTGAGTTCCTCAGATGTCACACCCGAGCGGACATCGCACATAGCAAATACGATTTCCGGAGCGCCTTTGATATACAAAATCTTTTGGCCGGTCGAAGATTCAACTAAGGTCGCCATATATTTACGCTCTGTAGTAAACGTAATCTCATCGAGCACCTTGGCATGACTACGCAATTCCATATAGTCCAATCCCTCGTTACCGAGCCATAATAGCAAAGCCCCCTCCGTAGGATTGCCGAGGACCTCAAGATAATCTCCATCTATATTGAGACGTGCTGTCGAATTGACCGCTATTCCCTCATATATAATCTCCTTGGAAGGATGACCGAAGAAAGTCATCTCTGCGACCTGCATTCTGTTTTGTGTCAGTGTACCGGTCTTGTCAGTACATATTGTTGTCACACACCCCATCGTCTCACATGCATGCAGATTTCTGACCAGGTTGTTGGTCTTGAGCATTCTGCGCATGGAGTACGCCAACGACAGCGTGACAGCCATAGGAAGTCCTTCGGGTACGGCGACAACCATCAGCGAGACAGCTATCATAACAGTCTGGAGCATATACGTTATCAGATAAGCGGTATCATAAGCATCCTGCATAAAGAATGTAATGAGTCTGCCTATCACGACAATAACACAAATAACCGCTGCATATTTAGATATTAGTCTGCCGAGATTGTCCAGCTGTATGCTGAGTGGCGTCATGACACTACGATCAATCTGTGCAGACTGCATCACCTTACCCTGTTCGGTATGGTCACCGACGGCCAGAACACGCATCACTCCGTGACCCTCCATAATCTTGGTACCGCGCAACACGCGGTTGGAAGGGAATGTAGCATCCTTATCAAAACGCTCCGGATCTGTCGTCTTAGAACAGATAGGCTCGCCGGTGAGTGTCGACTCATCCACATTCAATGAAACCGCTTCGATCAGTTCACCGTCGGCCGGGATCTCCTCGCCCGTATTCAATATCAGTATATCCCCGACCACGATATCCTGTTTCGGCACCTTGCAAGCATGACTGTTTCTAATGACCGTGACAGGCTCATTGTTATTCACCTGCGTCAATAGTGCAAACTCCTTGTCTGCCTTAAGTTCGAAGAGAAAAGCCAATCCTGTAGCCAGAATTATAGCCATAATGATACCGGCAGGCTCAAAGAACACTCCGGGTCCCTGCTCCATGACAATATACTCATAACAGGATATTCCGATAGATGCAATACCCGCTATGAGAAGTATGACTATCAGTGGATCACCAAATTTCTTAAGCAGTAATTTCCACCACGGAGTTTTTACCTTTTCTGACAACAGATTGATGCCATGTATTCTTCTACTCTCTTCGACCTGAGAACGGGTCAGTCCTGCATATTGCTTGTTTAGTCGCATGGTGAGTGATATCTCAGTTTGGATTGTAAAATTAGGAAATTTTAATCAATCCAGCAAATGGCATATTAGACTCCTTTCCACAAAAAATGTTAATGTAAAAAAGGCGGGATGAGCTTAATAGCCCGTCCCGCCGTTGAAATTATTTATCAATATTTACTCTACGGTCATCTCACCTACAAGTGAAGTAGTGAGATACTGTACAATCTGTTCTTTACTCAATCCGCTACCTAACAGATACATCATCTTGGTGACAGCGGCCTCAACAGTAATGTCATATCCGGAGATCACACCGGCCTTGGCAAGCATATCACCGGTATAATAACGTTTCTGCTCGTCACCGCCGTTCAGACACTGAGTCACATTGTATATGATCAGGCCGCGACTGACGGCGTCAGCAAGCGCATCGAGGAACCATTGCTCCGTCGGTGCATTACCGGCTCCGAATGTACGAAGTATAACGGCCTTGATGCCGGGTGTGGCAAGTTGTGCCTTGACGACATCCTCTGTAATACCGGGATATAACCACATTACCAAGATATTGCTATCCATCGAATAGAACGGCTGGAGAGGAAGCTGCACGTCATGACGCATCAGATAAGGCTCATTATAGGTAATGTGAAGATCTATCTGACCCAAAGTGGGATAGTTGAAGCTCTTGAAGGCATGGAAGCCTGTAGATGTAAACTTGGTGGAACGACAACCACGCACGATATAGTCCTGGAATGATATCACAACCTCCTGAATCATAGGATTACCGTCAGCATCCTTTGCGGCCGCAACCTGTAAAGCCGAAATAAGATTTTCGGTACCATCCTCACGAACATCACCAATAGGTAACTGTGAACCTGTGATTACAACCGGTTTACGCAGATTACGCAGCATGAATGAGAGAGCCGAGGCTGTATATGCCATTGTGTCGGTACCATGCAGGACGACAAATCCGTCAAACTCATCATACCTGTCAGCGATATCCTTGACAATCTGATTCCAATATGAGGGATTCATATTAGAGGAGTCGATAGGCTGAGGGAACTGCACACTCTCGATATCATATCCCAACATGCCGACCTTGGGCACATTGTCCATAAGATGTGAAAAGTCAAAAGGTTGCAGACCATTAGGTGTCTCTACCATACCGATGGTACCGCCGGTGTAGATTATAAGAATTTTCGGTTTTTTTTCAGTGTTTTCCATAATAATTTTGTTTAAAATATTGTTTTTATAAGTTGTATGTAGTGATGAGGATATGTGAGGTACATATCCTCATCATAAAGTTATTTATTCATAATAGTTCTTGCTCATACCGAAGACGAAGTGACGAGTACGGATGATGACAAATACCAGCACGACAGCAGAAGCGATACCTACGAATATGAAGGGGAAGAGAGTGTTATTCTGCTGATGGAAGATGGCAGATGCGGCATTGATGATAACCGGCACCAGTGAAATAGCCACATAGTTGGCAACCTGCAGATAGGCCAGTGACAATGTCGACTTAGAGTCGCTGGTGACAACCTCTGTCGCCTTAGTATAGAAAATAGGCTGTGCAATACCATTACCAAGACCACAAATACCGGCAGCGATCACATAGGGCCAGAAAGAGTGCACGAATACGAAGATCACGAAACTACCAACAATCATTGAGGCCGCAACGACGAATGTAGTCTTACGGAAGAGCTTCATACAAGGTGTCAAAGCCAGCCCCACGACAAACATTGCAAAATAGAATACGGATGTCATTGTAGATGCAGCCTCAGCATCAATCCACTTGATATTAGGCAGATAGTATGAAGGGATACATGTTGCGAACACAAAGAAGAAGTATGCGAGCAGCAACCAGACGGTACGTCCAACATAGAAACCGCCTTTGACAGTCTGACCCTTGGTTGAGAAACCATCAGCATCGACAGCGGGAATAGTTGCGGGCGCAGCTTTGGCATCAGCGCCGTTACCGGCAGCTGTTTTCGCATCACTTTGAGCAGGGGTCTGATCATAATCACTCTGCGGGATCTTGCGCAGGAACGGAATCAATACCAGAGATACCAGAGGCAACAGATATACCAGGAATGGGAGGTGCCAGCTCTTGGCAGCCAAAAATCCGACTACGAATGTAGCGACTACGAGAGCCACATTACCGATAGCAGAGATGATACCCATCTGTTTCATACGATACTTACCGGTAAATACATCTGCGATAAGACCTGTCGAGAACGGCAGTATCAGACCACACCCGGCACCGAGCAGACAGCTCAGCAAGATCAACATATTCAGTGAGCCGGAAATCATTGACAGGGCACCGGCGGCAATATACATTACAGTACCGGCAACGATTACCGCAATCTTATGTTTAGACTCTGACAAACGTCCGGACAAGAGCACGAACGGTATAATTATAAGGTTAGGGAGGACTGTGAGCAGCTGGATTTTAAAATCCGTGGCATCAGAAAATATATGATGTAATTGGCCTTCAATAGGTGTCACCGCCAGGCCCGGGAGGTCGACAGCAAGTGACAGTGACCATATCGCGAGGACTACCATCATCGAGATGGTGCCTTTACCTGTTTTGACTTGCATAATAATAAGGTGTTTTTTATAATTTTGATTTTTTGTTTATTGGACTGAGATCCCTAATATCTTCAAAGTCCATATAAACTTCAACTGTTTATCTCTTAGCGATTATTACTTGGACATCAGTCAGTCACTGTGACACGGTCACCGTTGAAGACTCCGAGATCGAGTTTCTTCATCACAGCCTTGACAGCAGCCTGAGCCTTGACCGAATTGCCGGCAACATCCAACGGGGGCGCAAATGCTGCGATACCCATCACACCGGGCATCACTCCGAGTACACCACCACCGACACCACTCTTGGCCGGTATACCTGATGAATACAACCAGTCACCGGTATTCTGATAGAAACCGACAGATGATATAAGTGTCGTAATCTTAGGAGCAAGTTCAGGAGCAAACACCTGAGCCTTTGTCACAGGATTTAGTCCGCCATTAGCGATAGTACCGGCACATATAGAGAGTTGTGACGCGGTGATACCTACCGAGCATTGGCGAGTGTAGAGGTCGAGACTCATAGGCACGTCATCATAGATACGATTGTAATTCTTAAGCAACCAAGCGATAGCGCGATTGTTGAAATTGGTATCCGACTCGGACTTATACAATTCATCGATGACCTGTGCCTCCGAACCACAAAGGTCAGTGAAGTTATTGATAATAGCCTCCCATTTGCCCCATGAGTCACCCTTAGGCTCAACCATAGAGCAAGCGGTAATCGCACCTGCATTGACCAACGGTGTGGAGGGATGATCATTTTCAAGCAAAATAGCAAAGATAGAGTTGAACGGCAGACCGGTCGCATCTGCGCCTATCTGCTTGAGCACGGCGTCCGCGCCATGTTGTTTCAAAACCAAAATTGCAGTCAGCACTTTGGAGACGGACTCAATACCAAACTTATATTCAGTATCACCCACATTGATCACAGTACCGTCAAGCAGGGTCACACTGAGTCCGAACAGATTAGGATCAATGTTAGCAAGGAAAGGGATATAATCCGCATTATGTCCACCGCTAATGTTTTTGCACTCCTCATAAGCCTCTTGTACAGCCTGTGTGATTTGAGCGCGTGTCAGTGTCTTATCCATAGTAGTAATATTTGATAAATAATTTGTGTATTAATATATGAAGAGATTATTATTATCTCATTCACAAAATTTAAACAAGCGAGAATATAAAATGGTTTATCCCCGGACTACAAAACAATGCGGACAGTCTCTATGTTATCTAAATATCACATTAATTTTATAAATCTTATAAGTCTTATAAATCTTATAAGTCTTATAAGTCTTATAAGTCTTATAAATCTTATAAATCTTATAAATCTTATAAATCTTATAAGTCTTATAAATCTTATAAATTGTATTTATTATACTTTTTAGTCTAAAGTATCATTCAGATGGATTCACAAACTACACCGACACGATATTGGAACATAGACCGCATCATGAAACTGATCATCGGTCTGGCGATAGCTGCCGCACTAATTTTCCTGATAAATTATCTGCGTGATGTATTGCTTCCCTTCTTTGTCGCTTGCTTTATCGCATATCTGTTACAACCTCTCGTCGAATTAAATCGAAAAATTCTCCATGAAAAAGGACGTATCTTCGGTGTATTGCTGACATTGATCGAGGTCTCGGCGGTCATCACAGGCATAGTCTATTTCTTCCTGCCTCACGTGATGTCCGAACTTGACACATTGGGCGGCATCATCCATGATGTGACTTCAGGCAAACATCCTCTATCCAAAGAGTATCTTACGGTGATTGACTGGGTGGAACGATATGTCAATCCCTCTGATATCCGCGGTATGCTGTCAGAGTTACATATAGGTACAATCATCAGCAAGGGAACGTCCCTGCTCAACGAGTCTATAAGCGTTGTCATCGAGGTTATCGGGTGGGCACTGACATTAATCTATATACTCTTTATTCTGATAGATTATCCCCAGATCGTGCGTGGTTTCAAACTGATTATTCCACATAAATATCGTGACAAGGCAATGGTCGTGGTGCGCGATGTCGAGACCAATATGAATCATTACTTCCGCGGGCAGGGATATGTAGCACTATGTGCGACTGTATTCTATTGCATCGGTTTCTCAATTGTAGGATTACCGTTGGCCATCCCTATGGGTATACTGGTGGGTATACTGTATATGATACCATACTTTCAATATATCACCCTGATACCTGTCGCCATTATCTGCGGTATCTATTCCTTGAGTGGAGAGACGACCTTTATGACTTTATTCGGCAAGTCGTTGCTGGTATATCTTGTCAGTCAGTGCGTATGCGATTATATCATCACACCTCACATTATGGGTAAGGAGATGGGACTCAATCCGGCTGTTATCCTTTTATCTCTCTCAGTGTGGGGCAGTCTTATGGGAATAATCGGTATGATTATAGCGTTGCCGGTCACCTCACTGATCATGGCTTACTACGAACGGTACATATCCAATCCCCGTTCATCCGTGAACGATATCGAGTCCTGATAATTCAGTTTTTGAAAATTCCGGATATTATTTTAATTTTGTAATAGAAATATGTCCCTTCCTCAGAGTGCGGACTACAAGTTCGTGACACTCGACTGATAGCTATAATTAAGCTATGTAGTTGATATCTCCATATAAAAAAGGATTCTCTCGCAGGGACACTTTTTATAAAGGATCCTAATAAATCTAAATTCTGAATTGTTATAAAATAACATAAAACAATCTAAAACCAATGACTACACTTAAGGATAAAGAATTCGGCGGAGAGAGAGCTCTCTTTGCCGTCAAAGATTTGCGTCTGGAAAATTGCGTATTCCATGCCGGCGAGTCGGCTCTGAAATGTACAGCAAATATAGATGCCGTCGGATGTAAGTTTGAAGGCAAATATCCATACTGGCATACCAACGGTTTTAATATCGAAAACTGTCACTTTGATCCCACCGCACGCGCCGCATTGTGGTATTCTCGTGATCTCGTAATGCGCGACACTCAGGTGGATGCTCCCAAAATGTTCCGAGAGATGGATAATATGGAGCTGGAGAATGTAAACATTCCGGACGCGCTTGAGACCTTATGGAGTTGTCGCGGCGTCAAGCTGCGCAATGTTCGCGTCAATAAGGCCGACTATATCTTCATGCACAGTTCAGATATAGATATAGACGGATATGAGCAGGAGGGCAACTATTCATTCCAATACTGCAGGAATGTCGTGATACGCAATGCCAAAATCAATTCACGCGATGCATTCTGGGAGACTGAGAATGTAACAGTCTATGATTCAGAGATCGAAGGAGAATATTTAGGTTGGCATTCAAAAAATCTGAAGTTTGTCAGATGCAAGCTCAACGGCATTCAACCCCTATGTTATGCCGAGAACCTGATATTGGAGGATTGTGAGTTTGGTCCTGATTGTGATGTAGCATTTGAGGATTCTATAGTCAGCGCGGATATCAGAAACAGTATCGTAAGCGTCAAAAATCCCCGTAGCGGTCATATCAAGGCACTCTCTATCGGTGAGATAATAATTGATAAGAATGTTCTTGCACCGGCCGACTGTGTAATCGAAACCGAGGTGTAACAATGGGTCATTTTGATTTACCTGTCGAGCGCCGTCACACAGGCTCATATAAATGGGACTCCGCCCCGGATCCGGATGTTATCCCGCTGTGGGTTGCAGATATGGACTTCCGTGTCGCCCCGGTAATAGAGAATGCACTCCGCAATCGCGTTGACAAGGGTGTGTTCGGCTATACTCTGGTCGATGATATGTATTACGACTCACTGATACGGTGGTTTGCGGATCGCCACAATTACAATATCAAGCGCGAGCGTATTATCTATACATCCGGAGTGGTCCCGGCTATATCTGCCATCATCAAAGCCCTCACTACATCCGGAGATGGAGTCATTGTACAGACTCCTGTCTACAATTGTTTCTTCTCCTCTATACGCAACAATGGTTGCCGTATAGTCG
>CAMWUY010000074.1 GCA_947177615.1 uncultured Porphyromonadaceae bacterium
GTGAATGCACGGAGGTTGGTATGTATCTCGCTATGTCTCGTCAGGCTGACCGTGAAGGTTATCCCGAAGTTGCAGATGCCTTCAAGCGTTATGCATGGGAGGAGGCTGAGCATGCTGCCAAGTTTGCCGAATTGCTCGGTGATATGGTATGGGATACCAAGACCAATCTCGAGAAGAGAATGCATGCCGAGGCAGGCGCCAACGAAGATAAGATGCGTATAGCACGCAACGCTAAGGCCGCTAATCTTGACGCTATCCACGATACTGTTCATGAGATGGCCAAGGATGAGGCTCGTCACGGACAGGGGTTCTATGGCCTCTACCAGCGTTTCTTCGGAAATAAGTAAAATCAAGACTTTAGAGTTTAATGTCATTTAAGGCTATATGGTCACTGACCGTATAGCCTTATTTGGTTATGACAGAGAATTTGATTAATTTTGTGTTATGGGACGCGTTATAGCCATTGATTATGGTCGCAAGCGGTGTGGTATCGCCGTGACAGATCCTCTCCAGATCTCCGCCAACGGTCTGCCGACTCAGCGTGCCTGCGATCTTATGGGATGGTTGCAAGAGTATTGCGGTCGTGAGGATGTGGAGCGTATCGTGGTCGGTCTACCTAAGACATTGAGAGGGGAGCCGTCGGAAAGTGCCCGTTATATAGAGCCTTTTCTCAAGCACTTGGCACGCGTCCTCCCCGACATGACTGTCGAACGTTTCGATGAAAGGTTTACATCCACGATCGCCCATCGTGAGATGATAGCCGGAGGGGTGAAACGCTCTGCGAGGCAACAGAAGGATCTCGCCGACAAGACGGCGGCTGTCATTATCCTTACCGACTGGCTCAATTCGCGCCAACGTATGGGTGTCAATTTTGATAATCAATTATAATAAAAATGATATTACCTGTTTACCTGCTCGGTCATCCCGTGCTCAGAGAGGAGTGTGAGGATATCACTTCTGAATATCCGGAGCTCAAGAAACTTGTGGCCGATATGTTTGAGACTATGTATAATAGTGACGGCGTGGGTCTGGCTGCACCGCAGATAGGTCTGCCGATCAGTGTCCTGGTCATTGACGGTTCGCCCTTGGCTGATGACTTCCCGGAGTGTAAGGATCTCAAGATGGCATGTATCAATCCCGAATTGGAGGTTATCGAGGACGAAACACCGGTCAGCCGGCAGGAGGGATGTCTGTCGATCCCCGGTGTAAGTGAGAATGTCAAGCGATATGAGCATGTCGTGCTCCGTTGGTTTGATGAGGATTTTCAGCCTCATGAGCAGGAGTTCCGAGGTTTCGCTTCACGCATTATACAGCATGAGTTTGACCACCTCTGCGGTGAGGTATTCACCGATCATATAGCACCCATTCGCAAACAGCTGATACGCGCCAAACTCAACAATATAGCCAAGGGCAAGGTCAAGTGTTCTTACCGCGTAAAATAATCCACATACCCTTAGGTAAAATCCGATAATTCCGAAAATTCAATTATGGCGGACGATAAAAAAATAATATTTTCAATGGTGGGAGTGAGCAAGGTCATTCCTCCACAACGACAGATACTTAAGAATATCTATCTATCATTCTTCTATGGTGCCAAGATCGGTATCATCGGTCTGAATGGTAGCGGTAAGTCTACATTGCTCAAGATTATAGCAGGCATTGACAAGAGTTATCAGGGTGAGGTGGTTTTCTCGCCGGGTTATGCCGTCGGCTATCTCGAACAGGAGCCTAAGCTCGATAATGACAAGACCGTACGTGAGGTAGTTGAGGAGGGTGTCGCCCCTGTTATGCAACTGCTGAAGGAGTATGACGAGGTCAATAATGCCTTTGCCGATCCGGAAGTGCTCGAAGACGCGGACAAGATGGATAAGCTAATACAACGTCAGGCTGAACTGCAGGATAAACTCGATGCTACCGACGCATGGAATATAGATAATAAGTTGGAGCGCGCTATGGACGCCCTGAGATGTCCGCCTGATGACCGTCTTATCGGTACACTCTCCGGAGGTGAGCGTCGCCGGGTGGCCCTGTGCAGGCTGCTGTTGCAGCAACCGGATATCCTGCTGCTTGACGAGCCCACCAACCATCTTGATGCAGAGAGCATCGATTGGCTTGAACAACATCTGCAGCAATATCCGGGTACTGTTATAGCCGTCACTCACGACCGTTATTTCCTCGACCATGTGGCCGGATGGATATTGGAGTTGGATCGCGGTGAGGGTATACCATGGAAGGGTAACTACTCCTCATGGCTCGACCAGAAGACCAAACGTATGGCCCAGGAGGAGAAACAGGCCAGCAAACGACGCAAGACGTTGGAGCGTGAACTCGAATGGGTGCGGATGGCACCCAAGGCTCGTCAGGCCAAAGGCAAAGCGCGTCTCTCCAATTATGACCGGCTGCTCAACGAGGACCAGAAGGAACGTGAGGAGAAACTCGAAATATTTATACCCAACGGTCCGAGACTGGGTAACAAGGTCATCGAGTCTGTCCATCTTGCCAAGGCTTATGATGACAAGGTGCTCTTTGACGATCTTAACTTCATGTTGCCCCCGAATGGTATCGTCGGTGTTATCGGTCCTAACGGTGCCGGCAAGACAACGCTGTTCAGACTCATCATGGGCCTTGAGAAGCAGGATAAGGGTGAGTTTGAAGTCGGTGAAACCGTTAAGATAGCATACGTCGATCAGACTCACAAGGACTTGTCACCGGAGAAGACCGTATATGAGGTTATATCACAGGGTGTGGATTCATTCCGTATGGGTGGTCGCGATATGAACGCTCGTGCATACCTCTCCAAGTTTAACTTTACGGGTGCGGATCAGGAGAAAAAGATAGGTGTTCTCTCGGGCGGAGAGCGCAATCGTCTGCATCTCGCGATGGCTCTCAAGGAGGAGGGTAACGTACTGTTGCTTGACGAGCCGACCAATGATATTGATGTCAATACGCTGCGAGCGCTTGAAGAGGGCCTTGAGAATTTTGCCGGATGTGCCGTGGTCGTAAGCCACGACCGATGGTTTCTCGATCGTATCGCCACACACATTCTCGCCTTTGAGGGTGACAGCAAGGTGACATTCTATGAGGGCTCCTATTCTGACTATGAGGAGTATCGCAAGAAACGTGACGGCGCGGATGCGACACCCCATCGCATCCGATACCGCAAACTTATGTGAATAATAAAGAAACAGGAATTATCCGTTCGGATAATTCCTGTTTCTTTATTTCTGATTTCAATTACTGATTACACCAGATGTTCGACCCAGTAATCGCGGTCGCCGGGGAGCAGGTCTACCACCGGTATCTCTATCATAGTGTAGCATCCGGGTTGCTGACGCATTGCGGCACGAGCCACACATACCAGCACTTGGCCTGTCAAAGCGGGATTGTTGATCTTCATGTCAAACTCAAACATCTGATTGTGAGTGGAACCGGAGACCCCTTTCCTTACAAGATTGACACCGTGGCCGACGTCATTGAGCGCATCGACACTCTCGACGGCCATGACGTGTGTCTCGTCTGAAGAGAAATATGGATCAGCCTTGATTGCCGCGGCCACTTTCTCCAATTCATAGCCCGGGAGCAACTCCACATATACCATACGTCTGTGTATCCCGGTGCCGACAGGGATTGTCATTGACAGAGCATCCTTGACACCCTCGATTGCTTTTACTGCCACGGTGTGACCCATGCTGCGACCTGGACCGAAGTTGGTATAGGTGATACCCTTGGGAGCTATAGCCTCCAGCAGTGTGCGTACTACGGAGTCAGATCCCGGATCCCATCCGGCAGAAATTATACTTACTGCATTGTGTGCCTTTGCTACTTTGTCAAGTGATGCCCTGAGTGCCGGGATCTGCCCGTGTATGTCAAATGAGTCCACGGTATTGATGCCTGCCATCAGTATCTCCTTGGCCTGACGCTCGATGCTTCGGGTAGGAGCGGCCAGTATCGCTACATCGACATTTTCTAATTCTGTGATTGATGATACGACAGGTATCTCAGCGGGAATATCTTCTCTACGGGTGGGATCACGGCGCACGACACCTGCCACCTCGAAATCATCAGCAGCACGGAGTGCCTCCAGTGCCGCTCTGCCTATGTTGCCATATCCGACAACGGCTGCACGTGTTTTTTTCATATCTTTTGGAATTATTGAGTGTAAAATTAATCAAAATCCTCTATATTCACCCCCTCAAAAGTGCTTTTTCTGAGAAATAATGACTAATTTTGCAACTTCATTAATAGGTTCAAAACATGAATTGGTTGATACAGTTGCTCTCTCCCGGTTCGGTGGCGCTCGCGTCCACCATTTTGTTGTATTCCTTTGTGATTTTCGCGGGTATTTATCTGGGAAAAATCAAAATTTTCGGAGTCTCGCTCGGTGTGACATTCGTACTCTTCGTGGGTATAATTATGGGTCATTTCGGGTATATTGTCGCTCCTGATACACTTCACTTCCTGCGCGAATTCGGCTTGATACTCTTTATCTTTTCGATAGGTATGCAGGTCGGTCCCGGTTTCTTCTCATCATTCAAGGAGGGGGGCATCAGGATGAATGGTCTCGCTATGACCGGTATCGCGCTCAATGTCGTGGTGATGTTGGCGATCTATTTCACCCAGAGTGCCGTAGGGGGAGAGACCTCTATATATCAAATGGTAGGCATTATGAGCGGCGCTGTCACCAATACACCGGGACTCGGTGCCGCACAACAGACTATTTTGCAAGTCAATGCCGATGCTTATAACATCTCACAACAGATGTCCATGGGATATGCCGCCGCTTATCCTCTCGGTGTCATAGGCATTATTATCACTATGATAGTATTGCGCAAACTCTTCAAAATTGATGTCGATAAGGAGATCAACGAGATTGAGGATGACAGCAAGGCCTCACTTCTCGCTCCTCATATCGTCACATTTCGTGTCACCAACGATCTTGTGGCCGGGCTCTCCATCCGCAAACTACATACACTGATTTCGGCAGACTTTGTTCTCTCGCGCATCGAGCGTCCGGATGGCACGGTCATAATCCCGACTGCAGATGATACCATAGCTCTCGGTGATCTGGTGCTTGTCGTTTGTTCAGTACAGGATGAAGAGATATTCAACAGATTTTTAGGACCGAAGGTCGACAAGGTCTGGGAGATGGAGAAAGGTCCTATCGTCTCCCGTCGTATTCTTGTCACCAAGACTGAATATAACGGAGTCAAACTCGGTTCGCTGCACATGCGCTCTGCACATAATCTCAATGTGACCCGTGTCAATCGTGCAGGTGTGGACCTGCTTGCCACGCCAAGTCTGCGTCTACAGATGGGTGACCGTATCACAGTGGTCGGCAAACTGGATGATATCAACAATGTCGCCTCCAAACTCGGTAACTCAATGAAGCGTCTCAATGAGCCGAACCTTATAACGATGTTTATCGGTATCTTCCTCGGTATTATAGTCGGTAGTATCCCGTTCCAGTTCCCGGGTATGTCCGTACCGATGAAACTTGGACTGGCCGGCGGCCCGCTTGTTGTCGCTATTCTCATCAGTGCCTACGGACCGAAATTTCATCTGGTCACATATACCAATTCATCAGCCAACCTGTTGCTGCGCGAGATAGGAATATGTCTCTTCCTTGCATCCGTCGGCATAGCCGCCGGCAAGGATTTTGCAAGTACCGTTTTCAACATACAGGGTCTGCTATGGGTAGGCTACGGTTTCCTGATAACATTCATCCCGTTGATCATTGTCGGTATTATGGCACGAGCCAAGTATAAGATGAATTATCTGCAGATTATAGGTATGATCAGCGGCAACTATACCGATCCCCCGGCATTGGCATACGCCAACAAGGTTGCCAACAACGATACACCGGCTGTTGCATACTCCACGGTCTATCCTCTGACCATGTTTATGCGTGTCATAGTCGCACAGGTCATAGTGCTCTGTTTTCTGTAAGTCATAATCCACTCTACGTTATCAGTCCGCATGATGAGGTGTATCTCTTTTCTTACTATATTGATGACGGCATTATTATTGTGCCGTGCGTGGGGATATAAGGTACTACCGGCTCAATATGACGGCACCATGTCATTATATGACTTTGATGCAGTGGATAGCAGACCGGAGATTCCTGACTCATTGACTCCTGTATATATCAGCTATGTAGCCAGACACGGTGCGAGATACCTCTCATCTGAAAAGAAGGTCACTGCGATAGAGAAAGTTCTTGTCGGATCAAAGACCCGTAAGCACCTTACTGCGTCAGGGGTCAGGTTTTTGAAACTGTTATCGGATGTCAGGGAGATTACCGGCTCGAGATGGGGTGCGCTCGACGCTATAGGTATGGATGAACAATGTCGTCTGGCACGGGGGATGTTCGATATGTGGCCTGAGATACTACGCGCGGGGCGTATTGATGCACGCTCGACGTATGTGCCTCGAGTCGTCATGAGTATGTATATGTTTACACATACGTTATCACAGCTCTCTGATTCACTTGAGATATATACTGATGAGGGTCGCCAGAACGACGCTCTGCTCAGATTTTTTGATACGGATGCGGAATATGTCCGTTATCTCGACAAGGGTGACTGGCGAAATGCATACGATGAATTTATGATGAGTCACACCCCTGTGCAACCCGCTTTGAGATTAGTGGGTTCTGACAGTGGAATGTCGGATGATGATTTGCGCAGGCTTACCATGGACATGTATGGAGTGTTGCAGGGAATGCGTGCGTCCGGAATGCCGGCGCCTACAACCGAGTGGATGTCCGTTAAGGAGTATGCTGCTTGCCGGGAGGTGGCTAATCTGAAACACTATCTGCAGCGTGTGGACAACCGTTTCTCTGACATTGCTGCGCGGTCGGCTATACCCCTTCTTTCGTCTATACTCAAGAATGCGGACGACGCATTAGACTCGATAATATCAGCAAAGGCAGATACCTCTTGCAAGATGAATACACGCAGGGGAGACCTTTATTTCGGTCATGCAGAGACACTGATGCCTCTATTATCCCTTATGGGATTACCGGGATGTTCCCCATGCTATGAGAATTGTTTCCGTTCACTCTCCGTCTCTCCTGATTATGAAAATCTGACGATGCTGTGGGATGATACAGCCGTCTCTCCTCTGGCCGCTAATTTGGAGATAGTATTTATGCTTTCTGATACCTGGAGGATATACGTGTTGATGCGCTTGAACGGTCGTAACCTCGAGCTAACCGATGGCGAGGGATACATCTATCCCTGGCACTCCCTAAAGCAAAGATGGACTCTACTCTGATCTCTCTCCCTCGCTGAAGCCTGGAGCATCCCCCCTCGCTGAAGCTCGGAGCATCCTCTCTCGCTGAAGCTCGGAGCATTCTCCCTCGCTGAAGCTTGGAGCATCTCCCCTCGCTGAAGCTCGGAGCATCTCCCCTCGCTGAAGCTCGGAGCTTATACAAAAATATATTTGAAATAATAAAGCAGTAGAAAAGGGGAGGAGAGGGAGAGCTGATGCCAAGGAAAAGAGCTGATGCCAAGGGAAAAGGGTTGATGCGAGGGGAAAGAGCGGGTAGGAAGTATGGTTAAGTGGCAGTGAGAGTATAAAATAAATATTAATTTGAAGATGAGTTTTTGTCCCGGAGGCGAGCTTCAGCGAGCCGTTACGATTCTTTTCGCCGGCGACCCGTTACGATTGTTTTCGCCAGCGAGCCGCTACGATTCTTCTCGCCAGCGAGCCGTTACGACTTCCGGCGAGCCGATGGGCGAAAGGCCTTTCTTATAAAATTTACTCGACAAGTATATGGGGAATGTGTGGACGGGTAATAATCGTGCTCCGTGGCATGATTATACATCACGACAGATATATCACATTACATTGAAGAAACATCCGGATGCTCCGGACTTCGGAACACTCGCCGGAGACTGGAGACTACCCCGTGGTACATTCGGACGCTCGTATGTAAAAGCCTCCCCACTCGGCTCTGCTATAAAAAATTGTCTCAAGGAGATTAGAAAAATTCATCCCGCTCTTAGGATTCTCCAGTATGCTCTAATGCCTGACCATATCCATATCCTGTTATCTGTTGAAGACAAAATTGACGAAATTCTGGGCCGCAAAATAGCTGCTTTCAAGGTAATGGTCAATAAGTATTCGGGACTGGAGCGCGTCTTTGAAAAAGGGTTTAATGACAAGTTGCTTACATCCAACCGCAGACTTGACACGTTATATCAGTATTTGCGCGACAACCCTTTCCGTCTTGCAGTCAGAAAGGATTGTCCCGGTTATTTCACCAGGATAAATAGACTGGTGATATCAGATAAGGCCTGTCAGGCTTACGGCAATTATCAATTATTACAGAATCCATTCAAGGATGTTGTGGTTGTCCATAGAGCCGACACACTTGAGGAAAGGAGAAGAAATCGCGAGCGTTGGCTCTACATGGCAGCCAACGGCGGAGTACTTGTCTCTCCATTCATATCACCTGCGGAAAAGGATGTCAGAAATGAGTCGGAATCTACCGGAGCAAAGATTATCCTTATCACTCACGAAAGGTTTGCAGAGCGTTATAAGCCGACTGCCGGATATTTTGAAATGTGTGTTAGTGGACGCCTGCTGATCATTACCCTAAATTATCCGGCAGGGACTCCGCTGACACGAGACATCTGTCTCGAAATGAATGCTCTGGCCCAATCAATTTCAGCAAAATAACTTTTTATTTTCCAAATATGTGAGAAACATGACGCTAATGCAATTTTGAATAATTTATTTGATTATTTTTGCGAATAAAATTTTATTATTCAAATTTTATGAAATTGGGAGTCTGTGGGTGTTGAAATGCTTATCTATGTTTATATAATCTGTTTGATATCATGAAATATCCGGAACTATCTAAATTTAAGGAAAATCTCAAGGAGTATTTTGATCTGACTCCCGATCTTTTGCCTCAGGCAGATGCCGAGAGCGCCATTCGTGAGGGAGTCTCGTTCAAGGGTACCAATATACTGATACTTATTGTAGCTATCTTCATAGCCTCTCTCGGACTGAATACCAATTCGACGGCTGTGATCATAGGCGCGATGCTGATTTCACCGCTCATGGGACCTATAATAGGTATAGGTCTCGCCGTAGGTATACATGACTTCGAACTGATGAAGCGCTCTTTCCGCAACCTTATGATGGCTGCCTTGTTCAGTATTGCCACTTCATGTATATATTTTCTGATCTCTCCCGTTAATGAGAGTCACAGTGAACTGTTGGCGCGCACCTCTCCCACAATATACGATGTTTTCATCGGTTTCTTCGGCGGTGCAGCGGGCATTCTGGCTATAGGAAGCCGTATGAAGGGCAATGTTCTTCCCGGTGTGGCGATTGCCACCGCTCTGATGCCTCCGCTGTGTACTGTTGGTTACGGTCTCGCGACATGGCAGATGACCTTCTTCTTCGGCGCTCTTTTCCTATTCTTCATAAACTCAGTATTCATAGCGTGTGCCACGACGATCGGTGTCAAGCTTATGAATTATCATATCAAGGATTTCTCCAACCCCCGTCGTGCCCGCAGGGTGCGCAACATTGTCTATACCATCGCAGTTCTCACCATGATACCGGCCTGCTGGCTCACATACAGGATGTACCGTCAGTCGACATTCACCAACAACTGCAACCGTTTTGTCGAGCAGCAGTTCAACTTTGACGGCACTCAGGTGCTCCGCTCCGAGGCTGTCATGAAGGGTGGTAAGAAGACACTTACTGTCAATCTCGTCGGCAGGATACTCCCGCAAGACTCCCTCGTTCTTGCTCTGACCGATATGCTTCCGGAATACCATCTCGAGGGTACGCGTCTGCGCATCATACAGGGGGATTCTCCCGACACGGGCTTTGATGTCACGGAGGCCACATCATCCATGCTGAGGGACATGTATCAGATCACACAGAACACTATTAACACTCAGCGTGAAACTATCGATTCGTTGCGTACGCTTACAGCTGCCATCGCCCACAACGACACTATCGGGTCCACAATATCACCCGAATTGAAGGTCCTCTTCCCCGAGGTGGCGGATATAGCTGTCACGCGTGCCATCGCGAGCAATGTGTCTACCGGCAAGCTCGATACACTGAATATTGCTCTTGTCCGCTGCAACCGTCAGATGAACGCTGCTCAGGCAACCAAATTCCGGAGATACCTTGAGGCACGACTCTCACTCCCGGAAGTCAAGATTGTGCCTACCGATAAAATCTGATTCGTACGTTGATGTCTTTGCAGAGAAAAATTTGGGCTAAATCTTTGGTAAAAAATCGTATAAAAACTGAAAATGTTTGGTGGGGCGACAGATTTTTAGTAATTTTGTAGGCCGATGTGATGGGATCGCGACCTGTCACGCATTTAACCTCCTGAGGGTCTGATGCTTCCGTTAGACTTGATGGAAATATTATTTAATTTTTTAACTGCAGAAAAAAATTAACTACAATGAAAAAAGACATCCATCCCTCTAACTACCGTGAAGTAGTGTTCAAAGA
>CAMWUY010000075.1 GCA_947177615.1 uncultured Porphyromonadaceae bacterium
TGTGTCGAGCGTCCGTGTGGATGTGATATCAAATATTTATGACTTACATAAATATAACAATCCCCATAAAAAATGGTTGGCGTTTCCGGCATTTTCAGATTATGATCAGGATGCAGGTTTCTGTGGAATGGGGTCTAATGCAAATCTAACACATAAAATAGATATGTCTAACTTTTTCATCATTCCCGTAGCAGTAATCTTCTCTCGTTAGTAACCGTGATGAGTGACCTGACAATATAACAGTCTCTTCATTTGTAAATGAATTCCGGCCCGATTGATTGGGTCGGGTTTGAGATTTCGCTCTTAGTTATTATCTTTGCGGTAGATTGAGGAGACGATGCTCCTGCACTTGTCGATTCCTGCTTAAAATATGATATTTCTATGAAAATTAACAATATGTCCGGTCTCACTCTCGGTGTGGATATCGGGGGAACAAATACCGTCTTCGGTGTAGTGGATGCTGAGGGTAATATTTTGGCCCGCGGTGCTATAAGGACAACCGGCCATGCCTCCTTTACCGAGTTTATATCAGTACTGCACACGCATGTTCTCCATACCCTGACGGATGCCGGAATAGATTATGGTGCTATTGGAGCGATCGGGGCCGGGGCTCCCTGTCTTAGCCCCGAGAGCGGTATGATAGAGGGTGCCGTCAATCTCCCGTGGCCGTCGCCTTTGCCTCTGACGGCTGAACTCGAAAGGGTTTTTGGTATCCCGGCTGCCGGCGAGAACGATGCCAATGTAGCGGCGCTGGGTGAGAAGTGTTATGGTGTTGCCCGCGACCTTGACAATTTCATCATGCTTACTTTAGGCACCGGAGTAGGGTCGGCGATATTCTGCGACGGCAGGTTGCTGCATGGCCGTAAGGGTCTGGCCGGTGAACTGGGCCATACACATATACGCCGCGGTGAGGGTGCTCGACAGTGCGGGTGTGGAGAGAGAGGGTGTCTTGATGCCTATGCCTCGGCGCGCGGACTGGTGATGACAGCGAGGGAGCTTATGATGTCGTCAGAATTGCCGTCGGTGCTCAGAGATAATGCCGATTTGGGCGCTGCCGACATAGGTGAGGCAGCCGCAACAGGTGATCCGCTCGCGCAGGAAGCTCTGAGGATAACGGGAAAACTGCTGGGAGAGGCATGTGCAGATTTTGCAGCCTTTTCTTCACCGGAGGCTTTTGTGTTTTTCGGTGGAGTGGCTAATGCGTTCCCTCTCTTTAACGATGTAATGACTGACGAGTTTAACAGGCGGTGTCTCTCGATCTATCGTGATAAGGTCAGATTTATACATTCGGCTCTTCCGGAGGCCGATGCAGCTCTGTTGGGTACTGCAGCCTTGGGTCGCATGATAATGGGTGAACCGGCAGGGGTGAAACTTGAGATATGCACCGGTGATCCCGAGGGTGTTATTGAGGCAATGCGAGGTGGAGCCGATCGTGTGGAGTTGTGCTCCGGACTGGCTGAGGGTGGATTGACGCCTTCGGCAGCGGTGATACGTTTTGCGGCCCGGCAGCTACCGGTCAATGTCCTCATACGTCCGCGTGCGGGAGACTTTGTCTATACACCGGCCGAACTTGATGTGATGGAGGATGACGTACGCATGGCCGTTGAAGCGGGAGCCAACGGGATTGTTACCGGTGTTCTCACACCCGACGGCAATGTTGATATGGAGGCGTGTCGTCGTCTTCTGCAGCACGCGGTCTCGATGGATAATACGTTTCACAGGGCATTTGATATGACCATTGATCCGTTTAAGGCCTTGGAAGATATTATCTCATTGGGTTTCAAACGTATACTTACATCAGGTCAGCAGGCGTCCGCTGTTGAGGGCGCGGATCTTATCTCCGAGTTGAAGAAGAGGGCCGCCGGGAGGATTATCATTATGGCCGGAGCCGGTGTAAATCCTGATAATGCAGCCGCTCTGCTCTCAGCCTCACATGCGGATGAACTGCATGCTTCGGCACGCTCGATACGCAGACCCTCCATAGTACGGGCCGGAAATGCCACAATGGGTTCTTCCGAGGTGGCTGACGGTAGTCGAGCCGCTACAGATGCCGCTGTCGTGGCTGCCATCAAGAAAGCTATAACCCGATGAAAAAAGCTATATCCCGATGAAATTTTCCAATCCTGATATGACCGGAAATTTTATTGCTCTTCTCGCAGCTTTTATATTCTCCGTATTTCCGGGACATGCGCGTACTATTCTCACCGGCGAGGCCGAGTGCGATTATGAGACACGGATGTGTGCCCAACCCCGGATAGCCTCGCAAGCGACATCTGTAGATGGGATGTCTGCAGCCGAGGAGGAAGCCATGAAGTTTCTATATGCCTATATGGCTACTCCTGATGCGCTCGACTATACTCCCGAATTCTATCTTGAAAATGTACGTCTTGCTTTGAGAGCCTCCGAAGAGATGCCCTGGGGAGCAAATGTGCCTGACAGGGAATGGCGTCATTTTGTGCTGCCGGTGAGGGTCAATAATGAAAACCTTGACCATGCGCGCAGAGAGTTTTACAGCGAGCTGAAGGATCGTGTAAAGGGACTGAGTATGGCTGAGGCGATACTTGAGGTGAACCATTGGTGTCATGAGAAGGTGAGCTATCAACCCTCGGACGCCCGCACCTCCTCACCGCTTGCCACCGTAAGAAATGCACTCGGACGGTGTGGCGAAGAGTCTACCTTTACGGTCGCGGCTCTACGCAGTATAGGGATACCGGCGCGCCAGATTTATACACCCCGGTGGGCTCATACCGATGATAATCACGCATGGGTGGAGGCGTGGGCTGACGGCCGTTGGTATTTCTTGGGTGCGTGTGAGCCTGAGCCGGTGCTCAATATGGCATGGTTCAACGAGCCGGCTACGCGCGGAATGCTCATGACTACGACCGTAACCGGTCGTTATGACGGTCCGGAAGAGGTGATTGAGTCCACACCGATATCGACAGTGATAAACGTAACAGACAATTATGCTCCCGTAAGCACATCTGGTGTGTACGTAACCGACAGACAGGGCAATCCGTCGGTAGATGCGACAGTATTATTTACGCTATACAACTATGCGGAGCTTTATCCGCTGGCCGAGAAGCATACCGACAGCAACGGCTATGCTTCATTCACCTCCGGACGTGGAGATATAGTGGCATGGGCTACGGATGGTGAACATTACAATTGGGCGCGTCTGACGGCCGGTGACACTATCTCGCTGGCCTTGGACAAGGACAAAAGCTATATAGGTACAGCAGATTTTGATTTGACGCCTCCCCCTACCGGTGTAGCCGTAAGTCAGGTGAGCAATGAATTGCTCGCGGACAACGAGCGTCGGAAGGCGTATGAAGACAGTGTGCGTCTGAAGTATACGTCCGGATTTATCTCAGATGAGAAGGCTCGTGAGATCTGCCGTGAGACAGGGTTGGATATTTCTGTGGCAGACGCTTTGGTGAAGGCTCGCGGCAATCTGCCTGCCGTCATATCATTCTTGCAGCGAGTCCCTGCCGAATTGCGTGGCCGTGCCGCTGCACTTTTGGGCGTACTGGAAGAGAAAGATCTCCACGACATCAGCGTTGAAGCGCTCGAAGACCATCTGTATAACACTTTCGGTAACGAAGACTCCCCGCTCTATATGCCCTTCGTGCTCAATCCGCGGGTAGAGATCGAGATGATACACCCGTATAAACGGACGATCCGTGAATTGCTTACACCCCATCAGATAGAAACGTTCAGGGCTAATCCACAGCTTGTGGCGGATTGTCTCGCTGCCAATATCGAGTCGGACACCATATATAATCCCGGAGAGCTCAGGCAGTCACCTATATCGGCTCTCACCGGACGAATAGCCGATAAACTCAACCGTGAGATAGCCTTTGTAGCTATCTGTCGCAGTCTGGGGATTCCGGCGCGCATTAATCCGGTGAACCATATAGTTCAGTATGCTGATGAAACTGATACATGGCATGATTTGGCATCCGTAGCCGATTGTACATACATGGGCGGGAGTGAGATGATTATAGCAGAAGATGAGGCCACCGCAGACCGCAACCCGAAATATTACTCACATTTCACCCTCTCGGAGATAAAGGATGGCAAACCGCAACTTATGGAATTTGAGGATTTCGAGGGTGTTCAATCCATCAACGACCGTCGCTATATGCTGTCGCCGGGGCAATACCTCATGGTGACGGGACAGCGAATGGCTGACGGTACGGTGCTGGCTCATACAGATATTTTTTCAGTCGGGGAGACACCTGTCGTCAAACCGCGACTTATCCTGCGGCAGGACTCCACGGCACTGCAGGTGATCGGCAATCTTGATGCGGAACTCAACTATACTCCTGTTACGTTTGAAGCCAATCAAGTCAAGGAGGCACCGGAGCGTTCCATACTCTCCTCTACCGGACGCGGATATTATATCCTTGGATTTATAGCTCCCGGACATGAACCCAGCTCACATGCACTCAATGATATCGCAATGGCAAAGGATGAACTGGAGAAAGCCGGAAACAAGATATTGCTTCTCTTTGCAGATACAGAATCTGCAGGTCGCTACCGCACGGCAGACTACGGAGCCTTGCCTGCCGGTATAGAATATGGTATAGATACCGACGGCAGGATAGCCGAAGCGGTGCGTCAGGGTCTCGAACTCAGCGACTCTGTCACGGCGAGTATGCCATATTTCGTGATAGCAGATACATTCAACAGGATAGTCTACGCTCACGGCGGCTACACAATCCACCTCGGTTCAACTTTGGCGCATCACCTTACAATTCTCTCACATCCCTTGGATATTTAAGAAGTGTTTCCACTTGGGAAACTCCACTTTTTTTTATCTTAAATATCCTGCGGATTCTCTGCAAAATGGTTCTAAGGAACGCGCTCCTTAAAATTTCGGGGTTGGACTTAAAATTTGGGGGTCTAACGGGGTCGGAGGATTAAAAAATCTGTGTTAATCCCATACATATCTAAGAAAAAACAATCCGTGTGCGCAATATCTATATTAATCCCCGGTCGACATTGCAATGGATAAGGAATGAAAAATTATTGATGATTATTTGAATGATACAGTCAAAAGAATTATTTTTGCTCAAAATAAATTCCGATGGAAGTCAAACATCATATTTTGAAACTTTAACAATTCGTAAAAATGAATGAATTGGAAATTATACGCTCCAAAATATACGAGATAAGGGGACAAAAAATAATACTCGACTTCGATGAGGAATTTTCAAGATGCCAAATTGGCATCTTGAAGAGCGGCAGAGGTGGCAACTTCAAATATCTACCCTTTGCATTTACAGAACTTGGAGTTGCGATGTTATCAAGTGATATTGCAGGGACGATAATGACATGAGGATCGGAGGAGATATAACACGAAAAAGAATACTGGTGGCTGCGTTGCTGCTTTTTCACGCAGAAACCATACGACAAAGTCACCTTGAAAGAGACAGAAACGGCGACCGGGCTGAGCCGCGGTGTGCTGATGGCAATATATGAACTGATGAAGAAGTGAGTATCGAAAAATTACCGGGGTATTGTTGCTGAAAGACACGAATAATTATTATATTTGCAAGTGACGCATGATAATAAATTACTAAATTATGGCAGAGAAGTATAAGGTCCTTCTGGTAAACGGAAGTCCTCAACCCAAAGGGTGTGTAGCCCGTGCATTTGACGAGTTGGAAAAGACTCTCAACGAGTGTGGTGTCGATACGGAACGTATCGAGGTAGGCAACAAGGATATACGCGGATGTATATCATGCCAATACTGTAGGACACACGGCAGATGCGTGTTTAATGACGCAGTCAATGAGACCGCACCGAAACTTGCGGAGGCTGACGGCCTGATAGTCGGTACACCGGTGTATTATGCCGGTGCCAACGGTCAGCTTCATTCCTTTATGGACCGCTTGTTTTACAGCACCTCCGGAGTCGTGGATACCAATCAGAAGATAGGAGCGACCGTCGTTTCATCGCGTCGTGCCGGTAGCACCTCTGCTTTTGACAGCATTAACCATTATTTCACTATCGCCTCCATGCCTGTCGTCTCTTCCACTTATTGGAATGAAGTTCACGGGTTTACGGCCGGTGACGTGGACGAAGACCTCGAAGGCTTGCAGACCATGCGTAATCTCGGACGCAATACAGCTTTTCTGATCAAAGCCATCCGGGCTCAAAAGGATAAAGAGGGACTTCCGCAACAGGAGAAGGGAGTATTCACCAACTTCCACACCGAAGTGCGTTGAAACGGCAAACAATATAATTATAAAACTCAAACAAAGATTTTCATGAATAAGTATACCAAGTACTTCTGCACAGGGATTGCCTTGATTCTCTCGTCGAATGCGGCTGTCGCGGATGATACAGGAACAGACGCTTCGGAGACCTTGATCGCCACTTTTAATATTCCACAATTATACGATCCTGATTATTCTCTGAATACCGACTCAAAGAACGGTCTGACTCCATATAATCTATACACCAATCCCAATTACTCAAATGACATAATCCGCAAGGTATTCTCCGACTTTACAGGCCCGGGTTACATCACATACAATTATTCTCTCAAAGATTTGCATGATGCCGACGGTACGGTGTATTATCCTCTGTGGCTACTCGGTTTCGATGACAATGGTGGTAATATAACATTCCATTTCTCAAATGAGTATGTCTCAGATTATGGGGTAAATATCAGCAAGGTCATCATTCGCGGTGCGCAAAACCGTTTCAGCAAGGACAACCTCGCTGTCTCGGTCAACGGTCAGACACAATATCTCCCCTATACTCCTCACTCAAACAATATACCATCCGGCAATGAGTCGCTGCATTCATCGGTCGATCTGGAATTTGATTTTCCGGCGGCATCGGCTGTTGAGAGTGTCACACTCACCTGTGAGAACTATGGTATGGGATTCTCAAGTATTGATTTTTATGTGGGTGAACCACAGCAATCGATCGTACCCGAGATTACATTCTCCGGACTGGATAAGACTGGCACTCAGGTGTTAGGTTACACTGACGCGAAGATAGCTCTCCTGCCTGTGGTCATCATCAAGGATGGACAGAATGTTACCCCCGAGCAGGGATACAGATACGTCTACACTATCTCCGATGCCGATGGCACGGAACTGGCGCAGGTAGAAGGCATGACAGACCAGGAATGTCTCTACTCATTTCCCTGTGAAGGTAGATATACAATCTCGGTTAAGACTGAGGATGAGGCTGAGGCATCGTATACGCTCGAATTATATCCGCGCTTTGAGGACCTGAATTTTATATGTTGTGGCATGATCGACTCGATCCTTAACATTCAGGACTTTACAGGCGAAGAGGACGGGGAGACTCACGAGAAGCGCGACTTGACTTGCGCCCGTCTTTTCGAGCTGCCGGAGGATGTCGAGCTGTATTATCATCTATGGAAGGATGAGAACTTCCACGGGGATAACAACTATGAAATCGAGCAACCCGAATTTGCACCATCGACATTGGCGGACGATGATCTCGAAGGCAGTGATGCTGACGATACTACAGAGATCCCGGAGGGGTACACCCGATATGACCATAATACCGGTATAAATCTTGAGGGTAACAATTCTATTGACACTATCATCCGCAAGAATGGCATTCTGTCACCCAAGCAGACGATAAGATACTCACTTACGAATGTGGCGGTATCTGTCAAAGATATAAAAGCCGACACGGATTTATACACGCTATACAGCATCGATGGCCGTCACCTCCCGACCTCAGCTAAAGGCCTGGTAATCCGCGTTACCCCGGATGGAAAGGCTCATAAGGTAATAGTGCCTTAGGCTCCATATCAAAATACCCATACCATAATAATGGGTGGCCTGATAATTACCGTTAAGAAATGCTCTAATTCTCAGTTGCCAGACTTCGTCACTCAAAATAGATTGGCGAAGTCCGGCAATCTCATATCGCTTCCGATATATTGAATTATCGTAGTATGCAAACCTTAAATACGCATAATTATCTATTACTCCGCTAAACCATAAAAGATATTTGCGAACGGATCGGAATACAAAGCGTAACTCCACAATACGCCCGCAACTCTTTCATACCTGTATTGGCTCATCATGGGGTGATGACAGCTTATATTGATTATGCCGTTGGTCACGCCACATCTGAAGTGTCGGCTCTCCTTGCCGCTTACATTTCAAATGTAACTCCGGCGATGATGCAAGCGTTCAACGAAAAAATCTTCATTGTTCCTCCAATCCAATGAGACTACGCTAATTTTATAGCTTGGTTATATTAAAATACCGAAGTTTGGTGTGTGCAAATTTGTCGGTTTACCGAAGTTAATACACCTTGAAAATGCCGAAATACCGAAGTTGGCAGTGTGTAAATTTGCCGAAATACCGAAGTTTGCTTATCTTTGCACCATAAAATCAAGACGATAATGGATACATCTGTGTTACTTGAAATATTACGAGACCAACAGGAAGAGTTGGTTACGCTTCGTTCTCAGAGCTTTTGCAAGCGTAAGGAAGAAGATTTGATAAAGCTTGATAGTAAAAAGGCTCAAGTGGTTATCGGAGTGCGTCGTAGTGGAAAATCCACATTGTGTTTCAATGTTCTAAATAGAGCGCAGGTAAAATTCGCTTATGTGAATTTTGACGATGAGCGTTTGATTCGTTTGTCCGCAGATGATTTAAATGATGTCCTAAAATGCTTGTATCACATTTATGGAGACTTTACTCACTTATTTCTCGATGAGGCTCAGAATATAGAAGGATGGCATCTATTTGTCAATAGATTGCTCCGACAGGGTATAAAGGTGATTATAACCGGCAGCAATGCGAAACTACTTAGTAGCGAGCTTTCAACGTATCTCACCGGACGTTATAATGAAATAGAATTATATCCGTTTTCGTTCGGTGATTTTTGCGAAATGGAGAAAGTGGAGACCACTAATCTATCTACAAAAACGGATGCCTTACTTCGCCGTGCATTTGACACGTATTTGGAGGTTGGTGGCTTTCCTGAGATAATCAGTGGTGAAGAAATCGCTGATGAATACGTAGACACACTGGTGTCGAATATTCTGGAAAGAGATATTGTGCAACGTTTTAAGGTAAGATACAAAGACACCTTTAAGTCATTATCCAATCATCTTATGAATAATGCTCCCTGCGAAGTTGTTTATGCCGCATTGCAAAAGATTTTTAATTTCAAGAACGATAAAACGGTAGAGAATTATGTAGGTTATCTTTATCAGGCCTATCTTCTGAAACAGTTGCGCAAATATTCACCTAAGAGTAGCGAGCGGATTCGTAACGCTAAATGCTATCCCATAGACGTATCTCTTATGAATGCAAGGAAGGATGCATTTGCAAAAGACAATTTGGGGTGGAGGCTCGAAGTCTTAGTTTATTTGGCATTATGCAGAAGATATGGAACTGGTCATGACATCTATTACCATAAAACTGACTCCTACGAAGTCGATTTTGTGGTATGCCATCGAGCAACGGTTGTTGAACTTGTGCAGGTATCTTACGATATATCTTCTGAAAAAACACTCAATCGAGAGACCTCTGCTTTGGCAAAAGCAGGTATATCGCTCAACTGCCATAAACTTACCCTTGTAACAGCTTATGAAGAGCGTGAGATAGATGCGTCGGCGCCTACTATTAATGTGTGCCCGGCATACAAATGGCTACTCAATTAGCATCATCAGAAGCAGGTAAATAAGTTTATAAGCTGAATCTGATATTATAATAGAGGGGAAAGATTGTATATTCAACTATTTTCCACTATCTCGTTGAAGCTCAATTAAGCTTCTCCGTCAGGGCTATCCGTTTTTCGTGTAATTCCGAAGTTGAGGAGTTTAGTAACTTTGCACCGAAAAACGCCACCTGCCGAGGCTCAATCGTAAGCATACCTGCTTCACCGTATGCTTACGCAAAATCCAGTCGGGAATGAATTAAGTGGTGATGATATCTGGCAAAATCTGCGTCCCTGCATTAACATTTTTTGTGGAAAGGAGTCTAAAAAGGATTTTATCTGTGTTTTGAGAAAAGTATATCTAAGTTTTTAGATGAAAATGCCCGGTTGCAAGCATCAATATGGCGCATACCGTTTAGTGGAATAAAAGTTGCGTCAGCAC
>CAMWUY010000076.1 GCA_947177615.1 uncultured Porphyromonadaceae bacterium
GAGCTACCTGGGCCAAAACTTCCAATACACCGTTGCCGGCACTGTCGGATGCCGTGTTGGTGCCGTATTTCGTGTATCGCAAGACCTCGACTTCATGGATTCAGACTGAATATAGTGTGACTTTATGTATCGGAGGTAAGATGAGTGACGGCAATGTGTCACGAAAAGTTTATCTCTCGTATGACTCGGGTGTCAATTGGACAGAGGCCTCTGCGTTAATGCAGCTTCCTAAGTCAGTACCATCACTGTATGATGCGGATGCAGTAATAGCCGCTACTCCGATGCAGGCCTCTATCGATGCATGGGCAGCCACAACTACTCCACAACTTGTCGGAGCACGAGTGCATTATTTTGTTGACGGATTACAAGTGGAATGGGACTGCCCATACATATATATGTTCGGAGGGTATAAGGCTGACGGCACGCTTTCAGCCGAAATATGGCGCGGAGTTCTGGCACGACTTACATTTGCACCTCTATTCTGATGCTCTATGAGAAGATATCTTTACATACTTTGTTGTCTGATATATACCGCCTTCGGTGCGTCCGCACAGGAGGATTACCGGTTTGATATCGGTGGAGGTATCGGTATGTCCGGATATCTGGGAGACGCCAATACATCCGTATTATACCAAAATCCTTCATGGGATCTTGAACTCCTGTTGAGATATATTGCCAATCCACGTTGGGCATTCAAGACCAATCTTTATGTCGGACAGTTGCGCGGCAACACCGAACAGATGGTCAATGTCTATCCCGGCGGACAACAATTCAAATTCTCGACTACCTTCTATGAGGTAGGGGAGATGGCCGAATTCAACTTCTTCAACTATGGTATGGGTGAGACCTATCGCAAACTTAAACGGTGGTCTCCATACATCACCGGAGGTCTGTCACTGACACTATGGACAGTAGACCGCCACACATACGCCGGATTTACTCTCCCCTTTGGTGCCGGTTTCAAATTCAAGGTAAACCGACGCCTTAATCTCGGGCTTGAATTCCTGATGAAAAAAGTCTTCACAGACCGACTGGACGGCGATAATCTGCAGGATCCCTACGGTATCAAAAGCTCGTTTGCCAAGAATACAGATTGGTATTCGACGCTGACGTTCACTATATCATACGAATTTTCAAAGCGTTGTGAGGTCTGCCACTACAAGGATTGATCCTCACTACACTTACAATACAGGCTAAATATATATGGATAACCTACAAGAATATCTCGATAGACTCGATATGACCCGGATGCCACGTCACGTCGCCATCATAATGGATGGTAATGGGCGGTGGGCCAAACAGCGCGGACGCGATCGCTCGGAGGGACATGCCGAGGGTGTCACATCAGTACACCGTGCTGTGGAGTTCTCGTCAGATATGGGCATAGGTTATCTGACGCTGTATGCTTTCTCAACCGAGAACTGGAATCGCCCACAGACCGAGGTTGACGCCCTGATGCATCTTATCGGGTGGGCCATAGAGCGTGAATTGCCCGAACTTCTTGAGAATAATGTCCGTATCCGGTTGATCGGTGATATAGACCGTATACCTGAAGAGGCCCGCCGCAAGTTGCTCAATTCGCAGAGCGCCACCGCTCACTGCACGGGTTTGACCTTAGGTATGTGTCTGAGCTATTCATCCCGTTGGGAGATAACGGAGGCTGCACGTATTTTGGCCCGCAAGGTGAAGGAGTGTGATATCGATCCCGAGAATATTACCGAGTCAGTATTCGCTGATCATCTCAACACGGCGGGGATGCCGGATCCGGACCTTCTGATCCGCACGGGAGGGGAGGAACGTATTTCCAACTTTCTGTTATGGCAGATAGCTTACAGCGAATTGTACTTTACAGATGTCCTCTGGCCCGAGTTTGACAAGATCGAATATGCCAAGGCTCTGCTTGACTTCCAGAAACGTGAACGTCGGTTTGGCAAAACCTCAGAGCAGGTTGCAAAAGCGGACGATTCTAAAGTGGGGAACTAATAAATATCAAAAAAATCAGTTATATATTTATATGGTATAACTGACACTATACATCATATATCCGATGCACACAGCACGCTGACTTAGACAATGAGACGACTACATATATTGACCACACTATTATGCCTCCTGACGGGATGGACCTCTGCCGTTGCACAGACTTCGGCCGGAGATACTGTCTACAATCCGGAGATTATATATTCACCGATACCCAAACAATATGAGATTGCCGGAATTACGGTATCCGGCATATCACATGTGGAGGATTATGTCATCATCGGATATTCTGGACTGAATATAGGTGAGAGAATAGACGTCCCCGGAGATGCTATCACCAATGCGGTCAAGCGTTTCTGGAGACAGGGCCTCTATTCCAAGGTTAATATCTCTGTTACCAAAACTGTTGGAGACAAGATATGGCTCAATATTGACCTTCGTCAGCAACCCAGGATGTCTGAGTTGAGGTTTGAAGGCATTAAGGGTGGTGAGAAGAAAGATCTAAATGAGAGACTTGCCATCGTCCCCGGTCAGCAAATCACGCCTAACGTCGTGCAGCGTGTCAAGCAGATTGTACAGAAATATTACGCTGACAAGGGCTTCAAGAATGCCCGTGTGGACGTGGTGCAATCACCGGATCTCTCCAAGGAGAATGAAGTGATACTCACCATCAAAGTCGATCGTCGCAATAAGGTCAAGGTTCACAAGATCTACGTCGATGGCAACGAAGTGCTCTCTGACGGTAAGGTCAAACGTGCTATGAAGAAGACCAACGAGAATGGCAACCTGCTTAATCTGTTCAAGCAGAAGAAATTTGTCGAGTCTGACTTCAAGGATGATAAGAAACGTATCATCGACAAGTATAACGAGCTCGGATATCGTGATGCCCGTATCACTTTCGACTCCGTAGCCCAATATAGCGATGGCGAGGTGGATGTATTCCTGAAGGTTGATGAGGGCAAGAAATATTATATCTCGGATATAACATGGGTAGGTAATACAGTCTATCCCACCGAGACTCTCAATCAGGTGCTGGGTATCTATCCCGGTGACGTATACAATCAGAAACGTCTTGAAAAGCGAACTCGCGAGGATGATGACGCTGTCTCCAATCTATATCTTGACAATGGTTATCTATTCTTTGACCTTGTGCCTATCGAAGATAATATCAAGGGTGACTCTATCTCCATACGCATGAATGTAAGGGAGGGTCAGCAGGCTCGTATCAACCGCGTGGTCATCAATGGTAATGACCAGCTTTATGAGAAGGTGATACGTCGCGAATTGCGCGTCCGCCCCGGCGAACTCTTCTCCAAGAGCGATTTGATGCGTTCGGCTCGTGAGATTGCCGCTTCGGGTCACTTCAACCCCGAGACTATGGGTATCAATCCGCAACCGAATGAGAATGACGGTACGGTAGATATTGTCTTTGACCTTGAGTCCAAGGCTAATGACAAGGTGCAGGTTTCATTCGGTTGGGGTCAGACCGGTGTCACAGGTCAGTTGTCCCTGTCGTTCTCCAACTTCTCAATCAAAAATCTGTTCAATCCCTCCAGCTATAAGGGTATAATACCACGCGGTGACGGACAGACATTCTCTATATCTGCTCAGACAAATGCGAAGTATTATCAAAGTTATAACATTTCATTCTTCGATCCGTGGCTGGGCGGAAAGCGTCCCAATTCGCTTAGTGTTTCCGTTGATTACAGCCGCAGTACGGGCATAAACAGTGCTTTCTACAACAATACTTGGGGCAATGCATGGCAGTCAGCACTATACACCCAGGGATCGTACGGCACCAATTTCAATACGTACGCGTATCAGAATGCATACGACCCCAACAAGGTTCTGCAGATGGCCGGTGTTTCAGTCGGATTCGGCACACGTCTGACATGGCCTGATGATTACTTCCAGTTCCAGGCTTCCCTAGCTTATCGTTGGTACTACCTCAAGAATTGGGATTACCTCTACTATATGCACAATGGCGTCTCCAATGCCTTCACTTTAGGACTCAATCTCTCACGTACTTCGATTGACAATCCCATTTATACTCGCCGGGGTTCACAGTTCTCACTTGATGTGCTTCTTACTCCTCCGGTCTCACTTATGCAGAAAAAGAATTGGGCCAAACTCAGCTATGAGGCTAATACGCTCGACAACGAGGCTGCCAAGACAGAGCTCTATAAGTGGATTGAATATTGGAAGATCAAGTTCAAGAGCAAGACCTTCACACCCCTTACCGATCCGGACGGACAGTGGACACTGGTATTGATGACCCGTGCGGACTTCGCATTGTTGGGATCATACAATAAGTATGTCAAGACACCATTTGAGACCTTCTATTTCGGTGGCGATGGTATGTCCGGCAGTTACACCTACGCTACCGAGACCATATCAATGCGTGGTTATGACAATGGCCAGTTCACGCCATGGGGATACGAAGGATATGCATACGGTAAATTCACATTTGAATTACACTTCCCCTTCATGTTGCAGCCGACGACGACCATCTATGCCCTTGCATTTGCCGAGGCCGGTAACTGTTGGACCTCAATCTCCGACTTCTCGCCATTCAACCTCAAGCGGTCAGCAGGTGTCGGCGTGCGTGTATATCTCTCAATGTTAGGTTTCCTCGGTATTGACTGGGGTTACGGTTTTGACAAGGTTTGGGGACGTCGCGGTGGCGGTCAGTTGCATTTCGTCCTGGGTCAGGAATTCTAAGTTTACATCATTGGATCTAACGTACACGGGATACAGTTAACAACTTAGTGACAGGAGTTTTAAACCAAATTTAATCTGAAACGTCTATAATTGCAGAGCGTGAGGCTGAATATTATAAACATTAAAAAATTTGAAATATGAAGAAGATATTTGTTACACTCGCTATGGCGATGATAGCTGTTGCCGGTGCTTTTGCACAGAAGTTTGCCCTGGTAGATATGGAGTATGTCCTACGCAATGTTCCCGCTTATGAGATGGCTAACGAGCAGCTCAATCAGGTTTCGCAACGTTGGGAGAAGGAGGTTACCGAGCTTACAAAACAGGCACAGAACCTTTATCAGAATTATCAGTCGGAAATGGTATTTATGACTGATGAGCAGAAGAAGAAGCGAGAAGAGGAGATTGTAGCCAAGGAGAAGGAGGCTACAGACGCGCGTAATAAATATTTCGGACCGGAGGGTGAACTTTACAAGAAGCGTCAGAGCCTCATGAAACCTATACAGGAGGATGTCTACAACGCTGTCAAGGCAGTGGCCGAGGAGAAAGGTTATCAGGTCATATTTGACCGTGCAAGCTCTCAGAGTATCGTATTCGCATCTCCACGTATCGATGTCAGCAATGATGTGTTAGGTAAGTTAGGCTATTCCAAATAAATTCTCTATCTTTGTATCTGCAATCCGATAGCAACGATATTTTGAATAATAATTTATAAAATAGATATGATCAAGAAAATCTTAGTGGCAATTATGGTTGCCATACCTATGCTGGTTTCAGCTCAGACTGTCAAAATCGGTCTCGTCGATGTTAATGCCATCATCAGCGTAATGCCTGCTACAGCTCAGGCTCAACAGAAACTCAATGAGGCTCAAGCCAAATACGAGAAGGAGTATACCGCTCTTCAGGATGAACTCAAGAAACAGTACGAAGAGCTGCAGAATATGAAGGAGGATGAGCTCCCCGCGATCCGTGAACGCAAAATGACCGCATTTCAGGAGAGCAGCCAGAAGCTTCAGGTTTTTGAGCAACAGATCATGCAGGACATGCAACGTATGCAGCAGGAGCTCATGGCGCCGATCACTCAGCAGATTAAGAATGCTGTAGAGTCTGTAGGTAAGGAGGGCAATTATACGCTCATTCAGGATAATAATCCGCAGATGACATTCTACTACTCCGCTCCCGCTGAGGATATCACTCAGCTTGTCAAGACTAAACTCGGTCTGTAATTCTTACGAGCCGACATAATAAGACTTAAGGAGATATTAATGCTTAAGGACGCGATGGCTCACCACCTCGCGTCCTTTATATATAACATACAGATATAGGCGGCAGGATATGAAAATCGGCGTTTTTGACTCCGGATATGGCGGACTCACCATACTCCGAGAGATTGTAAAGGCTTTGCCCGGATATGATTATATCTACATGGGAGACAATGCAAGAGCACCTTACGGCTCTCGGTCATTCGATGTGGTATATCAGTATACACTCCAGGCTGTAAGGTATCTGTTTGATGCCGGATGCCAATTGGTCATTCTGGCGTGCAACACGGCATCGGCCAAAGCTCTGAGAACTATCCAGCAGCGTGACCTGCCCGACATCGATCCGACACGCCGGGTGCTCGGTGTCATCATCCCCACCGTTGAATGTCTCGATAAGATATCACGTAATAATCATATCGGGGTCGTCGCCACTCAGGGCACCATCGACAGCCATTCATATAAGATCGAAGCCGAGAAACTGCACAGTAATATGACAATCTCGGAGCTCGCTTGTCCAATGTGGGTCCCGCTGATCGAAAACAACGAGATTGATAATCCCGGTGCCGAATTTTTCATTCAGAAATATTGTCGCATGATGCTTGAGATGGATCCAGATATTGATACACTTGTCTTAGGCTGTACCCACTATCCGTTGCTCTACGACAAGATAGCGGAATTTATGCCTGACAATGTCAGAATTATCGCGCAGGGAGAAATAGTGGCCCGAAGCCTTACCGACTATCTTTCCAGACATCCTGAGATTGAGAAAACCATCTCACGTGGAGGTACCGTCAGATTTCTCACATCAGAAAATCCTGAAAAATTCAATCGTCTCGCTTCATTATTCTTACCGATAGAGGTGAATGCAGAAAGAATATCCTTATAAAATCATATCATGTAATATCATATCATGACCGAAGAATTAATTATCGCAATCAAGGCCCTCTCACCCGAGGAGGCATTATCAAGACTCAATGATTATATAGAGTCCAATCCCACTGACACAGACGCGCTCACACTCAGAGGTATGCGCCATTGGAGTATGGGGCACCGTTCGCTGGCCATCAACGACTATTTAGCGGCTATCAAGATTGATCCCGAGTGTAAGGCAAAACAGGCACTTCAGGCCACCAACGACATACTCGATTACTACAACAAAGATTTTTATAATCCATAATCTTCACACGACGACATGACAGCTTTTATTATTGCACTCATCACACTCATAGCAGGCTATTTTCTATATGGCGGACTTGTAGAGAAAATCTTCAGGACTGACCCTTCGCGTCCGACACCCGCCAAAACGATGGCAGACGGCATAGACTATGTAGCTATGCCAACATGGAAGGTGTATCTTATCCAATTTCTCAACATTGCCGGAGTCGGACCGATATTCGGTGCGATTATGGGAGTAATGTATGGCCCTGCCGCTTTTATCTGGATCGTGTTGGGAACAATATTTGCAGGTGCAGTCCACGACTTTATCTCCGGTATGATCTCGCTCAGGTTAGGTGGTAAAAGTTTGCCTGAGATTGTGGGCAGCCAACTTGGCAAAAGGATCAAAGTCGTGATGAGCATATTCACCTGTATTCTTCTCGTGATGGTAATAGCCGTTTTTGTCAGAACACCGGCTGCTCTCCTCGCATCTCTCACACCCGATCATCTCGACGGTACATTCTGGGCGATCTGTATATTCCTGTATTATATCCTCGCCACGCTCCTGCCGGTAGACAAACTAATCGGCAATCTATATCCGCTATTTGGCTTTGCACTCCTATTCATGGCCGTAGGTATTATGGGATATATGATATACAATGGTGTAGAGATCCCCAATGGTTTCTCCGACGGTCTGTTCAATCGTCACCCGGCCGGCGATTCCGCTCCCATATTTCCCATGATGTGCATATCTATAGCTTGCGGTGCTATCTCAGGATTTCATGCTACACAGAGCCCAATGATGGCACGATGTCTCAACAACGAGAAGCATGGACGTATGGTCTTCTATGGCGCAATGGTTTCAGAAGGGATTGTCGCGTTGATATGGGCGGCAGCCGCCATCGCATTTACCGGCGGATATGACAGGTTGGCAGCATATATGGCATCCAATGGTCAGGACGCGGGTATTCTGGTTCACGAAGTCTGCGTCAAATGGCTTGGAGCATTCGGCGGAGTATTGGCGATACTGGGGGTCATCGCCGCACCTATCACCACAGGTGATACCGCTATGCGCAGTCTCCGACTCATCATCGCCGACTCACTCGGCATAAGCCAAAAACGATTTCTCAAACGTCTGATGGTCACGCTGCCCATCATCGCTATCAGCTACATTCTGCTGCAAGTCAATTTTGAGGTGCTCTGGAGATACTTCGCATGGTGCAACCAGACACTCTCCATTTTCACCCTCTGGGCGTGCAGCGTATATCTGGCCAGATGCGGCAAGAACTATCTTATCACCATGCTGCCGGCTATTTTTATGACCGCACTATGTCTCACTTTCATCTGCTATGCTCCTTTAGGCAGCTACGTCGATGGTGTCGGTCTCCCGCTTATCGTCTCGGAATGTATCGGACTCACAGGAGCCGTCGTGTGCACAATACTCTTCATGAATTGGCGGCGTATGATCCCGGTGCTCACTCCCGTCAACTCAAAATGATATCTCGCTTTTATTATATGGCAAAGAAAACCAAATCATATTCGCAGGTTCAAGCTACAGATGAGTTGGAGCAACTTGGTAAGAGAGGTACATCGGCACCGGAGTTCATTTATGATCTCCTGCGTATCTTCGCCGGATATGGCGACGGACAGATACGACGCACTAAAGAGGGTCCCGGTAATCTTGCCAAAGATGGTGACACAGTCCTGATAAAGAACCTTGTAGCATATCGACAGGCTCCAGTAAATACGCTTGCCGGGGATTGCTCTAAGATGTACGACGTTATCAACGCCATGCGTGATGACGCTAAGATTGCCAAACAATCACCGCGTCTCTATATCTCAAGTAATGGCGTTCATGTAGTAGCATACGATCCGAAGGAAAATGATTGGTATGAGAATAGTATCGAGTTACTTTGGAAAGACTTTGAATTTTTCACTCCCCTTGCCGGCATCGAAAAAATTCAGTTCACAGATGAAGCCGAGGCGGATGTTAAATCTGCCGAACTAATGGCAAAGCTCTTTGATGATATCCGTCGCTACAACAACATCCGTGACCCGCAGACAGTCCACGCTCTAAATGTATTTATGTCGCGTCTGCTTTTCTGTTTCTTTGCCGAAGACACCGGTTTGTTCCCCGGCGAAAATCTTTTTACTCGGACTCTCGAAACTCACACATTGCCGGATGGCACTGACCTCGGCGAATTTATCGACCGGGCTTTCCTTGCCATGTCGACCAACGACCCTGCAGTGCTTTCTACTTTGCCGAAGCTCTACGAAGTTTTCCCATACGTCAATGGCGGGCTGTTCCGCGACCGTTATTCGATACCGGTGCTTTCGCGCCGTGCCCGCACTTTGATTATCAACTGCGGAGAATATAATTGGAAGGAAATTAACCCTGATATTTTCGGCTCAATGATTCAGGCTGTAATTACTCCTGAGCAACGTGCCGGACTGGGTATGCACTATACCTCTGTGCCGAATATAGAAAAAGTTATCCGCCCTCTTTTCCTTGACGCTCTCGAAGAAGAATTCGAGGCCGCTTGTGCTGAGGCTCGCGAAAAGATGGCTAAGAAGATTAACCACGACCGTGCCTCTCAACGTCTCCGTGCCCTGCTTACTCGACTTTCTCAAATTAAATTCTTTGACCCTGCTTGCGGTAGCGGCAACTTCCTCATTATTTCATATAAGCGACTACGCGAACTCGAAATTCGAATCTGGGCAGCACTGCGTGATATAGCTAATGTTGCAATTTTACCGTTCCCAAACATTACGCTGACTCAATTCTATGGCATCGAACTCGATGAATACGCTTGCGACACCGCCACGCTTTCCCTATGGCTTGCCGAACATCAGATGAACGTAAGATTTTTCGATGCATTCGGCTATCAGCCCGAAACCTTGCCACTGAAACCCTCCGGCCATATCGTATGCGGAAACGCCTGTCGTCTCGACTGGAACACCGTCTGCCCCCATACTCCTGATGACGAAGTCTATATC
>CAMWUY010000077.1 GCA_947177615.1 uncultured Porphyromonadaceae bacterium
AATAGGTATATGGTAGATCGGGATTTTAACTGCTGAAATACATAGTCAGAAATGACTTGTCTACTATGATAAATTCTTACTTGAAAATTAAACTAACATCTTAAAATATGAAACTATGTAATCAAATGTTGCTGATGGGTCTCATCGCCGTGGGTCTCGGAGCTTGTTCCGATGAAAATCCATGGTTGGGCAGACAAGGTCAGGGGGGTATCTCCCTACAGTTGTCCTCATCAGCAGAAGTCAAGGATGCCCTGCCTCAGGTGAGGGCTGTTCCCGGGCTTGAAGCGCCTGATGCGGAACTTTTCGCCATTAAGCTGCTTAATCATGATACCAATTCGGAACAGACATGGAACTCGTTGGAGGAATTCAGGGCTGAAGAGGGCTTTGATGTAGGCGATTATACCTTGACTGCATATTATGGCAGTATTCATGACAGCGGTTTTGACAAGCCCTGTTTTATAGGTACAGCCGAGGTGAGTGTACATGAGGGACGTCAGACCGAGGTTGATGTCACTGCATCATTGGCGCATACGATGATCAGCGTAGAGTATACCGATGCGTTCAAACAATATTTTAGAGACTACCGCTCTGTCGCTACGACCGACGGTGACAATGATGTGAAGTTTGCCAAGGATGAAACCCGTCCCGGTTTCGTGGCTCCGGGCAATGTCTCTCTGATGCTGACCGTAACGCACCCGAGCGGAAAGACACTTACACTCAGCGCGGCGCGTTTTACGGCACTGGCCCGACATCATTATCACATGACATATAATGTCACCGCCGATCCGACCGGTGATGCCGCTCTGGAGGTGATATTTGACGACACTTTGGAAAAGGAGAAAGTCGTGATATCGATGTCGGATGAGCTGGTCAACTCTCCTGTGCCTGTAGTGACGGCCGTGGGATTTACACCGGGTGTGCCGGTAGATGCGGTTGCGGGCAATCCGGCTCCTACAGACCTGAAATTCCATGCTATGGTCAAGGCCGGCATCAGCTCATGCGAACTGACTGTGGCCGGCGGTAATTATGTGCCTGTATTCGGACGTATGGTAGATCTGGTCGGTGCTGATGACAATCTGCAGGCTCAGCTTAAAGAGTCGGGCATCATCGTCACCGGTCTATATAAGGATCCTGATGCCCATAATCAGTGGGTAGGTGTCGATGTGACTCAACTTTCCGCCAATCTTCCTGAGGGCAACTTTACCGTAACCCTCAAGGTCACCGATATACTCGGACGTATGGCTGAGCCGGTGTCATTGGATTTGCAGACATCCAAAGTAGAGATTGGAGTCGTGGAGCAGAATTGCAAGGCCAACTATATATTCCGAGACGGAACTAACCCCGGAAAAACCGGAGTCCCCGCAACTGTTGAAATCACTTACAACGGTTTCCGCCCGGACATGATACAGTTCGAGAATTTCTGTCAGAACGACGGTTACAAGGCCTCCAAGGTTGTCTCATGGACAGAATCACCGCGTACACGTAATCTTGAGACAAAGAATTATATCTATACACTTGAGCTTTGCGATGTCGAGCACAATCCTCTGCCGATGAAGCTCATATATAAGAATACCGAGATACCGTTCAATATCGCGGTGATAGAACCGGAATACACCTTGGAGGCAGATGCGCTGAGCACATCCGCGATGTTTAAGGTCACACCGGAGGTAGCATCACAGTTGTCCAATATCGTCAATGGTGTATACCTGTATTCATTGTCAACCGATGGTAAGGTAGTCTCTGCCTATTCCAATAACAACATCACCCGTGATACGACCAAGGGTATCATTACGCTTAGCGACTTGACCCCGGATACGGATTATATCATGGGTTATTCACTGACTGACGTCGCTACAGGGACAAAATTGCCCGACGACCAGGTTCTCATGATACATACCGAGGCTCAGTCACAGATCCCCAACAGCGATTTCTCACAGACTTCTCAGCTGAAAATCGATGACCTGCAGTGCGGCGGTACTTATTATGGCTGGCCGGTTACCTATACCAACACTTCTTCTATTGACCGCCTGATCCCCAATAGCTGGGCTACCATTAACCCCAAGACTTGTAATCCGAACGCTGTCAATAAGAATACATGGTTTGTTGTGCCCTCTACATACGTAGAGAATGGTCAGGCCGTTATTAGAAATGTAGGTTACAGCACCAATGGTCAGACCCCGGCCCGTACCGGTGGTGCTGCCGGTGGCACCAACTACAACACATCAGCCGCGACCTTTGCCGATAATGAGAAGGTGGCGGGAGAACTTTTCCTCGGTACTTATTCATTTGATAACACTGCCGGTGCATCCCGTTCAAACGGTATCAATTTCACCTCAAGGCCTAAGTCACTGACGTTCGACTATTCATACGTGCCTCAGGGAACGGATACCGGCACAGTATATGTCGCACTGCTCGATGCATCGGGTGCCAAAATATTTGAGAAATCCACAGATCTGACCACCTCGTCAGCAATGAAGAAGGTTACTGTGAATTTCGCGGCATATTCGTTCGGTAAAAAAGTGGCAAAACTGAGAGTCGAATTCAAATCCTCAAAGAGCACGATCGCCCCGATACACATTCCGTCCGGTAGTGAACTTAACGAAGGTTTCAGCGCTGTCGGAAACCATACCATCGATGCCAATAAATATCATGCCGTGGCTACCGGTTCCGTGCTTACTGTTGATAATATAAAACTTAACTATTAATCAGACATTCGGAAATGAAATCATATAAGAGAATAATCTCCTCGCTTGCAGTTGTCGTTTTATTAGGAGCGTGCTCCAAGGATGCGCCATTCCCAGATGAAAGCATGGAGAAGGGCAAAGGCCAACTGCGTACGAGCTGTCTCGCACCCACCATACAAAATCCGGAAGGCGCACTGACAACCCGTGCCGGACTCCCCTCGACTGATGACTTCCAGATCGAAATCACACCGGAGGGAAAGAGAACACCGGTAGCTACATATAAGTATTCAGAAATGCCTGAGATACTTACTCTCTCTGCAGGTGAATATGAAGTTAAGGCTCATTATGGTGACAATCCTATCGCTGAGTGGGAGTCTCCCTATTATTCGGGATCTACCAAGGTCTCCATTGAGCCTGATAAAATTACTGAGCAGGCTGAGCCGATAATCGCGTCCCTGAGCAATATACGGGTGACTGTAAAATTCGGTCCCAACCTGCTCGGAGCCATGAGTGCTGACTCCAAGGTCGTAGTCAAGGCCGGTGACGAGGGTGTCAAGACTTTTGAAGCGGGAGAGACCAGATCCGCATATTTCAAATATGTCAATGAGTCAATCACACTGACTGCCACATTCGAGGGAACGGTGGATGGCGATTACATCGTCGAGTCCAAGGTGTATGAGGATGTAGCTCCGGGCAATCACTATACTATCACCTTCAAGATGCAGGGTATCGTGCCCGATGACCCGGGTGTGATATCTCCGGCAGTCAAGGTCGATGCCACAATTGAGACCGTAGATATGAATTTTAATGCCGAAGGTGAAGGTGATGACGAGTTGCTGACAGATGACAGCCGTCCCAATCAGGGAGGTAGCGGAAGTGGTGATGATCCCACGCCGCCGACTCCTCCACAGGAAAAAACAGCTCCTCAGATAACATCGGCCCAACCTGCCGACAAGAGTATGGTACCCGTCAATCTGGATGCGGTCAATGTCGTGACCGACAAGACTTACGTAGTGCTCAATGTCTCATCTTCGGCAGATGGTGGTATAACCGAATTTAAGGTAAAGATAGATTCGGCCAAGCTTACTGCAGAGGAACTGGAGAATGTTGGATTGTCACAAAATCTCGACCTCGTAAATCCGGGTGCTTTGGAAGAACCCCTGTCCGGTCTGGGACTGCCCGTAAATGTCGGCGGCAAGAAGGATGTTTCATTTGACATCACGGGTTTCATGACCCTGCTGAGCGCGTTGGGCGAAGGCGACCATAACTTCATTCTGACTGTCGGAGATGCCAACGGCACAACGACCAAAACACTTAAACTTCACATCAATTAATACGGATTGTCATGAATAATAAAGGAACATATATTTATGCCATAGCCATGTTGGCTGCAGCATCCTCTCTCATGCAGTCCTGTTCTATGGAGCAACCCTTCGGCGACGCTGACGGTGTGCTCAGGATGAATGTAAGGGTGGATTCAGATGTCACGCGTGCTCAGCTCAATGATGATGAGCTCGCCGACAAATGTATAGTATACATATCGAGCGAAAAAGGACTCGTGCGCAAGTATGTCGGGTTATCCAGTCTCCCGTCTCAGGAAGTGCTCAAGGAGGGACGGTATGTGGCGGAGGCTTGGACTGGCGATTCTGTCCCCGCATCATTTGAGTCCCGTTTCTTCCGCGGATATCAGCCCTTTACGATCAACGGAGGAAAGAATAGCGATGTCACACTGACATGTAAGATTGCCAACTCGGTTGTGACAGTCAATTCAGCTACCATCGATACAACGTTGATGCGTGATTTCGAGATCAAGGTCGCATCATCTACCGGTGAACTGATATTTGATGAGGAGAATTACACCGATGCCAAAGGGTATTTCATGATGCCCTACGATGAGGCCGGCGTGAGAGAGTCCAAGCTCAACGTAACTATCACGGGTGTGAATGCCGAGGGTGCTCCGTTTACGAAAAAGCATGTTATCGAGGGTGTCAAACCGGCATACGAATATGAGATCAATATATCGTTCAATCCCAATGACCCCGAGGAGGAAGGTGGCGGATTCTTTACTATCACAGTGGTTGAAAAGGAGAATCTGATACGTGACACAATCGCCATCTTTGCGGCTCCGGCTATCCAGGGCAGCGGATTTGATATCGACAAGCAGCAGTATGCCGAGCCGGGTGAGTTTACAAAGGATTTTGTGGTCAATGTTATCGCCTTCAACGAGATCAATTCGTTCCTGATGACTTGTAAGGATCCTCAGAATCTGCATCTCCCGTCCACAAGTATCGATATCAAGCAGACCACCACTCAGCAGAAGAGCGAACTCAATGCTGTCGGTATATATTGGGACAAGGATATCACCGAAGTGGAGGGATATGATGGAGTGACGCGCCAGAGCTCCAACATCACTTTCAGCAAGGAATATCTGAATTCTTTGCCGGCACGTGATACGGAGTATGTCGTCACTTTGGTTGTCACGGACGGATTCGGCAAGGTCCGTACAAAGGACCTGCGTATTGCCGTAGGTGAGAACGCCCGTATCGAGGAAGATCCGGTTATTGTCAATGATGCAGTGGATCCGACCAACTTCATGGCTATTGGTGCGCGCAAGGTAACGCTGACAGCTTCTGTCGTGGATGAATCGGCCACTAATGTAGGAATAAGGTATCGTGAATCCGGTACAACCGAGTGGACCACAAAGAGCGTAGGGTCTGCAACGCGGGGAGGCACAGCTGTTTCTGTCACATTGACAGGACTTAAACCCGGTACCCGTTACGAATATCAGGCAGTGGCTGACGGATTTAACTCCGACTCCAAATATTTCACCACAGAGGCTGTCTATCAGATGCCAAATGCCGGAATGGAGGAGTGGGGTACATATTCCGCGAAGACTCTGCTGGGTACTAAAAATGTTATTATCCCGAGTACCTCCGGTAATAAGGATACGAGCTTCTGGGGATCCGGTAACGAGGGTTCGGCAACCGCGAGCAAAGTTGTCCTCGACAAGTCCGGTGACATGAAGCACGGCGGTTCATACAGCGCCCGGCTTGCATCAACGTCGGCAATGGGTATAATAGCTGCCGGTAATATGTTTGTGGGAAGTTATGTCAAGACAGACGGTACCAATGGTGTCCTCTCTCTGGGACGTCAATATAACGGCTCGCACCCGACAAAACTACGTGTGTATGCCAATTATCGTCCCGGCGGGGGCGTGAGCATCAAGTCCGGTAACGAGAAGTATGTAGATATTCAGGCCGACGGTACAGACCATGGGCAGATATACATAGCGCTCACTACCGCACCTATAGAAATACGCACAAATCCGGACAATCGTAAATTATTCCCTGCTGCGGCTACCAACGAGGATGGCAATCCATCGGAAGACTATGATAAGGTAGTGGCTTACGGCCAGGTGACTTGGGACAGTGCTTTCGGTCCGGATAATGGATTGGCTGCTATAGATATTCCCTTTGTGTATACTTCACGAGCTAAGACTCAGAAACCGCTCTATCTTGTGGTTGTAGCGTCTGCCTCCAAATTCGGTGATTTCTTCTGTGGCTCATCTTCAAGTGTAATGTATCTCGATGATTTCGAACTAATCTACGAGTAATCATCTCTTTACGATCATAGTGGATTTTAATTCATAAAGACTGTGCCGGTTAAGTATTCGTGATAATCTCATGGTATAATCGGCACAGTCTTATTTTTTTGATTTTTTTCACTAAATTTGCAGATTATAAACCCATCCCTTTCATAGTGCGGGATTAATATTTCCTCATTATGCTCATATCATCTGCGATGGAAGGTACAGATCCTCAGAGTAGATGTGTGTGGATTAAGGATAACGGCGGTCAGATATATGAAGATTCCATTAAAGCATCTACGCCTCGGGGCGATATGGTTATGCCTGCTGATACTGGCGAGCATATTCCCTGCACGGGCACAGGAATTGTTTGAGAGAGATATCGAATCGGTAGTGTTTGTTCCGAAAGGACAATGGATTACCGGTCTGTCGGTGTCGTATTCTCAAAGTAATCAGAACAAGTATCAGTTTCTGATATTCGAAGGTATCTCCGGCGATACGTACAGCTTTAAGATATCGCCGATGGCTGCATACGCCTTTAAGGATGATATGGCGGCCGGTATGCGTTTCAGCTACGCGAGATCCCTCACCAAACTGGAGAGTGCGGATGTGGTGCTTGATCCTGAAACGGGTTACAATGTCGAAAACCTATATCGTCTGGCACACAGTTACACAGCGTACGGTATCTACCGCAATTATTTCTCGATAGGTCGATCCAAGAGATTCGGTTTCTTCAACGAGATACAGTTAGGTCTCGGTGGCGGCCAATCCAAGATCATGATCGGTAAGGGCGAGGATCTGACCGGATCGTATGAGAGAACATTCTCCTTTGATATCGGACTGACTCCCGGTATATGTGTCTTCCTCAACAATTATTCTGCCCTCGAGGTCAATATCGGTGTGCTCGGTTTCTCCTATAATTCGGCCAAAACGATAACTGACCAGATATATATCGCCCGACGTCACAGCAAGTCGGCCAATTTCAAGATTAATCTTTTTTCCATCTCCTTTGGAGCAGTATTTTATTTATAGACCATGGCTAAAGCAATTAATATCAGAAGTATGGCATGCATGGCTATAATGCTGTGCGTATCGGGAGTGTCAGCCTTGGGTCAACGTAATGTGGTGCCCAAGGAAGTGGCTGAGGTGACTACAACCAAGGTTGTCACAACGACGGTGACACGTATCGAGCAGGAGGATACCGTAGATAGCAAAGCTCCGTTGGATTCGCTCCATCGTGACGGGCGTTATGTGTGGATGCCGGACTCGCTGTTGAATGACTACAAGAAGCTCATCAAGGGGCATTCGCGTGTGGTGGATGACCCGATGAGGCTCGATATTCATGAGATGACGGTATTCCGGGGGGATACAATTCCCATGGTGCTCAAGACCAGAAACCTGGGACGCTACGACCGTGGACTCTTTAATATGTTGTTTATTCCCCGTGGCACATGGCATTTCGGCCTTACGGTTTCATACGGACAATTTGACGTGAGCAATATGGGGGTGCTCAATATGGTCAGCGATATCGATGTCGGAGCTCATACATTTAATGTCAAGCCGTATCTGAGCTATTTCATACGCAATAACCTCTCTGTCGGTCTGCGCTTGGGATACACGACAGGACGCCTGGCTCTTGGATCTATGAAGGTTGATATCGATGAGGATATGAATTTTAATCTTCATGATATCCTTTATAAATCAGAGTCGTATGCGGCGGCACTGACATTACAGCAATATTACGGTCTGACCCGCCGCGGGCGTTTCGGTGTCTACAATGAGGTGGAACTCGCCTTCTCGTCGGGCAGTAGTGATTTTGAGAGACCGTTTGATGGAGTTATCAAGCGTACACATACTACCAATATGGAGGCTAAGCTGACTTTCTCGCCGGGTGTGTGCGTGTTCATCATGGAGAATGTGTCGTTTAATCTGTCATTCGGTGTCTTCGGTTTCTATCTGCGCAATGAGCGGCAAAAGGTGGATGATGTAGATCTGGGTAACAGGTTTACCTCCGGTGCGAATTTTAAGATCAATTTGTTCAACCTCGCCTTTGGTATAGGCATACATATATAAAATAATGTATAACAGCAGACTTGTAAATAAAGGGGTGGTTAGAGGGTCATTCTTTGGTGGTGTTTTCTTTACATTAGCGATATTTGTCGGGTTGATGACACTTCCTTCATGTATCAAGAATGACCTGCCTTATCCGCGCATACCTCAATATATATTGACCTTAGCCGCGGAGGGGGAGAGCCAGCCTGCCGCGATCGACTCCCTGACCTATAAGGCTGTGATATATCTGTCAGAGCAGACGGATATTCAGAATGTCAGATTCACCGAGTTTACATATACTGAGGGTGCTACCGTAGATCCGGATCTGTTGGATGGGACTTACGATCTCACTTCACCGGTTGTGGTTAATGTATCAAAATACCAGGATTATCCATGGATCGTGTCTGCGGAACAGACCATTGAACGTTATCTGACAATCGAAGGTCAGATAGGTGAGACTGTAATAGATGAGATCGGGCATCGCGTGTTGGTGCGTGTCCCTGAGACGGCGGATCTTAGACAGCTGCAGCTGGTGTCTGTCAAGCTTGGTCCCGCCGACATCACCACGATGGTTCCTGATCTGAAACCGGGTACAATCGATCTCGCCCAGCCATTGAAAGTCGCTGTAACCTGTTGGGACCGGGTGGTGGATTGGACCATTTATGTGGAAAAAACTGAACTTATAGTAGAAACCTCGCATGTGGATGCATGGTCACAGGTGATATGGGCGTATGGTAATGGTCCGGCAGATGTCGCCAACACATTCCAGTATCGTCAGGCTGACAGTGAAACATGGATAGATGTTCCCGCTTCGGATGTGACACAAAATGAGGGGGCCTTCTCCGTCCGTATCGATCATCTTACTCCGCTCACAACTTATGTAGTGCGTGCAGTCTCCGGGGAAAATATCGCCAACGAGATAGAGGTGACCACTCAGGCTACAGAAGATCTTGTGGACGGATCATTCGATGAGTGGTGGCAGAATGGTCGTATATGGTGTCCTTGGGCTGAGGGCGGTGTGCAGTTTTGGGATACAGGCAATACAGGTGCGGCCACACTCGGCCAATCCAATGTAGTGCCCTCAGATGACACACCTACCGGCACCGGACAAAGTGCCAAGCTGGAGACTCGTTTTGTCGGTATAGCCGGCATCGGCAAACTTGCGGCCGGTTCTATCTATACCGGTAAATTCCAACGTGTGGATGGTACGAATGGCATTCTTGATTTCGGACGCCCATGGGAGGTAAGGCCTACCAAACTGCGTGGATACTATAAGTATATCACAGCTCCTATCAATTATGCCTCCGCTGAATTTAAGGATCTGATGAACAGGCCGGACTCGTGCCACATATATGTGGCGATGACTGACTGGACCGCACCGTTCGAGATACGTACCAATCCTAAGAACAGACAATTGTTTAATCCCAATTCCCCCGAAGTTATAGCTTACGGCGAACTGATACGTGGCTCGGATACTGACGGATGGCAGGAATTTGAGATTGAATTAAAGTACCACTCAACATCCAAGGTGCCCTCTTATATTCAGATCACCTGTGCAGCCTCCAAGTATGGAGATTACTTTACCGGAGGTGCGGGTGCATGTCTGTATGTCGATCAGCTCAGTCTGAGCTATGATTATTAGAGCCTGTATCACACCCTAAGATATATCACGATATGGTTTATTCAGGTTCTTTTTCTCATAGAAGTCGTCTAAACTTATTTTAATGGTAATATTAACGATAATCGCCATATAGATTAATATATTCTTTGAGAGGATGTATTATTC
>CAMWUY010000078.1 GCA_947177615.1 uncultured Porphyromonadaceae bacterium
GAAAAAGCATACGTATTCTTCCGGGGACGTTCCATAGTCTTCAAAGAGCAGGGTGAAGTTCTGCTGCTCAGATTTGCCAACGATCTTGAAGATCTCGGTAAAGTAGAGATGATGCCGGTATTGGAGGGAAAACGTATGACAATCATGATCTCGCCTTTGAAAGCGCCCGCCGAAGTGGATAAATAGGGTGCAAATGCGGAGGCGAAGCCTAATAAACAGGCCTCAAGATCTAAGGAAGATACTAATGAAAGTAATGAACAGGAATAATATCCTGCCCATTATAAAATAGAGAATTGATTAGAGACCGTAGGCACAACGTGCCGAGGTAAAGTACAAACAACTAAAATTTTTCAACAAAATGCCAAAGGTAAAGACCAACGCTGCGTCAAAGAAGCGCTTCGCGCTCACCGGTACAGGTAAGGTTAAGAGAAAACACGCTTACCACAGTCATATCCTGACTAAAAAGTCTAAAAAGCGTAAACGTAATCTTGACCACACTGCTCTGGTTGACTCAGCCAACATCAAGCAAGTGCGTTCACTCCTTAACCTCCGTTAAGCCTGAACAGCGTCAACAATCTTCTCCTCATCTATCAATCAACATTTTTCAATAACCGAGTGTCGAGCTCTTCAAGAGCTATTCAGCCGCTCACATTCAAAAATTTACAAAAATGCCAAGATCAGTAAACCATGTCGCTTCACGCGCTAAGAGAAAGAAAATCCTTAAACTAACTCGTGGCTATTACGGTAGCCGCCGTAATGTATGGACCGTTGCCAAGAATACCTGGGAGAAAGGTCTGACATACGCTTACCGCGACCGCAAGCAGAAAAAGCGTAACTTCCGTGCGCTCTGGATACAGCGTATTAATGCTGCCGCTCGTCTTGAGGATCTTTCATACTCTAAGCTCATGGGACTTATTCACAAGGCAGGTATCGAAATCAACCGTAAGGTTCTCGCTGACCTCGCTATGAACAACCCGGCAGCATTCAAGGCTATCTGCGACAAAGTTAAATAAGGAGTACTGATATATTTTATCACATTGATAAACTATCAGACCGGATATCTGTTATAATAATATAACAACTCCGATAGAGTTCGGAGACTATGACGAAAATCCCCACATCAAAGTAGATTGGGAAACTCATCAAATTTAATGAAAATACCGAGACAAGCGGCTTTCTCAATGGCGGGCCCCGCGTCACCTACAGGTGGCGTTGACTTCAACTTCGGTTGAGTCACATGGCGGATTACAGAGAGATTGAAGCACTCAAATCCTGTCATACGGAGTTTCATCACAACCCTTTGGTGTGGCCTTATACCGGAAGGCGGATTGGAATTGGTTCCTCTCCGCCTTCTTTTTTTCTATCTCTTCAGACAAAGTATTGACAACTCATCTATGATGATTACGTATAAACTTAAAATTTAATATTATATGAAGACAGTTAAAGAGTGTTTGCTCGAACGCACTTCGGTACGCAGATACGAACGTGAGGCTATTCCGGCCGAGACTATGGAATTTATCTATAAGGCGATACAAAACACCCCTACATCTTACAATGGTCAGCAGTTTTCGGTCATTGACATAGATGATCAGAACCTCAAGGAACAACTTTATGAGTTGACCAATCAAAAGCAACTTAAGACCTGCAACCGCTTACTGATCTTCCTCTCCGACTATAACAAGATATCACTCCTCGCTCAGAAGAAGGGCTTGGAAATGCCTGCATTCACTGACACTATGGATGGGGTCACCATAGGTATTATTGATGCATCATTAGCCATGATGAGCGCTGTCGTTGCAGCACAGGCTGCCGGATTAGGTAGCAACTGTGTCGGATATCTCCGCACTGTTGACCCTGCTAAACTTGCCCAAATGCTGAAACTCCCTAAGGGGGTATTTGTAGTATGCGGACTCGCACTCGGAATTCCACGCGAACAGCCCGATCTCAAACCCAAACAACCCACTTCTCTTATATTCTCTAAAAATGAATATCGTCAGGACCGAGACAATATGGTCAAGGAACTTGAAGAATATGATGAGGTCGTGAAGCATTATAATGCGACACGCGCAGGTGGGACATCAACCAATGACTGGGTCTCACATATTCTGGATTATTATGACCACGCGATGCATTATCGCATCCTGCAATACCTGAAGGATCAAGGCTACGATATCAAGTGGTAATTACTGATAAAAGGTCCTGACTAACTAAGAGATAAAAATAACGTTCCTCATATTGGATCTAAAATGATACCGATATGAGGAACGTTTCATTTATAACAGGAGTCTCACACTTTATGCTTGTTATATTAACTTGGAGACTTTCCCGTATCATTTACCGACACAGCCTATTTCATGATCTGAGGTTGTGGTCCCGGCACGGGTTTTCCCACGTAACGCCTTACCTTAGCATCGCCTATGTTCTGACGGAATTGACCGTATTGAAAGGGTGTAAGTATCTTTTTAATACTCTTGTCAAACTCTTTCTGCGCTTTTTCACGATCTTTTTGCATCCGCTCACGTGTCTTGGCTGCCTTTGCATTTCGCTTATCGATAGCCTTCTGAATTTCAGCTTTCTGCTTTTCAGTTATATTAAGATTTCTATACGGATCCTTATTGGGATCCGACGGACGTCCGATACTCTCAAAATCCAAAGAACATTCCGGATCACACTCGGGTTCACATACAGGAGCCGGATAAGGTGCGCCACATGTAGGACGTGGCCGATTATCTTCACCACATCGTTTAGCACCGGCTTTACATGACTGCGCGACACTGAAACTATATCCCAACACCAGGAAAAGACCGAGACTTAAAAATTTTATTCTACTCATAATATTGATATTTTAAATTTTGACACTAAAAAACTATAAAAGTTTATTGTGAACTTAAACCCCATTCCACAAAAAATGTTAATGCAGGGGTCTTAGTGAATAGAGGTAGCAAGTTTAAATATATCTCCGGGACTACTGATAATATGATCCGAATATGCCTTGCGCAGTTCTGATACCGGTCTGAACCCCCATGTCACACCGACAGAATTGACACACGCTCTGCGAGCAGTTTCTATATCGACCGCAGAGTCACCGACCATCATAACGTCCGCCTTTAGAGTCGGATGCTCATTGAGTATTGCAAATATAATTGACGGATCTGGTTTTGTAGGTCTATCTTCTATTTGACCCATGATAGCGACAAATGGTATATTCGGGAAATAGTGATTGATGATTTTCTCCGCTGCATATTGATATTTATTTGTAGCGACTGCAATTGATATGTCAGCTTCAACAAGGCTCGTCAGCAACTCTTCAATACCCGGGTACGGCTCGGTCGTATCACAACAATGCTCATCATAATATTCTCTGAAATGACTCAGCATCTTTTCGATAATTTCTTCATCAGCATCGGGTTCCGCCCGCTCTAATAATTTTCTGACCCCATTACCTACCATAAAATTATAAGCTGAAATAGGGTGAGCCGGATATCCCATCTGAGATAAGGCGTAATTGCAGGCCGCCCCAAGATCAGATATCGTATTAAGTAGCGTTCCGTCCAGATCGAATATTACCAATGATTTCATATAAATTAGAATATTAACAGATTTTTGCCTGATCCTACAAGCTTACACATATATAACTCAGAATGGATACCCTATCGAAAAATGAAATGCATGATCCCGACCCCATTGTGGATGGAGCAGAGGCCACGGCTCCTGGCCGATGGCCGGATTATGCGCTTTCATTCCCATGTCAAATCTCAATAGGAAATAATTGAAATCAAGTCGAAGGCCAAGACCGTAGGCCGCTGCAAGTTCTTTTGCGAAATTTCGAAATTTAAACAGGCCGCCTGGCTGATTTTCGTAATTCTTAATTGTCCATATATTACCTATGTCAATGAATACTCCCATCTCTACAATCCAGAATAATTTCAAACGATACTCTCCACTGATGATAAATCGGATATCTCCGCATTGATTCATAAAATCGCTGACGGAGTTACTGCCGGGGAAACATCCGGGACCTAAAGTCCTAACAGCCCAACCGCGGACACCATTTGCACCGCCTCCATAGAATCGCTTTTCAAACGGTAATATTGTAGAGTTGCCGTATGGATAGCCTACACCAAGTCCGATACGGCAGGCTGCGGACTGACGATTGTCAAATATATGAGTGTATGCCACATCACTATCAACCTTAAAATATTGAGCATAGTGAATACCGAATATTTTGTACGGATCCTGATGAGCATTATCACGATGAGCAAAAATATTACTGATCGCATATAGAAGATTGCCTGCGATCTCGGCATTGGCCCTTATAGTATATATGTCACGCTGCGGTTGTCTCTGCCACGGCATTACCTGCCGCTTATTACTATGATAGAACGTATAACCCATCCGCATGATGAAGTGATCTTCATAACTGTATCTCAACAGTGGATTATCTGGAGCTATATTATCAATAAAATCATTCGTGGACTTGGGTAGATATACATAATTTATGTCTATGGGTGTAAATGTATGACGGGTTCGCGATGATCGTTCCGTCCATTTGTATGACCATCCTAAAGTTGATATAATCCGAGTGTATTCAGGACGCTCCTGATAATTCATTGACAGATTAATCTCGGTGGTAGCTCTGATCTTTCGTTTAAAACTATCTCTTAAGAACGGAGCCTTAAATTTAGGAAAGGTCAACCCCATATCAAGAGAATACTCCATATATCGGTTGTTGATGAGGCCTTCGATATTACCACTGATTGACTCGTATGCACCACGCAGTTTGGCATTGAATGTTTCAGAACCTCTCCCTATATTGGAATGAGAATATCCCAAACCAACAGCTATGCCAAGATCTCCCTCGGAATTTGTCCCCTCCAATTCGACTGAAAAAGATTGGCTTTTACCGGGCGTCAGAAGTATGAATGCATCAATTAGACCTATGTTGCCTATATTACCTGCAGGCTCAAAACGTATATTTACAAATTTCAGTATCTCCAGTCTTGACAAGGACTGATAAGTCCGATCAACGGCTCGCTCTGAGTACTCATTTCCGGAATTGAGCAGGATATTATCCCGTAACACACCGGGACGGAGATAACGGCGCTCTCCATACAAGATAGTCAGCCCCTTATAGTCTACTGTATCATGAACCTCTATCATATCTCGCGAATCGGCTGACGAAGGATCAAAATCTGTGATACATATCACCTTGCGTATGACGTATTTCTCAAATATATTAGGCTGCTGCCTCTCATTCACGGAGTTTGACACACGCATTGTTAATGCAACGTCTGTACTTCCCAGTGTGGTATCCGCAACAAAGGATACATTCTCCTTATTAAATCCGAAGTACCCGTTATTGCGCATAGTCCGCAATATCACTTCACGCTGCAGGTCTAAATCCGCACGATTTAGAGCGTCACCGGGATGTATTATGATTTTTGTTGAGTCTGCAAATATTAACTTATTGATAGTAGAATCCTCTATCTCGTAATCTATCGAACGAATGACATATCTTTCACCGGGAATCAACTTGTAATTCAGTTTCATCTTCCTGTGGGCTGTATCGGCTGTTTTTACAACCGATACTTCGGGATGAAGATAACCACGATTTTCAAGAACCTTCTCAAGCTGTCTGACGCTCTGGGCAGTCAGCGTCGAATCATATATCACCGGAGGTTCACCTACTCGCTGCCACCATCTGTTCCACCATTTTGTAGTATCAGTGCCGGCCATGTTATATATGCCGAGTCTCAACTTCATACTCCACAGCATTTTATGATTGGGATGCTGCCGGAGATATAAAGAGAGATCACTGAGGGATAGATCGTCGTGATCTAAGGTATCTTCAGTGGTAATACTGACCTTGTCGAGCAGAAATTGACCATCCGGCACTCTGCGCGAAGTACTACATGCTGCGAGAATAAGTGTCACAGCTATTACCACCAATACACGTATCAATGTTCAGAGGAGAAATAAAATCTAATCTTCGGAAAGTCACTCTGAGCCATCTGTAACACATAATTACTGTCAGCCAGAAAGACGTCACGTCCATCCTTGTCAGTAGCCATGTATTGATACTTTCGCTTCTTGAAGGCTGACAATGCCTCATCATCATCACTTTCTATCCAGCAGGCCTTGTAGAGTGATATCGGCTCCCAACGACATTGGGCACCATATTCATGTAGTAATCGGTATTGTATCACCTCAAACTGCAATTGTCCGACAGTTCCTATTATCTTGCGACCATTAAAGGTATTAGTAAAGAGTTGGGCTACTCCTTCATCCATCAATTGACGAATGCCTTTATCCAGCTGTTTCGCCTTCATAGGATCTGCATTTTCTATATATTTGAACATCTCCGGTGAGAAAGAGGGGAGACCTTTATAGTGCAGCAGCTCTCCCTCCGTCAGAGTATCTCCAATCTTAAAATTACCCGTGTCCGGTATACCGACTATATCACCCGGATAAGCCTCATCCACAATGTTCTTCTTTTGAGCCATAAAGGCTGTGGGCGCTGCAAAACGCATCTGTTTGCCATTACGGACGTGCAAATAATTAGCATTTCTTACAAACTTGCCCGAACATACTTTTACAAATGCGATACATGAACGGTGATTGGGATCCATATTGGCATGGATCTTAAAGACAAATCCACTGAACTGTTCCTCCTCTGGATCTACTTCTCGCTCAACAGCCTGAACAGGACGAGGTGAGGGCGCTATCTGTACAAAACAATCAAGAAGTTCTTTAACACCAAATGTATTGAGTGCAGAACCGAAAAACACCGGAGCCACCTCACCTCGTAAATATGAGTCTTTATCAAACTCCGGATATACTCCCTCGATAAGTTCAAGATCCTCACGTAGTTTGGCCGCGTCAGTTTCTCCTACCAGACGATCTACTTCCGATGATGAGACATCCGATATCGCGACTCGCTCTGATATAGTCTGTTTGGATGGAGTGAAGAGGTCAAGACCTTGCTCATAGATATTATACACACCTTTGAATTTAGCTCCTATATTAATTGGCCAGCTGAGAGGACGTACAGATATCTTAAGTTCCTGTTCCAATTCATCAAGTATATCAAACGGATCCCGTCCCTCGCGATCCAGCTTATTGACAAATATTATAACAGGTGTATTACGCATTCGGCATACCTCCATCAGTCGGCGTGTCTGAGTCTCAACACCCTTGGCGACATCTACAACTATTATTACCGAGTCTACGGCTGTAAGTGTACGGTAGGTATCCTCGGCAAAGTCCTGGTGACCCGGAGTATCAAGTATGTTTATCTTATAGTCTCCATAATTAAACCCCATGACCGAAGTTGCGACCGAGATGCCACGTTGCTTCTCTATCTCCATCCAGTCAGAGGTTGCGGTTTTCTTTATTTTGTTGCTTTTGACTGCACCCGCCACATGTATTGCACCACCAAACAACAATAATTTCTCTGTAAGGGTAGTCTTGCCGGCATCAGGATGCGATATAATGGCAAAAGTGCGACGACGCGTTATCTCTTTATTCAATTCCTCAGACATATACTAATCCTGATCCAATGCGTTATTAAAATCTAATTTGTAATACTTGGAAAGAAGCGCCATATAATGCGTGATCTGTTTTATCGCAGTCATAGTTTCAGCGGATATCTCACGACCTTGCAGACGGAGCATAATCAATCCATACAAAGCGCTAAGACACGTTTCTATCTCTCCTGTCTTATCGTCTCCCTGCTTGGCTCGCAGCTCTACTATATATGGCAGCGTCTTATAATACTCCGTATGATAATCAGAATACTTGCTATCGGCCATAAGACGATTGTGCAGATCTGTTAAACCGAGGATTGTATTCTTGTTCAGTTGCAGATGACCCGACTTTTCAACACCCTCACGACGCATCATATCGATGAGCGACTCATACCATTCGCGCATTTGCTTGCGCTGGTACTCGTCAAGGTTGCTATACTTGTCTATTATCTCTGTCTCAATACGATCCAGGTCAAGATTATACGCCCTTATAAGATCTTCTATCTGCCACATATACAGCAGATATTCGGCGATATTTTCGCGTTTTTTTTCTGAAGCGGTAAACATATACGCAAATTTAGTGAAAATTACTTACATACACCCACTCCATTTTATAAAAAACATCACTCTGCCTTAGACTCCTTTCCACAAAATCTGCGTCCCATGCATTAACATTTTTTGTGAAAAGGAGTCTAATTCTTATAATATATCTTTTCAGCCTTATTCCCCTCCACTCTTATGTATATACCTTCGACAGGAGAGAGCACTCTTATGCCGTCCAGATTATAATACTGCACGTCTGTCTCACGGGTATCCTCCCGGACCTCATCCATACCCGTGGATTGGTTATAATTTATCACTATTTTATCTATAAGGGTGATCTTGTCAATATTGAATATTATAGTTCCGGAAATCCCTATCAATTCATCCGTAGTCCACACACCACCTTCCAAAGGTTTCCCATCATACGTTATATCCCAGATATCTTCACCTTCAAAAATGACATTGATTATACCGTATGTATATCTATTGCTTTGCATAGTTGCCAGATACAGCATATTGCCGGGATACAATTTCAACATTGTTTCACCATCAGCACTTATGATAACGGGGTCATCACTTCCTGTACCTGTCGTACACTTCATTGCGACGTATCCGTTCACTAATACCTTATTGGCAATATTCAGTTCACCATCCTCAGGCACATTCAGACCTAAAGATGATAGGCTTGAACTGTCAGAAAAGAGATAATCAGCCTTTCTATGCTTGATATTCAGATCTGATTCATGCAATTCAGTGTACACGGCAGTCACCGTCTCGCTCCTCACCATTCCCGATGCGTATGCCACTGCCTTGATCGTGTGACTTTCATTTATCTCTATCGGAGTAGTATATCTTAACGAATGATCTGTGGGCTCACTTCCATCTAAGGTATAAAATATTATCGCACCGCGAGTTTCACATGTCAGCTCGATATATAGACTGGATCTGAAGGTACAACTCCCCGGAGTGAAAACGGGTGGGGAAACACGCTCGTAATTATCACTTTTGAAAATATACGATGTAGGATACAAGATGACCTGATCGTCCATAACCCCCACTGCGACAGTGACACTATATGATCCGGGGGTTACCGAGCCTAACGAAAACATATTACGGAACGTGAATTTATCGTTGTTTTCTGTCACTCCCGTAAAGAGAGATGTTGAAGTTACGGGTGTCGCTTCATTAAATACAACTTTTTCAAGGGTAACTATCCGATTGACATCGGCCGCCGTTATAACACTGACTGTCGGGATATCAAAACCTGTACTCTTAAGTGATGACGGCATCGCGCCTGTGTAACGAGGGGAGCCATTTTGTGGACTGCACGTAGCTATCCATGATGAGGGTATGACGTTACCTGCATGATAATCATTGCTTCCGGTCAGCAACATCGACATACCTTCCTTATCACGAACATATATCTGATTTTCGTGAACATATACTACTGTCAGCTCAAATCCCACCCTTACTCTATCTCCTGCATTTGGAGCCAGACTTTGCATTTCGGAAATATTCCATGCAGTCTTTATATTGCCTATCAGATCTTCCGCTGATGCTGTTGAATTGTATATCAATATTTGAATCAGTACAATTACAACGTACTTTATATTTCGCAATTTCACCTTTCTATTACCCTGTTATTAATTGTGTCAGGTCACAAAAATAATAAAAAAAAGGTTCGCATCCAATTCTCAGGATGCGAACCCATTATATTTATTACTGAGTGATTATCTTAAAATAAAACTTAATTTAATGTCAGATAGGCACTTATTTAATTACTCAGCAACAACAGTCTTTACAGCCTTACCACCTGCTACCTTAACATAGATGCCATTAGTGGGATTAGCCACCTTAACACCCTGCAGGTTGTAGTATTCTGCTTCGGCATCGTCAGCGTCGATACCCTCAACACCTGTAAGTGTAAGAACCTCAAATGTTACAGTGGCTGTCTCGGGATTCCATTTCACTGAGTAAGTTCCC
>CAMWUY010000079.1 GCA_947177615.1 uncultured Porphyromonadaceae bacterium
ATATGACTAAAATCTGCGACCCTGGATTTAACATTTTTTGTGGAATGGGGTCTAATACTCAGAAAATAAAATTCCCGTCTGCGTACTAACTGATTGTACACAGACGGGAGAATGTATTAACCTCACAACGAGAGTCTGAATGACTTAAAGTCCCAATGACAGGAACTCACTCATTAGCCCATAATCCCGTAGGCACAATCATGTTTACGGCATAGGCAGGTCTTCTGACTCATCCCAATCTATCACGCCTTCTCAAGACCTGACGGTCTCAATGACATAGTGAAATAGACTTTGGTGTAGGATTTACAGCAGCGGGTACTGTTCCGGATTTACACCGGATTCCCTTTTAAATCTCCTGAATGTCAGCCGGATATCGATTGATACAGCTGCAATTCAAATTCTCACTCCTGAGAAATGGAGATACCAATGCGACAACAAAGTTACAAATATTTTTGATATATCCGTCATTTCATTCAAAAAATGTCGGTTTCACACCATACCTTACCCCTACCCTACTCTCAACCCTATTCTCTATCCCCACTCTCTATTGGGAAGAATGTATCACAGAACGATGTATTGACATCCTCCTCTTTATTTTGATAACCGAATGTAGTGAGGTTTTCGGTTAGGGTTTTCTGAATGATGCTGCGCCATGGTTGGCGGATACCATATTGGGTCGCGTATCGATTGAAATCCTTGATGGCATCTGCAATCCGGTTGATCATAGCGTTGGCATTCTTAATATCGTTCTGCTTTGCGAATTCGAGTAAGTCGGCCTTTGTAATCTCGCTTGTTTTGCCTCCGATGCTCAATCTTCGCTCGATATTGGGGCCTGTTCCGTTAGTGTTGAATATGAAAGTAATATCGTAGGCCGGAGCCGGTCGCCACTTACCATTTTCTTCAAGCAGAAACGCGAAGTTTTTGTTATGATCGTCAGTGTTATTGGTCATTACATTGAAAGCCATCCGGCAGAAAATCTGCTCGATATCAGACTCCGAAATTGATAGTTCCCGACAGGTAGCTACGAGATCTTCGTAACTGCGGGCCTCGGGGTTCATCGCTGCCAAAGTCTGCATGTGAATCTTCTTTCCGTGAGTTCTGTCAAATCTTTTCGTTAGGAAATGGTTTATACTGTCAACCGGGAATAACCTACATTCTGCCATAACGATTCCGGCAGCGACAGCCATATTGTAATAAGCAGTCTCAATTTCAGCAATCGGCATGGACTTATCACCGAATTTCAGGATATAGTAGTCAAAGCCATCAAGTCCATCGGTTTGTCCTGAGCGTATTTCCCCGGTTTCCTCATTTATGGCAATAATAGCTTTCATCTGCCTGCCACCGGCAGATGTGCCAACCGCGAGAAGTGCCTGTAAAGTCAGCTCCTCATTAGTATTCAGAACTATATTATCCCTGTCTTCAAGAATTTTCAGAGATATATCGTATAGAGATTTGATGTCGATTTTTCGATTATGGGTAAGATCATCAGCGCATGGTTCATATTCCAAAGCGCCCATTCCTCGTGTGCCTATAAACATAAGCTTATAAAGCGGAGTAACTTTATTGCGAGGAATCTTATTATCCTTCACCCATTTATCAAAAAGAGTATTACCCCACGAATCAGGCAGCGAGTCTGCGATAAATGGTGGCAAACCCTGATACAGCGGTCGCTCATCACCATAAATCGGTAAAAGAGCATTACGGTTCTTTGCAGATGACAGCAAAGGAGCAATATCAGGAATATTGTTTAGATCAGGGTTATACATAAAGTATATCCGTCTCGTCGCTGAGTTCCAAACGAGCCGTCCGATTTCTTCTCCCCACAATTTTACCTTTAAGTAAGTCATAGGTCAGAGTTAAGTCAGAGGTCAGAGTTATGAGTTACGAAGTGTCTTTTTCTCTTTCATCGTTTTAATGGAAGAGGTTAGAAGTTTCATCAATTCTTCACAATCTTCCAGAATTGAAGAAGCCTTATGAATATCTAAATACGACGCGTCGCGGAGTAGTTCAATCCAATAGATAGTTTCTCCGGCTTCCTTCCTTGAAATATATAATTTAGCGATAAAGTCTGCTTCACTTTGTGCATAGAATGCTTCAGCAATATTAGCACCGATGCTTGTTCCACTTCGCAACACCTGTTTGGACAAGACATATTCCTTTTTCTCATCACGGAGGAATTGGTACATCTTAACAATCCTAAGCGCAAAAGCCTTACTTTTATTTTTTAATATACTTTCCTTCATTATTTCCAAGTTTTTGTCTAAGTTATTAATTACAAGTTAATACATTGTATCTCATCACTCTGCCTTATCCCTTATCCCCACTTCATCACTCATAACTCTGCCTTATCCCTTATCCCCACTTCATCACTCATAACTCTGCCTTATGACTTGTCCCCCACTTCATCACTCTGACTTATAACTTTTTCTGTGGTGTCTTACGCGCTGAATTTTCTTGTCATTGTCATCATACATATATGGTGATTCCGGCAACTCAGGCAGCAATGACTCCCAGTTCTCCCCAAGACCTATAACCCTCATTAATCTCAGCAGGGTACTAAATGAAATGTCGGTCATATTGCCTGACTCAAACTTATAGAGAGTCGTCATACCGATAGACGCAGCTTCGGAAACCTCTTTACGGGTCATCCTCAACCGCAACCTGTAATCGCGGAATCTCAGTCCAAGATTCCATATTACGTCCGAAGTAGTCAGAGATTTATTTGATAATATCACTATAATGATAATTAAATCTGAAAATATACTATAACATTCAGTAGTATGATATTTACAAAATTATCAAAAATCTCTCAATCTGCAAAATATTTTACCAAAAAGCACCTTTCCGAATATTATTCCTCTACATCTAAAAATAATCAGGGTTGCTGTATGGCGGTTCAGTTCATGAGCTCCGCGAGAGGGCTGTTGATGTCGAGGATGGGTATAAATGTAGAGGATGGGTATAAGGGACGGGTATAAAAATTGGCAGGATAGTGATTTTTTTCTGAAAAAATTTTGTCAAGCCGTTGATATTACCTAATTTTGCAACCGCTTGTGGACTTGATATGTCCGGGAGTATTAAAAACGTAAATAACCGAATTAAAGAAAAATGATAATCGTACAAGTAAAAGAAGGCGAGAACATTGAGAAGGCTCTCAAGAAGTTCAAGCGCAAATTTGAGAGAACAGGTATTGTAAAGGAACTCCGTAGCCGCCAGGCCTTTGAAAAGCCGAGCGTAGCAAACCGCAAAAAGATGATGAAGGCTGTATATGTACAGCAACTTCGTCAGGCAGAGCAGTAATATCCTGTCAGTCCGAGCATTTTTCGCGACGATACATAAAAAATTGATATAGTGGTGAGAGAGTAAATATCTCTTGCTACTATATTGTTGTTGCATTATATCATAATGATTCCGGCAAAAGATAGTGGACCGGATTAATGGACGCAGATGGATGATATTGAGAAATTTCTACATTACCTCCGATATGAAGTGAACCGGGCTGCCAATACAGTGACGGCGTATGACCGTGACTTGCGACTGATGGTAAACTTTATGACAGGAGGCCATCCTGAGAATTTTTCAGCCTCAGATGTGACCACCTCGGATATACGCGCATGGCTATCCGATATGGGGCGTCGTGGCGAACAACCATCCTCCATACGCCGTCGGACTTTAGCCGTCCGCTCTTTCTATAAATATCTGCAACGCAGAGGTGTCGTCATTAACAATCCCGCTCACGCCATCACACTTGCCAAACTATCCAAGCCGCTCCCCCATTTTATTAAGGAGGATGAGCTGGAACGTCTGCTGAGTGAACTGTCAGAACGGATGTCTATATGTCCCGATGACATTATGACAGCCCGTGACCACCTCGTCATTCATCTGCTCTACGCTACGGGGATGCGCCGGGCAGAGGCTATCGGCCTGACCGACGCAGATGTATCGAGAGAGAGACGCGAGTTGAGAATATTCGGCAAGGGGCGCAAGGAGCGTATTGTACCTATAGCAGAGGAGCTGTGCGCGGAGATAAGTCGATGGCAAGTGATGCGTGACAATCAGTGGCCCGACTTACCACGGCCGGCACATTTGATAGCTACAGCTCATGGCGGGATGACTGACACGATGATAGGTAAGATAGTGAAACGTCTGCTCGGCTCGACCTCTACTGATAAAAAGAGTGCGCACACACTGCGGCACAGTTTCGCGACAAGTATGTTGAACGGAGGAGCAGAACTGGATTGTGTCCGCGAGATGTTAGGGCATACTTCAGTCTCTACCACTCAGATATATACACACCTGACGGTAGATGAACTACGCAGGCAATATGACCGGGCTCATCCTCGCAGTCCACATAGTAAGGATCGATGATGAGAGTAATATAGTGAAATACCGTAATCGAGAGATAAGACCGCAGAATTTGTAAAAAATGTTCAGATGTGCTGATTTTTTTGAGACCTTTTTAGCCGGAATGTTGTTATAATGGTATAGGAACTTATGACGATAATGTCTCACTTTTGACAAAATCAGGCTATATAAGTTTCATAATATTAACTATCAAAAACTTAAGAATTATGGTAGCTCAAATCAATGCCATTCATTTCGAGGCCTCAGAACGTTTGGAACAATTTATACAGAAGAAAGTGGATCGTCTCTATCGTCGTTTTGACTGGATTCTGGCCGTTGAAGTCAATCTCCGTGTCGTTAAACCGGAAAGTGCCCACAATAAGGAGGCCGGCATTCTGTTGCAGGTGCCAAATTCTCCGGATCTATTTGCGTCAAAGACAGCAGACACCTTTGAAGAGGCTATAGACGAATCGCTTGATGCACTGGAACGTCAACTTGAAAAACTGAAAGATAAGAATGCAAACGCGTGATAACCGTAAGGGTTCACGGACAAAATATTGGATACTGGGGACGGTCGGAGGTTTACTTCTGGCCGTCTGTATCGTGCTTATACCCCTGCTGACAGTAACGTCGGCACAGTCGGCTACGATCCGCATCCCACGAGGTGCTGACGGCAAGGTATTGACCGACACACTGACAAAATACTTTGGTGAGGATTATGCAAGAACCGTGATGCGTGTCATGACAGAGGATCAAAAGAAACTATCTTTGCGTTTTGGCGCTTACGATATCCCTGAAGGGACCTCAGCGCTTAAGGCTACATATATCTTGTCACGCGGTGCGGAGAGTCCGTTCAATCTTGTCATAAATGGCGTGAGAGATCTGGACAGTTTTCTGCCACGCATAGCAACCCGTTTCTATTTTCCGGAAGACTCTCTGAGGAGTGCACTCGCTCGCCCGGAGGTGATGCAACGATATGGTCTGACCGACACCAGACAGTTACCGGCCATTTTCCTTAATGACACATACACATTCTATTGGTCCGCATCTCCGGATAAGGTGATAGAAAAGATCGCGTCCAATTATGAAAACTTCTGGACGCCGGCCCGTCGCCAACGCGCTCAAGAGCTGGGAATGACCCCGCTGGAGATATCGATTATAGCTTCTATCGTGGATGAGGAGACCAATCAACAGAGTGAGAAGGGGCGTGTGGGAAGGCTTTATATCAATCGTTTGCATAAGGGAATGAAACTGCAAGCCGATCCGACGGTGCGTTACGCAGTCGGAGACTTCACTATCAAGCGTGTCACCGGCAAACATCTGAGTGTGGACTCACCATATAATACATATAGGGTAAAAGGTCTTCCCCCGGGTCCGATACGCACTACATCCAAGGCCACTCTACAAGCCATCCTGGATAGTGAGCCATCGGATGATCTGTATATGTGCGCTAAGGAGGACTTCTCGGGCAGTCACAATTTCGCGTCAGACTATGAGAGTCATCTTGCAAATGCCCGCAGATATCAGGCAGCCCTGGACTCACTGGGGATAAAGGGGAATTAAATAATCGGGAGAGTGGATTTCGGGTATATTTAACAGGAATATATAATTTAGGTGTAACAGAGGTATCGTGACATGCGTTTGTATAAGATTCTTATACTGGCAATAATCATAATGATCAGTGGTCCGGCTGTCGCCGAAAGGGTTGTCCAGTCTCCGGATGAGATCATATACAATATTGAGGCGGAGTCTGCTGACGCGATGGCCGAGCATAGTGCCGACCATGATCGCGACATGGATATATTGAGCAATCAGCCGGATGTGGCGCGCGGTATTCACTCGGATCCAAATCGTGACTGGTGGCATCTGTTGAAGAAGGGTTATTTCAATCCGAAGGATACTACGGTGCATTATTCTAAGTTCATGCAACTCTTCTGCGATGTATATGTATGGGGAGACCGTGTTTTCAATACATACGACTCTACATACGTTGAGGGGTTTGGCAAGAACTGGAAGGCTCGTCTGGCATTCGAGGCATGGACAGATTCTTATTACATGAATTTCAATCGCAAGATGCCGATGGTCTTTATCTCAGAGCCATATATGAGCATGGGAGCATTTCTTCACTTTATGGCCGTGAGTGTCAATTACACAGTCGATCTCAACAAGACTCTATTCGGCAAACCTATCAATCATAAGAAATTTGAATTTGGCTTTAACTGTGCCCGTTTCAATATCGACTTGTCCTTCTCGTCCAACACGGGAGGTACGTACATTAGAAAGTTCGGCAATTATGAGAAACATAAACCGATACGCGAATACTTCCCCGGCGTACAGACAAATACATGGAATTTTGCAATATATTATTTCTGGAATAATCGAAAATATGCCAACGGAGCAGCATACAACTATTCCCGCGTGCAGAAGAAAAGTGCCGGTTCATTCATTTTAGGCTTCAATTATGCCAACCTGAACACTAAATTTAATTTTGCATTGTTGCCGGAACATCTTCTCCCCTATCTGACATTCCAGGAGACACATTATAAATTTCATTACAATGAATACTGCCTTTTGGGAGGCTATGCCTACAACTGGGTCTGGAACAAACATCTCCTCTATAATATCACAGTGATGCCCTCCATCGGCCTGACCAAATGTTATGAGGACTCAAATGACGGCCGTCAAAATCTATTGGCTCTTAACGCGTTAGGAAGGATGAGCTTTACATACAATCTTAGCGATCTGTTTGTAAGCCTTATAGCTAAAGCGAATATGCAATGGTACAGCAGTAACAAGGTGACACTATTTTCAGGAATTGAAAATCTGTCTCTGTCCGTGGGATACCGATTCTGATAGAGGTATAATGAAAACAGGCGCGATTTCCGGTCGCGCCTGTTTTTGTAATATTATGAATTGTATTATCTGCAGTTGAGATAATAATCCTCGTTGATATATCCTGTCACGGGATATTAATCCTCTGCGGGCATTTTAAGATCGGAGAAGGGTCGGTTGCCACCCTCACGACGTGGACCACGGTTATTATTGTCACGACGTTGGGGACGATCACCGCCCTCACGACGCGGACCACGATTGTTGTCTCGACGCGGACCGCGATCACCACCCTCGCGACGCGGACGGGCCTCACGCTCTACATATCCCTCCGGCTTTTCGGTGAGGACACGCATGGACAGACGATACTTACCGGTCTTCTTATCAATCTCTATAAGTTTGACTTTGACCTTATCACCCTCTTTGAGGCCACTCTGTGACATATCGTCGAGACGATTCCAGGATATCTCAGAGATATGCAGCAATCCGTCACGACCGGGCATAAACTCTACAAAAGCGCCGAAATCAAGGATCGAACGGACAGTACCCTCGTAGACCTCACCCTCCTCCGGTTGGGCTACGATAGCCTTGATGCGTGCGAGAGCAGCGTCAATGCCGGATGCATCCTTGGATGCGATCTCGACACGTCCTACGCCTGTATTTTCATCCTCTTCGATAGAGATAGTGGTACCGGTCTCCTCCTGCATGGCCTGAATGACCTTGCCCTGCGGTCCGATAACGGCTCCGATCATCTCCTTGGGGATCTCGATGGTGACGAGGCGCGGCACGTGAGGTTTGTAGTCTTCACGAGCCTCAGGGATTGTCTCGTTGATAATGTTGAGGATATGCAGACGACCCTGACGAGCCTGTTCGAGAGCCTGTTCGAGCACCTCATAGCTCAGACCGTCACACTTGATATCCATCTGTGTGGCGGTGATACCTTCGGTGGTACCGGTCACCTTGAAGTCCATATCTCCGAGATGATCCTCATCACCGAGGATATCAGAGAGGACAGCATACTTGACATTGTCTGTATCAGAGATAAGACCCATAGCGACACCGGCCACGGGACGCTTCATCTTGACACCGGCGTCGAGCAGAGCAAGTGTGCCGCCGCACACGGTTGCCATAGATGATGAACCGTTGGATTCAAGAATATCAGAGACTATACGGCATGTGTACGGAAATCCGTCAGGGAACATACGCTTGAGCGCACGGTGAGCGAGATTGCCATGTCCGACCTCACGACGTCCGACACCACGCTGGGGACGTGCCTCGCCCGTAGAGAACGGGGGGAAGTTGTAATGCAACAGGAAACGCTCCTTGCTCTGGTTGAGAACGTCATCGACGATCTTCTCATCGAGTGTGGTACCGAGTGTGGCAGTGACAAGAGCCTGTGTTTCGCCACGAGTGAAGATAGCGGCACCGTGAGGTCCCGGGAGATAATCTACCTCGCACCAGATGGGACGGATATCGGTGGTCTTACGACCATCGAGTCGTATACCCTCGTCGAGGACACAACGTCGCATAGCCTCCTTCTCAACATCGTGATAGTAACGCTTGACCATCGCGATACGCTGCTCGGGAGTATAGAGCTCAAGTTGTTCCTCCGTCATCTCCGGGAGGTTGTCGATATATTCGTCACGGATAGCCTTGAACGACTCATTGCGCCATTGTTTGTCAGCGCTGCCGGTCTTGGCTATGGCGTAGGCCTTATCATAGCATTTCAAACGGACATCAGCACGGAGAGCATCATCATTGACCTCATGACAGTATTCACGTTTGACCTCCTTGCCGGCCTCCTTCATAAGCTCCATCTGAGCGACACAATGCTTCTTGATCTCCTCGTGAGCAACCTTGAGAGCCTCGAGCAGCTCAGCCTCGGAGACCTCGTTCATTTCGCCCTCGACCATCATGATGTTATCGTAAGTAGCACCGACCATCAGTTCGATATCGGCACGCTCCATCTGGTCGAAAGTAGGATTGATGACCCACTCTCCATCAACACGGGCTACACGCACCTCAGAAATCGGTCCGTTGAAGGGTATATCAGAGCAGACGAGAGCAGCTGAGGCGGCGATACCGGCGAGGGCATCGGGAGCTTCATTTTCGTCAGCGGAGTACATAGTGACATTGACAAAAGTCTCAGCGTGGTAATTATCCGGGAAGAGCGGACGCAACACACGGTCTACGAGACGAGAAGTGAGGATTTCGTAATCGCTTGAGCGACCCTCTCTCTTGAGGAAGCCACCCGGATAGCGACCAATAGAGGAGTATTTCTCCTTGTATTCAACAGTGAGGGGCATAAAGTCCACACCCTCATTTGCCTCAGCGGCAGAGCACACGGTAGCGAGGAGCATGGTGTTGCCCATACGCACCTCGACGGCTCCATCAGCCTGCTTGGCGAGTTTACCGGTTTCGATGGTAATCTGACGTCCGTCGCCCAGGTCGATGGTCTTTTTAATTGGTTTCAGCATAAGTCTCAGGACTCTACTCATGTCAGACACTGATTGGTAAGGTACAGATCTGCATGAGATGACGAGTCGGTTTTTGTTTGATTAAAATATATATTCTCTTTACGTCTTTATCGCATTGAGTGACTGATGACAGAACGGAAATAATGTAATGCCGCCAGCAGTCCGGTATTGACAGTAGACGGGAAGTCGGACCTATAAAGTCCATTTGTCTACAAATCAAATGCAAAGTTAGTGATTAATTTCCATTTAATTGTATTATCTTTGCATCAAAATTCATGCCAGAAACCAATAATTTATATAATGAAACCTAATAAATCGAGACATATATATTATTTGGGGTCAATCAGCCTGCTATGTGCGGCAATGTCATCCTGTTCTGACCCTGCATTC
>CAMWUY010000080.1 GCA_947177615.1 uncultured Porphyromonadaceae bacterium
TGTAGATGAAGCGCACTGTATATCAGAGTGGGGTCACGATTTCAGGCCGGAATATCGCCGTATCAGGGAGATAATATCTGTTATCGAACGCAGACCCATCATCGCCCTCACGGCAACGGCGACACCTAAGGTGCAGCATGACATTATCAAAAATCTCTGTATCACCGGTGGCAATGTATACAAGCTCAGCTTCAACCGTCCCAACCTCTTCTATGAGGTTAGACCAAAGACCAAGAACGTCACCCGTGATATTATCAAATATATCAAGAGCAATCCCGGCAAGTCCGGTATCATATATTGTCTCTCTCGCAAGAATGTAGAGGATCTGACCCAAATCCTGCATATCAACAACATCAAGGCACACCCTTATCATGCCGGTATGGATGCGGCCAAGAGGGCTGCGTATCAGGATGATTTCCTGCATGAGAAGGTTGATGTTATTGTCGCGACCATCGCGTTCGGAATGGGTATCGACAAGCCGGATGTCAGATACGTCATACACTATGACATTCCCAAGAGTCTGGAGGGATATTATCAGGAGACAGGACGCAGTGGCCGTGACGGGGGAGAGGGGAGATGTATCGCTTTTTACAGCCACAAGGACCTTCAGAAACTCGACAAACTCATGCAGGGCAAGACCCCCGGCGAGCAGGAGATCGGGCGTCAGTTGCTCATGGAGACAGCCAGATATGCGGAGTCTTCATTCTGTCGACGTCGTATTCTGCTCAATTATTTCGGCGAACATTCTACAGAGGATAATTGCGGTAATTGCGACAATTGTGTCAGTCCCAAAAAGAAGATAGAGGCCAAGGATGAGCTCGTCATCGTACTCGAGACGATACTTACACTCGGTGAGAAATACAAATCGGAGTATATCGTATCATTCCTGACCGGACATGCTACTGATGAGATGTATCAACTTGATCATCATAAGAATATACTTTTCGGAGCACTCGCCGACTTTGAACTCGTATTCATCAACGCCCTGATACAGCAAGCTGTCATCGCCGGATATATCCACAAGGAGATGGAAAACTATGGCATCCTTCATCTTACCGAAGCCGGCAGTGATTTTATGGATAATCCCAAGTCATTCATGATCATTGAGATGTCAGACTTCAGCGATGCCGATTATGCCAGTGGAGCTGCTTGCAGCAGTGCGGCCGATCCGGAGCTCTTCGCAATTCTAAAGGATGTCAGACGATCCATCGCCTCCAGAACCGATATTCCCCCGTATGTCATCTTCCAGGATCCGACTCTCGAGGCTATGGCTACCTCTTATCCTATTACCGAGGAGGAGATGATGAACATACCGGGTGTAGGACAGGCCAAAACCAAGAGGTACGGCGCGGATTTCCTGAATGTTATCAGGCGGCATGTCGAACTCAATGAGATCGAACGACCTACGGATATCAAGATAAGGGTCGTAGCCGACAAGAATAAGGTCAGATATCAGATCATACAGGGAGTCGACCGTAAAATTGACCTCGAAGATCTCGCGGACGCAAGGGGACTCGAATTCATGGAACTCATTGAGGAACTGGAGTCAATTGTACTCTCAGGTACCCGCATAGATATCGACTACTATCTTAATGAGATACTCGATGAGGATGCCCGTGAGGAGATACTTGATTATCTGAGAGAGTGCGAGGAGGATGATCTTGAGGCGACAATCCAGGATCTCGGTGATGAGTTTACCGAAGAAGAAATACGTCTCATGAGAGTAAAATTCCTGTCTTCCTGGTGATTTTGATTTTTTTTTAGCACTCTCACGCAGTTTCTATAATTTTTTTTCAACACTTTCGTTATTCACTATAGAAATAATAATGTCGTTTCCGTACGGCACATAATATCTAAATCCTTAATGAAAACAAAATTTCTGCTTGGAGGTGCTCTCGGCGTCTGTGCGCTTGCCTGGGGTGCTAAAGACCAAGTGATTATGACAGTTAATGGGGTGGATGTCCCCAAGTCGGAGTTTGAGTATCTATACCACAAGAACAGTCAGCAACAGCTCGCTCCTCAGCCGTTGGATGAGTATGTTGAGATGTTCAAGAATTACAGACTTAAAGTCGCTGATGCACTTGCTGCCGGTATAGACACCACCGAGTCGTTCAGACAAGAGATGGCTCAATATCGTCATGACCTCGCGCAACCCTATATTGCCGACTCGTTATATATCAATTCGCTCGTCAAAGAGGCTTACGATCGTTCACTTGAGGAGATACAATCTTCTCACATTATGATATTCAAGGGTCGCGACGAGCAGCAGAATATCGCTGCTGTGGCAACTCTCGACAGTCTGCGTAACGTTATTGAGAATGGCGAAGACTTCGAGCTCATGGCAGCCCGGTATAGCCAGGATCGCGGCAGCGCTCAGAAAGGGGGAATGCTCGGTTGGATCACAGCCGGAAAACTACCTTATACATACGAGGTCACTGCTTATTCTCTCAAGCCGGGTCAGATCTCTGAAGTCATACAGAGTCCCATGGCTTACCACATTCTTAAAGGGGGTGCGCGTCGTCCTGCACGTGGTCAGGTTCACGTGTCACATATTATGAAGATGGTTCAGCCGGGATCTGACGAACAGACCGAGGCAAAGGCAAAGGCTTCTATCGACAGTATTTATGCTCTCCTTCAGGTTGCACCGGGTCGTTTTGAGGAGTTGGCAGTCAATTTCTCAGAAGACCCCGGATCCGCGCGCAATGGAGGTCTCCTTCCCTGGTTCGGTGCTGGACAAATGGTCGAAGAGTTCGACAGCGTATCATTCGCGCTGCCACTCGAGGGTATCAGTCAGCCATTCCGTTCCCCTTACGGTTGGCACATCGTATATAAAGTCGAAGAGCGTGGAGTGCCTTCCATTGATGAGCTCAAGCCTGTGGAACTTAAGAAAATGAGCAATCCTCAGGATGAGAGATTTAACATGATACGCGAACATCAGACTGCCTCACTCGCCAAGAAATATAATGCAGGTCTTAATCAGGTAGCTCTTGACCGTCTGCGTCTCGGTCTCCTTATGAATGGTCTCGACAGTCTATATTATCAACAGAATAATACTCCGTCTATGCGCGCTATGGAGATCGGACATATCGGCAAGACACCATTGTTGGCCGGTGAACTCCTTGATTATTTCCATTACTCATTGCAACCTAATCCGACAGTCGCCGAGAAGCTCTTCAACAACAACGTCGAGCTCTTCTTCAACAACAAGCTTGTAGAACGCGAGGAACAAAATCTGGAGGCTGAGGTTCCGGAATACCGCAATCTTCTGCATGAATACGAGAACGGTTCACTCCTTTACGAGGTGAGTGTCAAGAAGGTCTGGGACCCGGCATCCAAGGATGAAGAGGGATTGAAAAAATATTTCGAGTCTCATCGCGATGATTATAAGTGGAGAGAGCCCCGCGTCAAGGGTATTCTCGTGCAGGCCAAGAATGATAGTGTAGCCAATGCTGTTCTGGAGGTTTACCCGACTGTCGCAAAGGGTTCAGAGGTTTCTGCCCTGCGCAAACTGTTCGGTAAAGATATCGTGGTTGATAAGGTCCTCGTGGCACGTGGTCAGAATCCTATGGTTGATAACCTTTACTTCGGTGCTCCCGAGGTCAAACCCTCCGGCAACAACTATACGACTTACTTCATGCTCGATGGTGTAAAACTCGATGCTCCGCAGGACGTCTATGACGTCAAGGGACAGGTGACCAGCGACTATCAGGAATATCTCGAGCAACAATGGATTGATGAGCTCAGAGCCAAATATCCTGTCACCGTCAATAATAAAGTGCTCAAAAAAGTAAAATAAAGACTTTTTCAGATTATATCGATGGTGGTGATTGCCCTTACAAGGCGGTCACCACCATTTGATTAAGGAACGCGCTCTGATACCCTCAAGCGATATCCGTTCTCCGACCATCCTCTCTCGGATACCCTATTGCGTGTGTGCAGATATTTTATTACCTTTGTAAGTTATATATCACGACCTTATCATGAGACAGATAAACCATTCCTACTCTCCGATAGTGTGGCTCTGCGGCATACTGTGCAGCTTCGCGCTACTCAGCTCCGTCTCATGCAGTAAGGAGAAACCATCAGTCATCCCCGATGACGCGCTCATCTTAATAGGTGACAGCGTACTGACACGCACCGATATTGTCACCCGTATACCTCGGGGATTGCTCCCGGGTGATAGCGCTGCAATGTTTTCACTTCTTGTCAATAACTGGGTTGAGGGGATGATATTGACGAAGATCGCTGAAGAAAACATTGACGATATGGAGCGTATCGAGAGTATGGTACGCGATTATCGCAACCGACTCATCATTGACTCATACAGACGCAAGCTCAGAGAGACCTCACCGGTAGATGTCCACAACGATACGTTGCGTAACTACTACAAACGGCATATAGATGAGTTCGTGTTGGAACGACCGGTCATCAAGGGTCTGTTCATCAAGTTGCCCGATGACGCCACCAGACTGAGTGATATCAGGCGCTGGATGGTAACCGCCACCCCCGATGCCATCGATAATCTCGACAAGTATGGACTCGATGAGTCAGTCAAATATTCATTTTTCAAGGACAAATGGATGGATTGGTATGCCATCAGACAGCAGATACCATATCGATTTGATGATGATGACGAGTTTGTCAGGAACAATACCTTTTTCGAAACGTCATACGCCGGCATGACATATCTCTTGCATATCAGCGAATACATCGTTTCCGGTGAGAGGATGCCGTATGAAGTTGCTGTGCCACTGATAAGAGAAAATCTTGAAATGGGAATGTCCGCTGATTTCCAAAGAAAAATGATGCGACAATTATACAATAACGCTATCAAAAGCGGGCAGATGAAAATATTGGATAAAGATAACGTGAAACTATAAACGACGTGAAAAATATACATAAAACCGGTCTTGTGGCGATGGCCACACTTTTGGGAGCGACATCCCTTATCCTGGCCAAACCGGCCAATAATACGATCGATGAGGTCGCATGGACTATAGGTGAGGAGGCTATCTTCCGCTCAGATGTCGAGGAACAGTATGCCCAGATGCGTAGCGAAGGTATTAATGTACAGGGTGACCCTTATTGTGTCATACCCGAGCAACTCGCTGTTGAAAAACTCTTCCTCCATCAGGCTAAGATCGATACTATAGAGGCTCCGGATAATCAGGTGATGATACAGACTGACAGACGTATCAACTTCTTCATCGCCAATCTTGGCTCAAAGGAGAAGGTAGAACAATACTTCCGCAAGCCGCTCCCGCAGATTCGTGAGCAGCTGATGGAGATGATGCGCAACGATTATATCGTCAGCAGCGTCAAGCAGAATATCACCAAGGATGTCAAGGGTACTCCCCGTGAAGTCGGCAAATATTTTGAATCATTACCGGAGGATAGTGTCCCCTACGTGCCGTTGCAGGTGGAGGCACAGATTATCACCATCAATCCTGTCATTCCACGTCAGGAGATCGAGGACGTAAAGGCACGTCTGCGTGATTTTGCCGAGCGCGTCAATAGCGGTCAGTCCGAATTTTCCACACTCGCCATTATGTATTCGGAAGACGGTTCTGCCATGCAGGGAGGTGAACTCGGATTTCATGGTAAGGCTGACTTCGTGCCCGAGTTTTCCAATGTCGCGTTCAATCTTAATGACCCTAAGAAGGTGTCACGTATCGTAGAGACCGAATTCGGCTTCCATATCATACAGCTTATCGAAAAGCGTGGTGAGCAGATTAATGTCCGCCATATCCTGCTCCGTCCGAAGGTCAGTGATGCGGATCTCCGCGAAAGTGTCGTACGTCTTGATTCACTACGTAAGGATATTGTAGACGGGAAGGTCAGATTTGAAGACGCGGCACGTTATGTATCACAAGACAAGGATACACGCAACAATGGCGGTCGTATGGTCAATAATACGGAAATGACCTCATCTCCGCGTTTTGAGATGCAGCAACTCCCTCCCGAAGTAGCTGCGCAGATTGAGAAGATGCAACCCGGAGATGTCTCGGAGGCATTCATCATGAAGGATGAGAAGAAGAATGCGGACGTTGTCGCCATCGTCCGTCTCACCGAGCGTATCCCCGGACATAGAGCCTCCATGCAGGATGACTACAACATGATCAAAAATCTTTACGAAGAGAGCCTTAAAGAGCAGATGATCAAGGAATGGGTCGAACGTAAGATAAAGGAGACCTATGTCAAAATCGAGGATGGTTGGAATAATTGCGATTTCCAATACGAAGGATGGATTAAGTAATTGTCGAGATGAGTTTCGAACGGTGCAGTCGTAAGGCAATCTCTATTTTATTAACACTTATCGTCATAATCGGTTGTGGCGATCTGGCTCGCCATGCCTGTGCGCAGGCGCAGAAAGCACACCGGACTCAAAAGATGCAGAAGGCCGATGAGTATCATCGTCCCGATCCTCAGCATCCCGGCAAACCGCAGATACCTTCTGCCAACAGGTATCGTACCAATATCGTATTTCTCGAGCAGGCGGATTCGCTTTATAGACCCCTGCGTGCCGATGAAGAGATGCAGGTCGTCAAAGGTAACGTCCGTTTTCGACAGGCCGGACTCTGGATGTATTGCGACTCTGCTTATTATTATCCCGATAGAAATTCACTCGATGCCTTCAGCAACGTCAAAATGCAGCAGGGTGATACACTCTTTGTCTATGCCGATCAGCTTGATTACGATGGCTCTGTCAGATTTGCGCGCCTGCGTTGCGGACCGACACGAAGTCAAGTTCTTCTGGAGAATCGCGATGTCAAACTCAATACCGACAGTCTCGATTATGACCTGGCTACAGATTTGGGATGGTATCAGAACGGGGGCAAACTGGAGGACAAGCAAAATATCCTGACCTCTGTCTACGGCAACTATTCTCCGTCTACCAAGAATGCGGAGTTCTACAATAGTGTCGTGCTTCGTAGCAAGGATAATAAATTTGAGATGATTACCGATACGCTCTATTATAATACGGATACTCATATAGCGCGTATCGAGACTCTCACGGAGATACGTAGTGATAATGATACCATTTTCACTACCAAGGGTCTATATAATACCGAGACCGGGATAGCCGAATTGCTCGCGCGTTCCACCATAATGCATCGTGACAGCCTCAATCGTGTCACGACTATGGTTGGAGACTCAATAGTATATGATCCCGAAACACGCATTACGAGAGCTTATACATTCCGTGATCCGGCCAAGATACCTACACCGATGGTTATTACCGACACAGCCCGCAAGGCTATACTCATCGGCGGTTTCGGCATCTATAATGACTCTACACGCGAGGCGATGGCTACGGAATATCCCCTCATGATGGAGTTCTCCCGTCCGGACACAATCTATCTCAGGGCTGATACAATACGGACATGGCTTGTCAATCGAGCCGTCCCCGATCGTCAGCGTACGGACTCTATTCCTGTTACTCTTATAGACTCGATCACCGGTGACTCCATAATCACTCTGCAACCGCGCATTGTAATTGACTCCATCACCAAGGAGTTTCATCTGGCCAGGGCATATCCTCGTGCCCGTTTCTTCCGCCGGGATATGCAGGGGATAGCCGATACGATCATGTTTACCGAATATGACTCGATACTCAATATGACGAGGTTGCCTATTGTATGGAGTGATGAGCGACAGATCAAGGGTGATACCATTACGGTGCATTTCAATGATTCGACTGCCGACTGGGCCCGGTTGCCGCACAAGGGATTGATGATGGAGGAGGTTGAAGAGGATTTCTACAATCAGCTTTCGGCCGATCGTATGATGCTATATCTCGATGGCGACGGATTACGAAGATTGGAAGGAGAGGGGTCGGTGATGACTATCTTCCTCCCTATGGAGAAGGACTCTACATATTCGCGATTTGTTTATGCTGAAAGTTCATATATGGATGTCGATCTCACCAACGGCCAGCTCGACCGTCTAAAGATGTGGCCAGAGGTTTCCGGCACTGTTACACCGGTTGGGGATGTCAAGAATAGCCAGAAACTGCTACCCAAGGCAGAATGGTTTGGCTATCTGCGCCCTCGTCGGGAATGGTATGGTGAGAGACTTCATTGGGCTGACGATTTGGGAGAGATACCCGATGAACTTGAGAGATATTTCTCCGGTAATTAATTCTCTCCCAATATGACAATACACTGTTTTGCTTACTATTCCGAACATTCTCCGAGATGAATGACGTCATAAAATTATTGCCCGATGCGGTAGCCAATCAGATTGCAGCCGGCGAAGTCATACAGCGTCCTGCTTCTGTCATCAAGGAACTCGTGGAAAACGCTGTTGATGCGCGAGCGACTGATATCAGAATATATATCAAGGATGCGGGCCGGACTCTCATACAGGTTGTGGACAATGGCTCAGGGATGAGTGTCACCGATGCGCGTATGGCATTCGAGCGTCACGCGACCTCCAAGATCAGGCGTGCGGACGATCTCTTCTCACTTCACACCATGGGATTCAGGGGAGAGGCACTTCCGTCAATCTGTGCAATCTCGCAGGTCGAGGTACGCACGATGCGACAGGAAGATAATATAGGCACGAGACTTGTCATCAATGCGTCCAAGGTCGAATCACAGTCTGCGGAGGTATGTGATACCGGCACCTCAATATCTGTCCGTAATTTATTCTACAACGTCCCGGCAAGACGTAAGTTCCTGCGTTCTGACAATGTCGAGCTTTCAAACATACTACGCGAGTTCGAACGTCTCGCACTTGTCAACAATAATATCCGTATGAGTATCGATACCGGCACGCGCAGGATTGATCTCCGTGCCGCTACATTCAAACAGCGCATACAGGATTTATGGAAGAATAATCTCAAGATGGAACTCATACCGGTAGAGGTTGATACGGCACTTGTCAAGATCGAGGGATTTATCTCACGACCGGAGAATGCCAGACGACGCAACGCTCTGCAATATCTGATAGTCAACGACCGGAATATGCGTCATCCATATTTCCACAAGGCGGTAGTCAGTTGTTATGACGGTCTGATCGCTGCCGATACGCAGCCCTGTTACTTCCTTAAATTCAGTGTAGACCCGGCCACTATCGATGTCAATATCCATCCCACCAAGAATGAGATAAAGTTTGAATATGAGAATGATATCTGGCCTCTGCTGACTGCAGCCGTCAAAGCTGCTTTAGGTAAGTATGCTGCTGTGCCCTCCATCGATTTCTCTACCGAGGCTGTACCGGTATCGCCACTCGCTGACGGAGTGTTACCGATGCAACCGCAGCAGCATCTCACTCCCGGATACTCACCGTTTAATAATGACGCCACATATAGCCCCAAGGCTCCATTCTCTCAGAATACCGATCGTGATAATATCCGCAACTGGGATACATTATATTCCGATTTTATGAGGAGACGCGGCGAACGACTCCCGGAAGAACCGCAGTTTGAGACTGACACGTTACCCGGTATGGAGGAGACTGACCGGTCGCGTACCCTCTGTATGCAGTTTACAGACAAGTATATCATTACCCCCACACGTGACGGACTGATGATTATAGACCAGTATCGCGCACATGTCAAGGTGCTCTATGAGCGTTATTACGCCTCTGCAATACAGCGTGAGTCGGTAGCGCAGGGAGTGATGTTCCCTGACACGGTGTCGTTGCCACCCGAGCTGCAGAGCGTACTCGAGGATGTTCAACCGGAGCTGAACAGACTCGGATTTAAATTGGAATATGTCGAGGTTGACGAATGGTGTATCCGCACCATTCCGGCAGGACTGATAG
>CAMWUY010000081.1 GCA_947177615.1 uncultured Porphyromonadaceae bacterium
GTATAACTGTATGACGGCTCAACCGTGATAATAGAGTTAGGCGATTATAACATTAATTGTCTCACTATTTTATGTCGTATAGCATATTGTACGGCTGCTAATTATTTAGTATTTTTGTAACAACAATATAATACCTTAAATCAAAATTAAACCTGAAAAATCAATTATGAACGAGCAAATCTCGCTTTGTCCCAACAAAGTGGTACAGTTCCTGGGTAAAAATCCAGAAGAATTTCGTAAGGCTGACATTATACGATTTGTCAAGGAAAATGGCATACGTATGATTAATTTTATGTATCCGGCAGATGACAATCGTCTCAAAACTCTCAATTTTGTCATCAACTCAGAGGAATATCTCAATTCGATCTTGAGTTACGGTGAACGTGTTGATGGCAGTTCACTTTTCCCCTTCATCGAGGCGGGTAACAGTGACCTGTATGTCATACCACGCTTTGCAACAGCATTCGTAGATCCTTTTGCAGAGATTCCGACCCTGACTATGCTGGCATCATTCTTTGATAAAGAGGGAAAACCACTTCACTCATCCCCTGAATACACACTTCGCAAAGCTGTAGAGTCATTCAGAGAAGTTACAGGTATGGACTTTTATGCAATGGGTGAGCTTGAGTACTATGTCATTTCAGAGGATCCGGGATTATTCCATGCTTCAGATCAGAAGGGATATCATGAGAGTGCCCCATATTCGAAATTCAGTGATTTCCGGACGGAATGTATGGCATTAATTGCACAGGCCGGAGGAAAGATCAAATATGGACATAATGAAGTCGGCAATTTTACTCTGGATGATAAGATCTATGAGCAGAACGAGATAGAATTCTTGCCAATTCCGGCTATGCAGGCTGCCGATAACCTTATGATTGCTAAATGGATCATAAGGAGTCTGGCATCTCAGAAGGGTCTCGATGTGACATTCGCTCCAAAGATCACCTCAGGAAAGGCCGGTAGTGGATTACACATCCATTTCAAGATCATGAAGGGTGATCAGAACATGATGACCGAGAATGGCCATCTCTCAGACATAGCTAAGAAGGCTATTGCCGGTATCTTGGATCATGCGGCCGCGATCACAGCATTCGGCAATAAGGTTCCCACCTCATATTTCCGTCTCGTACCCCATCAAGAAGCACCGACTTCTGTCTGCTGGGGAGACAGAAACCGTTCAGTCCTTGTCCGTGTTCCATTGGGCTGGACAGGGGAGATTGATATGTGTTCACAGGCAAATCCTCTCGAAGCAAATGATATTGCTGAGGCTCCTCAAAAACAAACCGCTGAATTGCGTTCCGCAGACTGTTCGGCTGATGTATACCAATTAATAGCCGGAATGGTTGTGGCGGCTCGAACCGGTTTTGAAATTGAAAATGCATTGCAGCGAGCTGATGAGATGTATGTAAGCGTCAATATTCATAATGATGAAAACAAGGAGAAATTGGCATCCTTAGAATCATTGCCTGACAGTTGTGTCGCATCAGCCAAGGCTCTTGCAAAGGATCGCAAGATATTCGAGAGCGCCGGGGTATTCTCACCGCAACTGATAGATGGTATCATCACAAAATTGACTAAATATGATGATACTGATCTACGTAAACGTCTTGAAGGATCTCCCAAAGAGATGTTAAAGACTGTCAGAAAATATTGGCATTGCGGATAAATTTTTATACCTTTGTCATTATGACAAGGTATTCAAGAAATATTAAGATAATTGGAGCCGAGGGTCAAAAGTGTCTCTCGGCTTCATCAGTATTAATCATCGGTTGCGGAGCACTCGGTGGTCAGATAGCAATGCTCCTGGCAGGCGCAGGAATTGGTCGTATAGGGATTGTTGATTATGACAATGTGAGCATCAGCAATCTGCAGCGTCAGGTCTTCTTTAAGGAGGGTGATATCGAGCATTATAAGTCAGAAACGCTTGCATCCCGAATGCTCTCGCTCAATTCGGAGATAGGGGTCAAGGCTTATGTATCCAAATTCAATACCGAAACAGCAGACCTCATTTTAAATGATGGCTATGATTTTGTGGTGGATGCTACCGATTCTCCGCAAGCAAAATTAAACATTGAGCTTGAATGCCGTAAGAGAGGGTTGCCTTTATCTTCTGCCGGTGTTAAGGGATGGACAGGACAAGTTATAACTGTTGTAGGAGATTCGCTCAGTCTGTCACAGGTATATCCTGACTTATTGAATGTCAAAAATGAGGATGAACTCGGCGTAATGGGTCCAACACCGGCAGTTGCTGCATCTATACAAGCCTCAGAAGTAATAAAATACCTGACGGGTGAGGGAGAACTTCTTATCAACAGAATAATGACATTTGACCTTAGTACAATGAGTTTTAACTCAATATCATTATAATGAGACATCGAGCGGTTAAAATGTAAAAATAATGTTGCAAAGTCCTATGTTATAGATATATCATAGGATTTTGAAATAGTCAGCGTCAGCATAAGCCGGGAACTTCTCCCGTAATTGTTCTAACTTATCTTTGGAGAGACGAGCATACAGTAATCCATCAGCGACCACCCCGATATCTTTACCTTTGAAATCAATAATTGCAGAGGCACCATTGTATTCATAGCCTTTGTTATCAACGCCTTTACAGTTGACGCCACATACATACGACTGATTTTCAATAGCACGAGCATGCAGAAGTGTAGTCCAAGCATTAATTCTTGCATTAGGCCAGTTGGCGACTGCAAGTAACAGATCATAATCATTCCCGACATTGCGACACCATACGGGGAAACGAATGTCGTAACATATTACAAGAGCAATTTCCCAGCCTCTAAATCGGACTTTCATCCTATCATGACCGTGAGAGAAAACCTTATGTTCGCCCGCCATTGTGAACAGATGTCTTTTATCAGCAAAATATTCTTCACCGGAAGGCTCAATGAAAAATCCTCGATTATATAAGCTTCCTCCTGTATCGGCAATATAACTGCCGGCTATTGCCATACCGTATTTATGTGCCAATGACTTCAGAAGATCTATTGTCGTTCCGGTGTTGCGTTCCGCCAAAATTCTGACATCTTCCTTGTCCATGCCTACCGGGAAGCCGGTCGAAAAACATTCAGGCAGAACTAAAATATCTGTTTCCGGATGTACCTTTTCTATCAATTCTGTCAGAGTTTTAAGGTTGGCATCTTTATTCCCCCAAACGATAGAAATAGGTGCAAGACATATATTTAGATTTTTATCAGTCATATTTTTTCACTAAGTTAAATCATATAAATCTTATAAGTCTTATAAGTCTTATAAGTCTTATAAGTCTTATAAGTCTTATAAGTCTTATATAATATTATATCATATATCTCAAGGACATCAGATAATAAACTTTTCAGGATAACATGCCAGCTCTCCGGTCTCGATATAGTAATTTTTTATATAATCCATGTCTATATCGATATTACCTGTCGGATGGTACTCATCTTTGATGATGATGCTCTTATTTTTATAGTCTATAATACCTAACTGTATTGGAACACCGGCTCCGTAGGCAATGTATAGAAATCCCGTACGCCATTGTTTTGTGGCACTACGTGTGCCTTCGGGGGTTACTGCTAAATTCATGTAGTCTGTATGCTTGAAATCAGTGATAATAGCCTCTGTCAGAGATCCGTTATGTTTGTTTCGCCTAACCGGTATACCACCAAAATGTTTCAATATAATAGACAATGGGAAGAAAAACCAAAATTTCTTCATCAAAAAATTGGCTTTTCTTCCCAAACTACGATATGCAGCCAGGCCAAGTAAAAAATCGTAATTGGAAGTATGCGGAGCTACACAGATTACGCATTTATTTCTTCGCGGTGCCGTTATCTCAACATTCCATCCAAATAGATGCAATACTTTACCCCAGATATTCATACATATAGAATTAAATACTTACATGAGCCGTATAGACCTCTTATTGAGCGGATGCTTTAAGACCATCCTTTATTTCTTGAGGAAGTGCCGCATTAAACTTTGCAAGTGCCGCATCTATATTAGCGGAATACTCGGAGTTAATCTTGTTAAACAGCTTTTTAAAGAAGGCCGATTTCTCATTGGCGTATTCTCTAAGACTTTCAAATGCCTTATGACCTTTGTCAAAGTAGATATTAGCATGATTACGAGCGTTTTCAGCAGCGTCCATTACCATACCGATTGCTTCTGAGATCGCTTTCTTGTCAGCATTCTCAACATTAACGTATGCATACAGCATCTCCTCGGTCACCATTGCGCTGATGGCGTCAATATACTTCTTGAATTCTCTCTTGTTTGCCATTTTTTCTAAATTTTGGTTTCTAATTATATAACGCTTTATACGCTGATACTGTTTTGAAAATTTCAAATTAATGAAATTATCAATCTCGTCTCTCTTTACGGGACGCATCAATGCGTAATAATATGAAAATTAAGATTGTAAATCCCCACAATGAAGAACCTCCATAACTAAAGAAGGGGAGAGGTATACCAATTACCGGACACAACCCGAGTACCATACCGATATTAATTCCTAAATGAAATATCATGTACGATACGACACAATATGCATATACCCTGCCGAACGCAGTACGCTGACGTTCCGCAATATGTAATATTCTAAGAATAAAGATAGTGAATAGAACCAAGACTCCTACGGCTCCGATAAACCCTTCCTCTTCTCCTATGGTACAATATATAAAGTCAGTATGTTGTTCGGGAACATACTTCAACTTAGTTTGCGTTCCATTTAAAAATCCCTTGCCTATTATTCCACCTGAGCCAATCGCTATCTTTGACTGATTCACATTATAACCTACTCCCCGCAAGTCTTCGACGATGCCTAATGTAACCTTAATTCTATTTTGCTGGTGTGGTTGCAGAACATTATTGAAAGCATAATTAACAGAAAACAGGAATAGAATACCGATACACGCAAAGGCTATCGTAGTTAGAAACTTTTGAACAGGATGTCGCAACATGGCTATTGCCACATATATGATCCCAACTCCAAGCATTGATAAGAAAAATATTATACCATTTAGTGTTATACCACAAAATGATAAAACAGTCACAACAATACCATAAATGGCAAAGAAAAAGATAACATTACGGGCAATAATAATATCTCTACAATAGAAGAGGAGCATACAGCAGAATATCAGACTGATGATAAGCAACACCGTAAATTCTCCCATCGGTATCCCTAATATCAGCGGGTCTGCAAACTTGACTGCTACCACAAAATACACAACAGCACATAGTACGGAAAAAAGGACCAATCCGCTCATTCCTTCTCTATATAGCACGAATATTAATGAGAAGTATACTAACGCACTGCCCGTTTCCTTTTGTAATAATATCAGAATTATCGGCATAAAGATAATCATCAATGCTCGATAATAATTTGTTTTGTTGGCATTAAGCGCAAAGTTGTATGATGAAAACAACTTTCCTAAAGCCAGAGCCGTTGCAAATTTTCCGAACTCGGCCGGTTGCAGGCTCACAGGACCAAGAACAATCCATGATCGAGATCCCTTGACATCCGGTGCAATGAATATAGTCAACAACAGTAACAGAATGACAATCCCATATATCGGATATGCGTATGCTTCATATATTCTGTAGTCTAAGAGCAATATACTTAAACCAAGTATCAAGCCCAGTCCAATCCACATAAACTGTTTGCCCGAAAACTCCTCAAATGAAAACATACTTGCATGGTCAAAGTCGTAACTCGCTGCATATATGCTTATAGCCCCCGCCGTCACCAACAGCAGGTAAAGGATAATCGTAAACCAGTCAAGTGAATGGAATACGGATACGTTAGCAGTGGCTTTAGTGTTTTTTAACTCCACTTGATATTATGGTATTTGAGTTCCACATTCTTTCTTCGACACTCTTGCGAGCAGAGCTTATTTCACCATTAAGATACTTCTCAATTATGAGGCTTCCGATAGGTACACCATAAGTGGCTCCAAACCCTGCATTTTCAACATAAACGGCTACAGCTATCTTAGGGTCATTGTAAGGCGCAAAACCTATAAAGGCAGAGTGATCCTTGCCATGAGGATTTTGAGCGGTACCGGTTTTTCCACATACCTCAATTCCGGGTAGATTGGCTCCACGACATGTGCCACCGAGCACTGCCATTCTCATACCTTCCGCTATCTGCTCATAGTATTCCCGCTTGATGTTCGGTGTGTGTTTTGTCCTGTATTTATTATCAATAACGCTGTCCGAAATACTCTTGACCACATGAGGAGTATAGTACCATCCTCGGTTTGCAATAGTAGCACACAGATTTGCAATCTGCAGGGGAGTAGCCAAGACTTCACCCTGGCCGATTGAAACAGATATAATGGAGTTGCCGCTCCAATTTGCTCCTCTAAAACTTTTACTGTAGAAATCAGAATTTGGAATAAACCCGCGACTTTCACCCGGCAGATCGACTCCAAGCTTATATCCATATCCCATTTCAACAATATAGTTTTTCCACTTCTCAAATTGTTGAGAAGGTTTGGTGCCCTTCTTATCAATAAAATGCTTAAATCCCCAGCAGAAATATGCATTACAAGATGTCTGCAATGCGGGTTTTAGAGCAATCGGAGAGGCATGACCGTGACATCCGACCCTCAGTCCATTAACATATCCGTGAGAACATGGATACATTGTGGACGTTGTAACAACTCCTTCCTGCAGGAATATCAGTCCTTGAGTCGGTTTAAAAGTTGAGCCGGGAGGGTAGGCGCCCTGAATAGCGCGATCATACAACGGCTTAAACGGATCGCGCACCAAGGATGCATAATTTTTCCCTCTTTCTTTCCCGACCAGAAGAGACGGGTCATAATTCGGTGACGAGACAAGACATAAAATTTCACCTGTAGCCGGCTCTATAGCAACAATAGCCCCGATTTTACCTTTCATGAGGCTTTCTCCATACTCCTGCAGTTGCATGTCGATTGACAAAGTCAGATTCCGACCGGACTCCGGGGCTATATCGTGCTTACCATCCTCATATTTCCCCTTGATACGTCCGTGTGCATCTTTCATAAGAATCTCTATACCCTTATGTCCACGCAACGCCACTTCGTAACTCTTCTCTATCCCCAAGTCACCGGTATAATCACCTGAACGATAATAATCATCCCTGTCTACATCGTTTGCATTTACCTCTCTGATATTGCCTAAAATATTAGCGGCTCCCGATGTATTATATTCACGTATAGTGCGTTTCTGAATGAAAAAGCCGGGGAACATATATAATTTTTCCTGCAATCGGCCGAAATCTTCCTGCGACAGATGGGAGATTAATTTCTGTGGAGTATATGCAGAATATCCCGGGTTCCTTCTCGGATCTTTCATATCCGCCCATTTTTGTTGCAATTCTTCACGTGTTATACCCAATACTTCACAAAGTGCCACTGAGTCTATATCACTTCCGACATCTTTGGGAATTAGCATGACATCATAGGCAGGTTGGTTGAACACGACGAGTCGCCCCTCTCTATCATACACCAATCCGCGGGCAGGATAAATAACCCGTTTCAAGAATGCATTTGAGATGGCGCTATCCTTATATTTATCTTGTTTAACCTGTAAGTCAAATAGTCTGATTATAAAGATGATGACAAGCAGACACAGAAAACCTCCAATTACATATCTTCGCTTGCTCAGGTTATAGTCTTTTCTCATTATTTATTAATTCTAAAGACTGTTATAAGAGTATTAAACTCTCTATCAATGCCTATCCTTTACGATCAAATATACATCCCAACGCAAGGTTGACTATGAATGTAAAGAGCGTGGCACCAAGTGACATTATCAATATATCCTTAACGTCAGCAAAGCTAAAATATTCTATGCTGAATACCAATAATGAATAAATTGCACACATAGTGAACAAATATTTTGAATATGCTGCCCATCCTATTGTCATGATTGTCGGATTCATAACCTTTGTCTTGTCATCCCGTGGCACGTATGCATAAAAAACAGGACGCTTTAATATAGCCAGTATCGTACATGACAGTGAGTTTACACCCGGAGTGTCAGAAAAGACATCAACGATAAAACCTGTTGCAAATGAAAGGAGCAGCAACAAGTTGGTCGAAAGACTTAAGGGGAGACTGATAATAAAATATATGAAGATAAAAGCAATTGCTATAGAAAATAACGCAATATGATTGAACACGAGTACTTGTACCAAAATCAGTAGCACAAACATCAGAAAATATGATAATACAGTCTTAATCATTTCATTCTGCCTTTATATCATATTGCACGAGCGAATCAAGCTCATTCTTATATATGTCTTTTATTATTCTGACAGTCGACAGGGCTTTAAAATCAGAAGCAAGATTAACCTTAAGCACATAGAAGTTATCATCAGACGCACGGATGCGGCCTACGATTGTACCGACAGATAGACCGGCCGGAAATGCTGTTGAATATCCTGATGTTACTACGGTGTCACCGATATGAAATGTTGCATGCCGTGGAACATCCTCAAGGTATGCTATGCTAGGGTCCCGGCCTTTCCACGTTAGAGTGCCTACGAAAGGTGTATCTTTTAGTTTTGCACTAAACTTCTGGGTCTCATTGATTACGGATATGATACGGGCAGTGTGAGGACCTGCTACATTTACTATACCCACGATACCACTTTGATCCACGACTCCCATACCGGGCATAATACCATCTAAACGGCCACGATTGATCGTAAAATAATTTCTGGGTCGATCTGAGGAGTTGTTTATTACAGATGCGAGAATATAGTCAAAGCGTTTAGGCACATTGACATCTGCCGTATCGCTCAGCGCAGCTTTTAACGATGCAATCTCATTTCTCAGGTTCAGGTTTTCGTTCTCAAGCTGAGCATTACTCTTCTGCAACCGCTCATTGATATTCCTCAGATTGAAATATCCCGTGATGTTGGATGACGTTTCGTAAAGTCCTCCCGAGACAGAATTAGCACTGGTTAGGATTACCGATGTATGGTACGCATCTCTTCCGGCCAACATAATACAACTCAACAGCACGAAGAGTGCGAACACAAACCCCGTGCTGTAACGTATTATGAAGTTTAAGAGATTTCTCACTTTATTTTATCAGGAAGGAGAAACGGTGGATATTCTTGAGGGCGACTCCGGTACCTTTAGCAACCGCATGTAGTGGATCTTGCGCTATTTTAAATTCGATCTGGAATTTGTCAGTAAATCGTTTGGCCAGACCACGCATTAGCGCACCGCCGCCGGCTAAGTATATTCCATTTTTGACAATATCTGCGTAGAGTTCAGGTGGAGTCTGTTCGAGGGCATCCAGAATAGCTGTTTCCATTTTGGATATCGTCTTATCTATACATTGCGAGATCTCTTCGTATGTCACCGGGACATCCATCGGAAGTGATGTCATACGATTGGGACCTGTCACAATGAAGGGCTCGGGTGCATCTTCAGGGTCCAGAACGGGAAGTGCAGACCCGACATTGATCTTTATCTGTTCCGCCATTGTGCTGCCGACCTTCAGATTATGAACCC
>CAMWUY010000082.1 GCA_947177615.1 uncultured Porphyromonadaceae bacterium
TGCAATTATTTTATTGCAATTTTATTGGCCGGATATCCCGGTATGGCGGCTATATATATTCCTGTGGAGAGGTGTGAGAGATCAATTACGGTATATTGATCAGAGATATGAGTGCTCAAGATGGTGCGCCCGTTAATATCAATGACAGACAGTGGCAGTCCTTGCGCAGGAAGTCGCGGAACGGCTACATGCAGTGTTTTATCGATGACTCTGACGACAGTCTCCGGGTTTGACACGATATCGGCAGCTGTCGATAGAAACATGGCTTCACGAAGCCCTGATACAGGATTGAAAAATCCCTGTCCGTTGCGTGGATTGATATTGTATGCACGATGATCGGTGCGATCGTTGGTTTTGTCTATAATCCCTTTAATGTCTGCAATGTTGAGGTCCGGGTTTGCCTGCAGCCATGTGGCAATATATCCCGCGACGTATGGGGCGGACATGGATGTTCCGCCATCAGGACCCCAATAGTAATACTCGGGATGATAGTCAAGCGCCTGCTCCGGCGAGATGCGAATATCCGTAGGTTTATAGTCTCCACGTGAAGCAGTGACGACACGACCACGATGCCATTCATTTTCGGGATTGGCAAGAAACGGGGAGGAATAAGCCGACACCAATGGAAATCCGGGGGCAGATGTGTGAGGCAATATCCGACCATCCAAGAGCGTGCCGTATCCGGAATATGGGGTGATCTCACCGGCTTCACCCTCTATCACCCATGAGTCACCATTGCAATATTTGATCTCTTTGCAATTATTATACTGACCTACGCAGATGACGTTATGACCTGTTGCCAGATCGCTGACAGAATTGACACTGCCGGGTTGCAGATCCGAGCGACCGAATCGTGAGAAAGCACTGTACACTCCGTCGGCATAAATATCCATGTGAGAGCCCGGTGATGCGATGGCCTTCCCTCCCAGCAGGTAGCGTCCCCAAGGTTTGCCGTCAGTCTTGATTTCTGTCTGCAGATCATACTCCATATAGATGTGATAACGACAGTTGGTCTTGTCAGTCTCACCGTACATTACAATCATTCCTGTAAAATAGTGACCGAGATGACTGCTCTCAATGATGTGGATGCCGTCATCCTGTCGAGTAGCATCAGTGTCAGAGGATCTGAGTACAACAACAGGAGTCTTGTCAAAATCTATCTGTTCGAACTCGTAGACGATGTTGTCTCCCGATACGGTGTCGATGATCATCGGTGCTATGGTGGCATGGGAATTATCCGCCATCCAGAAGTCAGTGGCCCCATAGAGTTCAAGATTGAGACCTACGCGACTTGTAATCTTGAATATCATCTGCGGGCGGTCGTCAGAGAAAGTAACAGAGAATGTATTCTTGCCGGCACCCTCATTGCCAGAGGATATACATATAATGGCATCAGAGCCACATTTGTCGAGGTAACGGGCGAATAATGAAGTGCCATCGTGTGGACCTAAATAATTGCCGACAGAGAGATTGACGACAGCCGGTTTGCCTGCAGTCCGAGCATATTCAATAATGTCTTCGACACCGGCCAATATGCCGACGTCAGTGAGCTGGCTCGTAGTGGCGACAATGTCGGCACCCGGTGCGGCTCCTCCCAGTCCATCGACGTCATAGGATCCGGCCAGTATGCCCGCAACGTGCGTCGCATGTGTATGTCGGTCGCTGTCTGTCAGCCATTCCGCTATCTCTTCGGGTGTATCGCACACTATGCGTTTACCTTCCGATTCCTTATACTGAACAGACCTTACAATCCGGGACGTGCCATCCGGTCGTTGAAATGCAATATGTGATGCGTCAAATCCGATATCGCAAAATCCGACCACGACGCCTGTCCCGTCGTATGCCGAGCCGGAAATACCGGTGTGTATATCCTTGGCGTCGTACCAACGGTGAGCATTTATCAACGTCGGTATATTGTAATTTTTATCAACAGAGGGCTTGAGCCGCGATTTCCGCACTTTCAGTCGGTTTTTTTCTGTATTTCCGTTATCATTCTCAGGGACGAGACATAATGCCAATTCATCGCGGTGTCGTAACACGATGATACCGTTCTCCTCAAGATCCTTGATCTCTTGCTCGGCATTGTCCGCATCAATTTCAATAATCTGCCCGAGATAAGTTGTCTCAGCGTGCGCTGTAGAGACAGAGAGTGTGAATATCGTGATGAGTGTTAAGAGAATTATAGTCAGTCTGTCCATATAACTTTAAGTATTTCCGCGCCATACTCCTGTATCGTTTTTGGTCCTACACCTTTGATATTAGCCAATTCCGTGTTATTATGAGGCATAGCGGCAGAGATTGCCATGATTGTCTTGTTGGAGATAATTCTATATTGCGGCAGGTCACCGAGACTCTTGCTCTTATTGTATCTCCACTGTTTAAGGCGCGAATATATATGATGATTCTTAATATCTTCTACAGTCGGTACAGCATTTTCCGTGCCAATTTTCTCACTATCGGCATATTTAATGTCCGTTACAGATTTATTCCGTCCGGTACGATGAGTGGTTATTGCGTTACCCTTGTCAAAAGTGAGAAGAATACGTGCCCTCTCCTGTAGATATTTATGTGTGGTGAAGGTTTCATTTCCAAATGCCTTGAGCATCTGTGTCATAATAGTGACTGTCTCGTCAGTAGCCTCAATTGCGGATGAGAGCCTTGCTTTAACCTGTTTATTGTCCAGATCTGTCGGTATAAGCTTGACAACCGTCTGCAATTGGTCGAGAAATTTGGTAAAATACTGTATAGCCCCCTTGGTCTTTGCCTCAATCTTCTCTTTGGCAGCAGGCGTGGAGCGGATATATGGTGCCAGGGAGTCTATGAGGAGATGAAACTTGTCGGAGACAGGCACAATCTCCTTTTCGAGTCTGTCACGAATGGCATCCGCTTGTGATACAAGTTTTGGGAAGAGAGCAGGAAGTTCCGTGACAATTATACGATGCAGATTTTCGAATGTACGCGCCAATACCTTGAAGTCAAAGAGTTCGTGAAGTAGTTTTATGTAGTAGGTATCGGTATAATATTCGAGAGCCGAGGCATCGGGTGCAGTCTTGGTCCTGTTGTTGATGAATGTGCTGACGACGCCATCTGTCATGATGGCATGTTGTGATAAGGGTGCTTCGAGATATAGCCCCTCAAGTGTGCGACAACGGGAGAGCGCTACATACGTTTGTCCCGGTGCGAAGGATCGTGAAGCGTCTATGACAGCCTTTTCAAAGGTCAGGCCCTGGCTCTTATGAATAGTGATGGCCCAAGCAAGCCTCAGCGGTATCTGAGTGAATGTCCCCTGTACTTCATCATTGATGTCTCCATCCTCGGAGAGCGAATATCTGACATTCTCCCATTCGACCGGTGTCACGACGATATCGCGCGGAGTATCCTCGAGTGTGGTGACGTATACTTTATTTTCGGAGAGAGAGCTGACCACTCCTATGAGTCCGTTGTAATAATCCTTGGCCGGATTGGGGTCATTTTTGATAAACATTACCTGAGCTCCAACCTTGAGGGAGAGTACCTCCTCGGCAGGATATGATGACTGAGGGAAATCGCCATTGATGACAGCTTCATACTGAGTAGGTTCGGTGTCGATAGCCTCTATCTTGCGGGAGTTGATCTTATCTGCAAGATAGTTATGTGTGGTCAGCCGGATAATGCCCTTCTGAGCCTCAATCTCGTCAGAGGGTCGCACCCTTCGGTTGAGAAAAGCGAGTGTCTCCGGTGTCGCATCATTATCACGTACATGATTGAGTATGTCTACAAACGTGGCATCCTGCTGCCGAAATACGGTGGTCAATTCGACAGTGACATATCCGGCCTCTCTAAGCGCATGGCTTTCAAAAAAGTATGGTGATGCATAGTGTTGTGACAGAAGTTCCCATTCATTTTCTTGAGTGACCGGGGCGAGTTGGCGCAGATCACCTATCAGAAGCAATTGTACGCCGCCGAAAGGCTTACGGGAGTTGCGGTGACGTCTGAGCACATTATCAACAGCATCCAGCACATCAGGCCGCACCATTGAGATCTCGTCAATGACGAGCAGATCGAGAGTACGCAAGATGCGTTTCTTCGTCTTACTGAACGAATATCTCCTGCGTTCATTTTCAACAGATCCCTTACCGGGGATATACGGTGCGAACGAGAGTTGGAAAAAGGAGTGGATTGTCGATCCCCCGGCGTTGATGGCAGCTACACCAGTAGGGGCCAATACAATCATGCGCTTGGTTGTGGCGCTTGCAAGTTTATGGAGGAATGTGGTCTTGCCGGTACCCGCTTTGCCGGTCAGAAAAAGATTGACACCGGTCTCGGTGACAAGTCTTTCTGCGAGTTCCAACGGTTCTATATATTCACCATGTTCACCCTTGGGCTCATCGGCCTCAAGGGTGAACATGGGATTGTCGGGATAGGGATATGGGGCCTCTATCATCTATATTGTCGTTTATTCTTTTTTGGGAAGTGCCTTGGTCTCTGCGTTGGAAATATTGGTGCGCAATGTCTTAACCTCCTTTTTGAGGGAGTTGATCTCGGAGGCCTGGTTACGTATGGTCAGCAGGAGTGAGTTCAACTCCTCATTGCCGATCTCTTCGGGGAACTGTTCCTCTACGCGCACTATAAAGTCGGCCAATACATTCATATAATTGGTGAATGCGGAGAATGGGGAGTCGTATGGACTGAATGCAGCCTCGGCGGTATTGCCTGTAGCCATATAATAGAAATGGTCAGAGCTCTGGAGATATTCCCAGTCGAGCTTTAGACGTCGATCCGAGCAAAGATTAACTCTTTCTCCTACGGCATATAATTTGCCAAGTGCCTCACGTTGCAGATCATTACCCTTCCATGCTGAGACATCGCGGCTTTCACCCACATCAGAGATGGGGAATGGTACAGTAATATCGCCGACGGGTTTTAATTTCTTTACAACTTCAGAAGGGGTCGCGAATATCAGGCCTCGTTGCTTGCCGAAATGCGGGAGCGCCTTCATGAAATCGAATATGCCTGAAGAAGCGGGATTAAACCCTCCGAAAGTGTCCATCGAGAGGTATAGATTGACAACCTGTTCCTCCTCCGGGAGAGCTGCAATCCAATCCATATACTTGTCAGCAGTCAGAGGATATTCCGCCCATTCCGGATTGTTGAAATTGCGTGAAATATCTCTCTCAAGCTTAGAGTTGGTCAGCAGGATTTTAAGTTGTGGTGCGGCAGCGCTGGTATAAACATAGTTGGGTGATTTCCATCCTAAAACATGTTTAGCTCCCTCGGTAAGACATGCCTTATATCCCATGGCTGATATAAGTGTGGCCGTGTCATCATCATATATGAGCTCAGTGTTGGCAAATACCTTGGGTCTGACCCCGAAGAGATTGTGAATCATATCATCGTGCATCTTGACTTCGCGCATGAACTCCTCGGGGTCTTCGAGAGAGGCAAGCGAGTGCGCGTAGGTGCCGGAGAGAAATTCGACACATTTTGTGTCAGCAAGTTTCTTGAGCGTGTCGATAAATTCAGGGACATACAATTGCAGCTGTTCGATGGCTGTCCCGGAAATATCGACAGCGCATTTGAACTCCCCTTTGTAATTGTTGACCATTTCGAGCAGCGTGTTGGCCATCGGAATGTAGCTAATCTCAGCCATGCGGTTGATAATCTCGTCATTGGCGAAATCGTCGTAGTAATAATGATCGTTGCCGATATCAAAGAAACGGTATCGTTTCAGACGAAATGGCTGATGTATCTTGAAATAGAAACAGATTGACTTCATATCTTATATCTTTATGAGGATAGTCGTCTATCCAGTGTGGAGTTAATATTTTATCTTAATCAGCATGTATGCTTATGCGTGATATTTTATTTGTTTATGACCTTCTTATATATGTCGATAACTTTCTGTCCGGCCTTTTCCCAGGTGATGCCGTGGATCTCCTCTATGCCACGATCCCGGAGTGTGTTGTGCAGGGCGGGGTTGGTGACGATAGAGTGCATTGCGTCGGCCATGGCGTCGATATCCCAATAGTCCGTTTTAATGACATTGTCAAGGATCTCGGCGCAACCGCTCTGTTTGGATATGATCGATGGTACGCCCATCTCCATAGCTTCGAGGGGTGATATGCCGAAGGGTTCAGAGACAGAGGGCATGACGTAAACATCGCTATTGCGCAACATCTCGTATACCTGCTTACCCTTTAGGAAACCGGTGAAGTGAAATTTGTCGGCAATGCCACGTTTGGCGACAAGTTTGATCATAGCATCCATCATGTCGCCGGAACCGGCCATAACAAATCGTACGTTTTTGGTCTTTTCAAGGACTTTGGCCGCCGCTTCAACAAAATATTCGGGTCCTTTCTGCATTGTGATACGACCGAGGAAGGTGATGACCTTGTCTTTGGTATCTATGCGTGGCAGATTGAGGAGTTCATCATCCAGAGGAATGACTGCGTTATGTACAGTCGTGACTTTGTCCGGATTGATGCCATATTTTTCAATGACAGTGCGCCGCGTCAGGTTGGAGACGGTGATAATATGATCCGCATTCTCCATACCATCCTTTTCGATAGCGAAAACTGTCGGATTGACGTTGCCTCGAGAACGGTCGAAGTCCGTAGCATGAACGTGGATCACCAGTGGTTTGCCTGTAATATTCTTGGCATGAATACCGGCAGGATAGGTCAGCCAATCATGTGAATGTATTACATCGCACGGAATGGTGCGCGCAATAACCCCGGCAACGATGCTGTAGTTGTTGATTTCCTCAAGAAGGTTGTCAGGATATTTGCCCGAAAACTCGATGCACCCGAGATCGTTGAGGTGGAGATAGTTGAAGTCGGAATATATATGGTCACGCAATTTGAAGTAGAGCTCAGGGCTCATGACTTTGCCGATACGCTGATTGACATAATCCCAGGAGACATCACGCCAGGCGACAGGTGTCTGTGATGCCCCGATAATCTCGGCAAAGCCGCGCTCCTCGTCACCCCACGGCTTGGGAATGACGAAGGTGATATCCATATCTCCGCAATTATGCATACCTTTGGTAAGACCGTAGGATGCGGTTCCCAATCCTCCGAGGATGTGTGGAGGAAACTCCCATCCGAACATTAATGCCTTCATAATTCTTGAGATTGAGAGGTTTGTAATTTATTCAGTTGGTTGACACTCTTGATGGTGCGCAGGATCTCACCGACATTCTTTGCTGTTGAGACAGCACCGCGTCCGGTGTATGGAGGATTGGCGTCATACATTTCAGATAGCGAACCGATACACCCTTCGGTCATCTCATCCTCATATCCGATCAGCATGCGTTCGATAAATCCGAGACCAGAGACGCCGAACACTTTGAAATATGCATCGGCATAAAAACCGAACAGCCAAGGCCGAGCCGGACCTTGATGGACTGTACGTTCTCTCTCTTCCGGATTTCCCACGTATACGGGTCGATAGGCGTATGATTTCGGGCTCAGCGAACGTAATCCCTTAGGTGTCAAAAGTTCGCGGGTCGCCAGGTCGAGGACACGCTTACGCTGACGACGATCCAAGGGTGAATATTCCAGACCGATGGCGATCACCATATTCGGTCGTACCTCCAGGTCAGTATAAGCACCATTGACATAGTCATACAGATAGCCATAATCATTGAGGAATGTAGCCACAAATGACTCTTTAATGTCATTGGCAAGCGCGTCCAGCTCATTATATAGTGCTGCTTCGGAAGGATCCTCCTCGATAACGGATTTAAGGAGCATCACGGCGTTGTACCACAGAGCATTAAATTCGACAATATAACCTGTGCGCGGTATGATGGGCCGGCCCCCGAGCGAGGCAGAGAGCCATGTGACCGGGGACTGTTCTCCGGAGGTGGATAGAAGCCCGTTGCTGTTGAGACGCAGATTGGGTATACGATTATGTCTGAGGTCAGACACGAGTTGTTTGAGAGTGTCAAGATACTTTTCTTTAAAAGAACGTGTGCCCTCTGAGCGACGATATTGTTGTAGCGTCCAGATGGTCCACAACGGTATATCCGGAAGGTCGATATCGGTGATCACACTATCTCTGACTCCGTTATCTATATAATTGCGGAGAGCCTTAAGAAAAGTCTGCATCATTTTCTCATAATCCTCGACATGTCCGATGGCAAGTGTGCATCCCGGAAGAGCGATGAGTTCGTCGCGCCCACGGACGTTATACCATGGATATCCGGCCATTATGTATTGCCCCTTGTCATTCTTGAGATAGAATTGCTTGGCCGCATTTTTCAGACAGTTGTAGAAGGATGTACGTTGTGTGCGTGTCCTGAGCTCATCAGCGTAAACATTCTCAAATTCGTCAGGATCGCATTCGAATGTTGATGCTGAGAAAATGATTGACTCCCCCTTGCGGATAGGGAGTTCGAAATATCCCGGCACCCAAAGGTCTTCACGATAGGGAAGGCCTCGGTCACGGTCCTTATAATATATGATGTCTTTGTACCAATGTCCGTCGTCGACCCATTTTGCCTCCCTGTTAAACTGCATGTATAGGTCAGGATATCCGTTATACAGACATGCAGAGATGCCATTTTTGATCTTGTGGATATCCCGGTTGAGGGCATCATTCTCCACGCACAGATCATTGGCGTTTCGGAATGCGAGGAATGGTCTGAATTGCAGTCTGGTCTCGGAGTGAGCCTCCACGAGGGTGTATTTGATCAGGATACGGTTTTGGTGCGAGATGAAGACTTTCTCTTTGGTGAGGACTACTCCACCGACTCTGAACGTGACTGTGGGTACAGCCTCGCAGTTAAATTCGCGGATATACTTGTGTCCGTTGGGTGAGAAAATATCACCCTCATACTGGTGCAGTCCGAGATTGAAGGGCGCACCATGTTGTATTACGGTTTCGTCGAGCGAAGATAGCAGGATGTGAGCCTTGTCATCCATCTCCGGTATGGGTATTACCAGGAGTCCGTGTTGCTTTCGAGTATTGCACCCGACGATAGTCGTGCAGTGGTACGCTCCACTCTGATTGGTGCGCAGCATCTCCTTGGGCAATGATTGCTCAAGGTTGATCATCAGGTTTTTGTCAAATTTCAGGTAACTCATTATTATAAGGTGTAAACCGAGTTATATTAGTGTAAATATCAAATTTCTATCAGATGATATGTATTATAACAAATTTATTACATTTTTGATAAATTCGCAAACTTTTTTAATTTTTTCTCAAAAACATTCACAAAGTTCCCAATAGGAGACTTAGACCCCATTCCACAAAAAATGTTAAAATCCAGGGCGGACTATTTAGCCAAAAAGAGGCCGAGCCGTTGGTAACTTTTATGTTGCAGATTGGGT
>CAMWUY010000083.1 GCA_947177615.1 uncultured Porphyromonadaceae bacterium
AGCTAAGATTTTGTATTGCAGGGACATGGCGTGCCATGTCATATAGTTTGTATTATGTAATGGACATAGCGTGCCATGCCCGGGTATTTCATAAAGGTTATTCAAATTTTATGGATGTGCCGATACGGTGGTAGATCCACTTGGTCGGCGGAGTGATACGGATGCTGATATCCTCTCTCTCATCCTCGACAGGAGTCTCCGACTCGGTAAAGGGGTGGGGGAGTGCATTGACCGACTTCACACCTATCTGATATATGTAGTTGCGCACCACACCATATTCCAGTTTGGAGTAGGAGTCATCATCCGGGCCGGCCGTGTGACGCACCGCGTGGTAATATTTCACGCCATATCCCATCACCTGACTATCCCATGTGATCTTGTGCCAGTTAGCCTGCCCGTCATGGGGGGTAGTCGTGAGTGCGGACTGGAACTCTCCGTCATCGTAATAATAGAGAGGGTGTGCGGCAATGGTCGATTGATTGTTGGAGTTGATATACCCCTTGATCTCATCCGAGACGGTGCAATCATTACCGACGGCCAGTTTGCCGCGCAGTATGACGTATGTCACATCCTTGAATTTCAATTTGGTACCTGAGCTGACAGCCGGGATATATTCCGGCACATATATATGTCCGCCCATTCCCGAGAGGACTGATGTAATGGTCGATGCCGGCAGACTGGCCGGAGATTCCAATGTCTTGTCACTCTCCTTACCTTTCTGGAAGTAAAACACGTTGTGAGAGGGAGTGACCACATTGTAGCCTGTAAATTCTACATATACTTCCGGTTTGACATTTTCGCCGTCATTGAAGTTTACGGGATATTTGTAGTCTGACATACCGGCCTTCTTTACCATATCAAAACGCGCCTGCATAGGTGTAAGGGATATAGTCGCCGGTGCATCAGGTGCATTCTTCGGGTCGGTCGACTCCACCTGAATCACGTATGGATGATCCTTATCGTAAGTCTCATCCGGTTTGAGCCATACCATAATCTTCAGACCCTCATCCTCGGAGGTGCCCAGAGAGATACCGGTCTCCTGCGGATTGGTATAATAAGTCAATGCCGCCGCTTTAGACTTGACTTCTGTAAATGAGTTGCCCTTCATTCCGACGAGATCACTGTAGTTGGATTCGGGGAGATTGGCAAAGACATAGAGGCGGTACTTCTGTTCGCGGGTATAATAGGAATTGAGTCCCATATTGAGCGTCACGGTAGTCACCTTGTTGGTCGGACCGACTATATCGTCCTTATCAGCCTTTTGCACGGCTTGGAGTGTACGCGGTTTGCCGTTGCCGTCCACGTCAAAGAGGAGACCGATCAGAGAGACGATCTTCACCTCATCATCGGTCTTAACCTCAGGATTATCAGCGGTTTCACCGGCACGTGTCTCATCCTCCGGTCTCAATTGAGTTGTCGGATTAACGACAGAGGACATCTGAAACTGTATCCAGAATTGAGTGTCATCCTTACCGTTGGCAGGCTCATCAGCGGCATTGTCTGTCGCACATCCCGCTAACATCAGCATTGCTGAGGTTATGAGTGAAAACGGTATGTATCTTTTATAATTCATAACTTACGTCAGCTATCGGAATTATAGATTGAAGTTGTTGATTATGATTTCCCAGTCATTGATCTTGAATGTCAGTCCGGCGATCTTGTCATCCTCCGGTTGGAGAGTGAATTCGAGCGTCCATTCATCCTGACGGTCGAGATACTCGTCGAGCGAGGCATCCTTGAGTTCAAGTTCTTTGACCTGAGCAAGATATTTCATAAGGTCGAGATCCAAGACAGTGTCACCATACCTTGTCTTGACCGTCAGATGAGTATCTATATCAGACTGCAGACGACCCACGGCGAAATTGGCCTTGACGATATTCTCCTCAGCGCGTGTCGTGTCAAACCCGTAAGGATGATATACCACAGCGTCATTCTGCTTGACGATATTGTTGGCATGGTCGAGCAAAGCATTATCGGCGGTGATGGTGTAAGTGAAATAATTGGCACGTATAGGGGAGTTGTCCGCATATTTCAGCACCAGGTGAATTGCGTTGGTATTCTTGGTGAGGTCGATAGAGGTCGCGATATGTGTGAGGTCCTCCTCCGTTATGGTAAAGTCAGCCATACCGTGGAAGTGATGATGGAGTTGATCACTGACCTCGGCGCGGGTACCGTTGAGGTATGTCGCGATGGTTGAGTAATGGTGTCCCGTCTCGAGCGCATTAGTGAAGGAGTAAGCGGCATCCTCGCAGGTCATACCGCCGTAAGCGATAGCGTGGTACGAGCCGACCGGCAGGTCGAGACCCATGGTATTGCCGCCATTATAGTCATACTCACCGATGAAATTGCCATCCTGATCATATAGGAGGAGTTTGGCACAGTGCACCGCCTGATCAAAGAGGTCGGAACCCTGCATATTGTTATTGTATGTGAGTCTGACGTCGGCGCCGGTGGGACACGGGTCGAGATCCTCATAGACAGCCGAGCAGGAAGTCAGCACTCCGACGCAAAGTAGAGTCAATATATTCTGTTTCAGTTTCATAATCTCAGTCAGTAGTGACCGCCCGGTCACATTTATTCTTTTTTTGGTTCTGTGAGGAGGTATCACCCTCCCCACAGATAAATTATCATAATCAGCCGATGACCGGCCAATCATCATTCACTTAGAGTTTCCAACCACTGTTGATGTCATTGAGTTCCCAGTCCTTAATAGTTATACTCAGTTTCATAATGAGATCCTGAATATTAGAGGGTTTGGGTCCGTCACCGATCTTACCTTTACCGTTATTGCCAAGGAAGCCGAAAGACTCAACGCCAAGCTGATAAACGGTGTTACGGCTTACACCATACAACCATGCATTGTCTTTTGAGTCTTTATCATGCAGGATGTATGTAGCATAGTAAGTGTAATACTTGCCATCGGCAGCACGTGTGTACTCTTCAGCCTGAAGAAATTCCTTAATATTATTGTTCTCTTTAGTGAGGTTGCCGGCAACCGAAAGATCAGAGAAGTTATGACCTTCGATGTAATTGTTTACAGCAGTCACGACGTCCTCAATAGCTTTCTCAATATCTTCTTTTTCTGTTGTAGTCAATCCGGTAGTATCAAAATTTACCGCAAACTCTTCTCCATCAACATCAAGTTTCTTAAGATCCCTGGCTCCACCGATCAAAATTCCGTTCATCGCGAACAATGACTCACCTTTTGCGTATGAAGACTCCGTGCCGGCATTGTTGAGGATAATCTGTGCTTTTATAGCAGCGTAAGGAACCTTATTGAATGAAGGGACAAAGTCCTTATTATAAGAAAGAGTGTTAGGACGCATATATATGGTCTCCTTAGTGTCGGGGATGAGATAGTAGCGGGCATCAGCATAACTTCCAGCCATATATGTGTTCTCATCCTCACCATCATAAGAGTCAGTTACACGATAGGGGGCATCTGTTGAAGCTACATAGTGAGTACAGTTGGCGACACCACCCGTTGGTACCTTACCGTCAGAAGAGAACTGAGCAATACGATATGTCTTAGATGCAAAAGTATTTACGCCGATACCTGCGACCTTGAGCGTAACGCTATTGTCAGAAAGAAGAGTGTAGGTATTATCGTGGTTTTTCACATAGTCGAAACGTGTTGCGAGACGTGAAAGCTCTACATCAGCCTTAATAAGCCATGCTTTCTCAGGTGTTGAACCATCTGAAGATCCGATAGCGGCAAGCTTACCGAGGCATTCTTTAGCATTACTCATTGTAAAGCCGTATGTGTTGTAGCCTCTGTCTTCAGCATTCTTGATACCCCAGGTCTCAGATTCCGAAGCTCCGGTAGAACCTGTTAGTAATGCTGCCCGGTTGGCTGCATCGTCAGGACCATTAACATAAACCAGTATTTCCCAGTCCGTGGCATCAGCATTCAGTTTCATTTCATTGAATGTCACGTTGTCTACAGCGAACAGAATGGTAGAGCCGTTGATCTGCTTAACATCTGTTCCGTCTTCTTTCGTAATCACATCTGTAGCAGTGATAGTCTGATTAATGAACTCCTTGTTGGTGCTCTTCTTGGTGACGATGATCTGAATCTTGTTGATTTCCTTTTCTTTATCAAGTGCCGGCTGTGTAGCACGAGTAGATTTGGTACCGTCTACAGTAATAGACAGGTACATACCGGAAGTGCCTTCAGAAGCACCGCCATTGACGGGAAGAGGCTCTTCGCTGGAGCAGGCTCCGAGCATGGCGAGCGTCAGTAGGCTCGCTGCGTAACGAAATAGTTTCATTTGTTTGAGTTTTTTGATTGTGGTCGCGACTTGCGTCGCTCCCTGGTTAATAAATATTTGATTTTTATTGTTGTTTTTATGGGAGTTATGGGAGTTATTTCATGTATTCGGCGTAGTCGAGTGCTTCTGCGGCTCCCTCGATCTTAGCCTCGGCCGCCTTGCGCAAATAGCTGAGTGCGCCCGCTTTGTCATTACGGTAGATCGACAGGACGCCACGTCCATAGTCGGCCAACGGTGAACGGTCCGCATGGTCAAGCATAGTAGCCGCAGCGTCAAGGTCGTGACGCTCCAGGGCTACGAATGCACCGGCCAACTGTGCGCGCTCGTCATCCGGGAACATACGTGCGGCACGCAGAGCCAGGTCGGCACGCTCCGTACTGCCCACAGGATATGTGCGTGCAAGGAGCATAACCTCCTCGTATGAAAGCTTCTGCGGAGCATCCTTGAGAAGTTGAGCGATGGTCTCCGGCTTGGTATAATTGCAGACAGTATAATCGATGGTATAGTCGGCACGACGCAGTGTCGGATAAACCTCCCACAGCATTATCTTGTAAGCATTCGGAAATTTCTCCTGCAGAGCCTCATCCTTAGCGTCGGGAGCGAGATTGCTGTTGATGACACGCAGGATAGCGTCCTTGTCATGCAGTGATGAGTTTTCCACCCATTTGCGGAGTCCCTCCCAATCCTCAGGTGTAGATACCGTAGTGAGTTTGCTGCCGAAATTGTAGCGGCTCTCGACATAATTGCGCAGAGCGGCGGTACGTCCCTCGGAGAGACGTGTATTGAGGCGGTAAGTACCCTCCGGCGACGCGAAACCGTGTATTAGCACCTTGTCTATGGTCAGATCACAGTCATTGCGTACCGAGTCAATTGTCGCCATAATGGCAGCGAGTTCGGTGGGGTTCTCCTCGAAATCGGGGAGCAACTTGATGCTGCCGACCTCATAATTGACGTGAGCCGACTTGCTTACACTGCGTGTCTTCACGACCTGCTGTATATTCTGTTCGAGAGCGGCGAGTTGGTCACGGGGTATGATGAGTTCGTACTGACGCGGATTGAAGTCAGCGGCATATCTGACCGGGAGAATGGTGACATCCTCGCATTTGCAACGGCAACCGATGGTTGTCGCACGGAAGGTCAGTTCTGACTGCATCATTTCATCCGACCATGTCACGAGAGCCTCGCGTTGAACGGGTGTGCCACCCTTGACGCGGATTATATCAGTACCTTTGGGGAGGTTATGGTTGCGCTTGTGAGCGAGGTAAGAAGCGCGACCCGCGAGAGTGGTCGGTGTGAGTTCGATGGAGTCGGCGCCGAAGTGCACCATCGGTGTGATCATTACCTCGGCATTTGAGGGGAGTTTGCCCTCGACACCATCGATGGTGTAAGATACGAGCAGAGCGCCCGGATGTCCCTCGATACGCTGCATATTGAGATCGGAAACCACGGGGGTGACGGTCTTGACAGCGCCAAGAGCCGACATGGCTGACACTACGGTGAGTGCTAATATAGGAGTCTTGAGTTTCATATCGGCTATGTGATCAGAAGGTATATACTAAATTAAGAGCTAATTTGGTCGGTCCGACGTAATTGTGGACGCCATTGTCTATTATCTTGTTGCCGCAGACACGACAGGGATATGCGTCAAATCGGGAGTAAGCCCAACCGATACCGATCTCAGCCTCCATTCCCCAATGCTCGTTGAAGGCCCAGGAGTAACCGTATGCGATACCGGCACCGGCAAACCAGCCCTGATAGCGACGATCCTTAAGGTTACGGAAATCTGTGCCGAGGAAATTGAAGCCGTCGACACCCCAGTTGCCGAGGTTGTACTGTCCACCGTGAGCCTGAATAGCGATAAAGTGTCCGAGAGAGCGGTGACAGAACCAGTAGCGGGCCTCCGGCTGTACAAACCAGTGACGCCAGCGTTTGTCATTGATATTCCAGAAATTCATGTCACCATTGACATCGAGTGTCCACTGCTTGGCGATGCCGACCTCAAATCCGAGATTGACCGAAGCGGTAGCGTCATATAGCAGGTTGGTCTTGATGGCGAAATCATTCGCCGCGGCCGGTAGGGCGGCGGATGCGAACAATGCACACGTAGTAAGTATCTTAGATAAGCTTTTCATCACGCTTATTAGGTAGTATTTACGATTTTAAGTATCTGAGCCAGGTGCCGGTATTATATAGAGTTTTATAGCCGAAGACTCTCTGGTATAAAGGTGTAATGCCTTATTTGAATTTTGCTTGTGCAAATTTAGAAAAATAGAATGTTAATAGTATATGTGCTAATGTTAAAAAAAGTTAAAATATCAGTACGGCCGGGGATAGCTAAGATAGCTAAGATAGCTAAGATAGCTAAGATAGCTATGATAGCTGAGATAGCTACGATAGCTAAGATAGCTGAGATAGCTAAGATAGCTAAGATAGCTATGATAGCTAAGATAGCTAAGATAGCTAAAATAGCTAGGATAGCTATGAGAGCTAAAATAGCTACGATAGCTACGATAGCTAAGATAGCTAAGATATAATAATGAGGAGATAGGTGCGTTTTATAGTCATGATACATCTCAGATACTTACTGACCATCATACTGACCGTCATGATAACGGCTGCCGTCCTTGCTGATAATATAAAGATCTCGGGACGTGTGGTTGATCTTGAGGATAAGCCTGTCGAATTTGCGACTGTGCGCATCGCCGGTACATCCATCGGTACAAACACCGATCTTAAGGGCAATTACGATCTCTCGGTCGCTGCCAAAGATACCATCGAGGTTATCTATACCTGTATCGGGTTCAAGAATGTCACCCGCAAGCTGATTGATGCCAAGGGTGATATCACCATCAACGTCAAGATGGCTACTGAGTCTACCGAGCTCGCGGAGATCGAGGTGACCGGTTTCAGACAGAATATCAACGGTATGCAATCGTTTGACACTGAGAGTTTCAAGTTATCGCCGGATGTCTCCGGCGGTTCGGTCGAGGCTATGCTCGCCACGATGCCCGGTGTCAATTCCTCCAACGAGATGTCCTCACAGTACTCCGTGCGCGGCGGATCGTTTGACGAGAACTCCGTATATATCAACGGCACGGAGGTGTATCGTCCTCAGCTTGTGCGCAGCGGTCAGCAGGAGGGTCTGAGTATTATCAATCCGGATATGGTGGGTAATATCAAGTTCTCTTCCGGCGGTTTTCCGGCCCGCTATGCCGACAAGATGTCCTCCGCCCTCGATATCACTTACCGCGAGCCCGAGGCCTTTGAGGGAGCCGTATCGCTCTCGCTGATGGGGGGCTCACTGACTATCGGACAAAATTCGGGTAAGTTTTCGCAATTGCACGGTCTGAGACTCAAGAAGAACAATTCACTGCTCTCAAAACTGGAGACACGCGGAGAGTACGATCCCCTCTATTTTGACTATCAGACCAATCTCGCATACAAGCCGTCGGAAAAGCTGCAATTCGATTTTCTGGGCAACATCTCGCTCAATCATTTCAACTTCAAGCCGGCCGACCGTGAGACCAGTTTCGGCACCTCGATGGATACCAAGCAGTTCAAGGTCTATTTCGATGGCGAAGAGCGTGACAAGTTTCAGACGATCCTCGGTGCCTTTAATGCCATGTACCGCATCAACCGTGCCAATGCTATAGGTGTGTCGTTATCCGGTTTCTACAGCAACGAGATGGTGTCATACGACATATCCGGAGAATACTGGCTCAATCAGGCCGGAACCGCAGGTGAGGATGCCGTCGGTGGTGAGTTGGGTGTCGGTAAATATATGGAGCATTCGCGCAACCGTCTGCGCGCCTCGGTCTTTCAGGCCGCCATCAAGGGAAACACGGTGATAAGACGTAATAATATCACTTACGGATTGCTGTTTCAGACGGAGAAGTTTCATGACCGTACCAAGGAGTGGGAATGGCGTGACTCCGCCGGATACTCGCTCCCCACACTCCCGGAGGGTGTTCACCTGATATATAATCTCTCCTCAAGACAGGATATCTCAAACAACCGTATGGCATTTTTCGTCGAGGACGCATATTATATCGATACGGAAAAATTCTATATGACACTCAACGGCGGTCTCCGCCTCTCCTATTGGGACTTCAACAGGGAGTTTCTTGTATCTCCGAGATTTAATTTCACCTTCGTTCCCGTCGAGCACAACCGCTGGAACTACCGTCTGGGCGTGGGTATGTATTATCAGAGTCCGTTCTACAAGGAGTATCGCGAGGCTGTGAGTGATCCGCTCGGCAACTCGTATATAGTGCTGAACCGCGACATCAGATCTCCGCGAAGCATCCAAGTGCTCCTGGCCACCGACTATACCTTCCGCATGATGAACCGCCCCTTCAAGATCACCGGTGAGGCATACTATAAGAATCTTGCCAATCTCATCTCATACGAATATGATAATCTGAAGATCAACTATTCGGGTAAAAATGACTCCAAGGGATATATCATGGGGTTGGATTTCAAGCTTTTCGGTCAATTTGTTCCCGGTTCGGACTCATGGATCACATTCTCTCTGATGAAGACCTCCCAGGACCTTAACGGCAAGAAGGTGCCGTTGCCGAGTGACCAGCGTTATTCATTAGGCATATACTTCACCGACTATTTCCCGAAATTTCCGAAACTGAAATTCAGTCTTCGCGGCGTACTCTCCGATGGTCTTACGATGACCGCACCGCACGTAGACCGCGACGTATCCTATTTTCGTGCGCCCGCATATAAGCGTGTCGATGTCGGGTTGAGTTACCAGTTGGTTGGAGCTCCTTCCGACGGTGTGCGCCCATACAACTTCTGGAGACACTTCAAGAGTATAATCATCGGATTTGACTGTTTTAATCTCTTTGATATGGCTAATGTCAGCAGCTATTATTGGGTGACGGATGTCAATAATATTCAGTATGCTGTGCCTAACTATCTGACTCGGCGGCAATTTAATTTGCGGGTGTCGGTGGAGTTTTAGGGATAGCTATTATAGCTATTATAGCTATTATAGCTAAGATAGCTAATGTAGCTATTATAGCT
>CAMWUY010000084.1 GCA_947177615.1 uncultured Porphyromonadaceae bacterium
TGCTGTCGCCGCCGTCTCAGAATTTATGAGCTACATATATCGTGTGCCGGAGAGCATTGGGGCAGTCCTGATACAGGCGCTGACAGTGTTCATATCATTCTTCTTTGGATATTTTCTAATTCTCATATTGGAAAAAGCTCTTTTGCCGGCGAATTGTAAGGAAAAGGCCTTATCTGATTATGGAAAGCAATATGTATTATTTCTGCTTTCGACCTTGACTCTATTTTATATCCTCTCCAACTGCGTTCCCATGTTAGAGGCCATCTGGGTTTTTCTCCCGTTATGGACTATCTATCTTGCGTCAAAAGGCATACGGTTCTTTAAATTTGAAGATCATCGGACGACACTTATCACAGTCATGATATGTGCATTCATTATCATCTCACCGATCGCAATTTATATGATATTCTCTGAATTGCTGATGATATAACCGGATGTATTTTTCATTTATGCCCCGGTTATGATATCAATATTGATCCTAAGTTGTTATAAGATAAAGTAAACGCAAAATTATGGCAAACGATAAAATTTTAATTAAGAATAAACGTGCTACTTTTGACTACGAGATTGGTGACACCTATACATGTGGTATCGTTCTGACGGGAACAGAGATTAAGTCCATAAGACAGAGCAAAGCCAGTCTTGCCGATACATATTGCCTTATTACCAATGGCGAAGTGTGGGTTAAGAATATGCATATAGCCGAATACTCGTTCGGATCATATAATAATCATGTCACACGAAGAGATCGCAAACTTCTACTCAATAGAAAAGAAATAGCAAAATTGCAGAAAGAATGTGAAAACCCGGGATATACAGTAATTCCTCTTCGTCTTTTCATCAATGAACGTGGTCTTGCAAAACTTGTCATAGGAGTAGCCCGAGGCAAGAAACAATATGATAAGCGCCAGAGTATCAAAGAGCGTGATGACAAACGTATGATGGATAGACTTTTTAAGAAATAATCCTTCAAGAGGTCTGAGGTATGACAAATCACATTCCACACTGTATATGAGGGAAATAGAGCTATTGGCGCCCGCGGCCAATGCGGATATTGCAATCGAGGCGATCCGACACGGAGCAGATGCTGTATATATCGGAGGCCCTGGATACGGAGCACGCAAGAACGCTGCTAACAGTATTGAGGATATACGACGTGTTGTGGACTTTGCACACATTTTCAGGGCAAAAGTATACGTGACCGTCAATACGATCGTGTATCAGTCCGAGCTTATGAGCGTAGAACGGATGATATATGATCTGTATCGCATAGGGGTAGATGCTCTCATCGTGCAGGATATGGGTATTCTCCGGCTTCAAATACCACCGATAGCCCTCCATGCATCAACTCAATGTGATACCCGCGATGTTGCAAAGGCTAAGTTTCTTGAAGCCGTTGGATTTTCACAAATTGTTCTTGCCCGAGAGTTGACACTGACAGAAATCAGAGATATCTGCGATGCAGTTACAATTCCCGTGGAATGTTTCGTTCATGGTGCCCTTTGTGTCTCATATTCAGGAAGATGCCACACAAGTTGCTTTACAACCGGGCGTTCCGCCAATAGGGGAGAATGCGCTCAGATCTGCAGACTCCCATTCACACTCCGGGATGCTGACAATAAAATTTTAGCAGATAATTGTCACTTACTCTCGCTGAAGGATCTTAATACACTTGACATCTTGGATCAATTGTTGGACGCCGGAGTCTCATCTTTTAAGATTGAAGGGCGCCTCAAGGATATGGACTATGTCAAGAATGTGACGGCAGCATACAGTCAACGTCTCAACAATATTATTTCTCAATACCCCGACAAATATAAACGTTCATCACAGGGTAATTCCATTATCGAATTTACCCCGCAGTTGGACAAAAGCTTCAATAGAGGATTTACTCACTATTTTCTGGAAGACAGACGTCCATCCAATATCTCACAACCGGCGACACCTAAATCTATGGGTGAAGTAATTGAAGACATTTCAACTTTGAACAATGGTGATGGCATCAGTTACTTTACCTCCGGAGGAGAATATAAAGGTGTTATGGTCAATGGTATCAAGGGAAATAAAATTATTGGAAATCGGCCATTCATTTTGCCCAAAGGTGCAAAAATTCATCGCACATACGACAGAATGTGGCAATCCATATTGGCTAAAAAGAGTGCCGAACGAAGGTTATCACTTGATATTTCCATCAATAGACACTTTGTGACCGCACGCGACGAAAGGGGAGTGGAGGTGACAGTCCCGTTAAATTGCAGGATTGAGAAGGCACGTAAACCGATGAACTTCCGAAGCTATTTTAACAAATTGGGGAATACTGAGTTTCAACTCCATAATTTCGAATGCAGTCTCAGTGATACAGAATTTATCAAAGCATCCGACCTGACAAAACTAAAACATGATATTATCTCTACTTTGCGTTCAACAGCAAGAGCTACATACAGATATGACTATCGACGCAGTGAAGATCTGAATTATGAATATCCTGATAAAATTCTGACATACAGAGATAACGTTGCAAATCCACTCGCTGAAACATTTTTTCACGACCACGGAGTCAAAAAAATCGAGTCAGCCATGGAGATCGGAATTAATCCGTCTCATGACCGACTGATGACTACACGCCACTGTATACTGCGTGAACAAGGCTGGTGCTTGAAAAATAAAGATCGTAAAAAGATCAATCTGCCATTATCACTTATCAGTGGCAATATGAGATTCAGACTTGCCTTCGATTGTGTCAGATGCGAGATGCATGTCTTGAGACGATAATTTATCAGACAATGCTACCCTTAACTTCTGTTGTAACAGTATAATTGTATCGTTCTCACCCTCTTTCATAAATAAATCTGTATCAGGCGCCACATTATTATTTATGTTGTCATAGGCCTTCTCATATCGCAAATAGAGAGCAGTCAGATCGGTACTATCAGATGCATTTACTATACTGTCGGTGTATAACGCCGTAATCGCAACCAAATCTTTGTATAATTGGCGGGCACCTTCCTCTCTGCTATCATGCTCCGGCTGCTTACAACCAACTGTCATGATAGCCAATACAGTGCCGATAACTATCTGAAATAAACACTTGCGCATATTATTTATTATTAGCATCATATTTATCAAGCAGATCTGTCAAATCCCGGCAAATGAGTCCTTTTTCAATTTAGATCTCAAGAATTGTCCGGTGTATGAACCGGGACTTGTGGCTATATCTTCAGGAGTGCCGATCGCAACTACATTACCTCCGGCATCACCACCCTCAGGTCCTATATCAATAACCCAATCTGCATTTTTTATCACATCCATATTATGCTCGATGATAATCACAGTATGACCCTCTCTTGTCAGACGACGTAACGAACCTAACAACGTCTCAATGTCATGAAAATGCAAACCGGTAGTAGGCTCATCGAAAATAAATACCGTATGTGGCAGACGATCCTGAGATATAAAATAGGCTAATTTGACCCGTTGGTTTTCACCGCCCGAAAGACTTGAGGATGACTGACCTAATTTTATATAACCCAATCCGACATCATGTAGTGGCTGCAGCCTCTTAATAATTCTTTTTTCCTGAGCACCTCCGGACTCCTGCAGAAATGATATGGCCTCATCCACTGTCATCTCGAGAAAATCATATATCGACTTGCCACGATATAATACATCGAGTACCTCCTGCTTGAATCTTCGACCGCCACACACCTCACATGGCACACTGATATCCGCCATAAATTGCATAGGTATCGTGATCACACCTTCTCCCTTGCATTCTTCACATCGCCCCCCCTCCGTATTGAACGAGAAGTAAGCCGGTGTAAAACCCATCTGCTTGGAAAGTTGCTGATCGGCGAACAACTTTCGTATCTCATCATAGGCCTTAAGATAGGTTGCGGGATTCGACCGTGAAGATGTACCTATCGGATTTTGATCGACAAATTCCACCGCACCAATATCCTTGACATCACCATTTAAGTGCTTGAACTGACCGGGCGCTTCTGTGGCGATATCTAATTGACGCGCCAATGCCCTGTACAGGATGTCCTTTACCAAAGTTGACTTTCCCGAACCACTCACACCTGTGACTACTGTCATGACACCGAGTGGAAAACGTACGGTGACATTCTTTAAATTATTCTCTGAAGCACCCTCTACCTCTATATACTTTTTCCATGGACGTCGTAACGGATCATAGTTTATCTGCCTCTGACCACTCAGATACTGCAATGTATAGGATGAGTCCGTATTTATTACTGACGATCCACCCTTAGAGATATCTGCCAGGGCGGCATTCAGATTTCCGTTAAATACGATATTTCCACCGTTCATTCCGGCATCCTTACCGACATCAATTATATTATCGGCCGCCAACATTATATCTTCATCATGCTCTACGACAACTACAGTATTACCCGTTTGTTGCAAGCGTTTCAACACATTTATCAGTCGATGAGTGTCGCGTGAATGAAGTCCTATTGAGGGCTCGTCAAGAATATATAACGAGCCTACCAATGATGATCCTAACGAAGTGGCAAGATTAATTCGCTGACTCTCTCCTCCGGATAATGTAGACGAAAGGCGGTCTAATGTCAGATAGCCGAGTCCGACCTCCTCCAGAAAGCTCACCCGATTACGTATTTCGGTCAGAAGACGAGTTGCTATAGCCGTATCCGTTTCAGATAATTGTAGATTGTCAAAGAATATTTTTAACTCACTAACCGGCAATTTGACAAGATCGGTAATAGTCTTACCACCCACCTTGACATATTCAACATCCTTACGAAGGCGAGATCCGTGACATTCCGGACATGTTGTCTTACCACGGTAACGAGCTTTAAGCACACGATACTGTATCTTATATTGGTTTTCATCAACCCAACGGAAGAATCCATCTATACCCTCCCAGTTGCCATTTCCATGCCATAAGATATCCCTCTGTTCCTGAGTCAATTCGTTATAAGGCGTGTGTATTGGAAATGATATATGCGGGGATATATGTTGAAGATGGCGTTTCCATTCTCCCATTTTTTCGCCTTTCCAACACTGAACCGCACCTTGATACACGGACAGAGACTTATCCGGTATCACAAGATCCTCACTTATGCCGAGCACTTGACCAAATCCTTCACATACCGGGCATGCCCCGTATGGATTATTAAAATTGAACATTAGGTCTGACGGCTCGCGAAAATCAATTCCATCCTCTGAAAATCTATCGTTAAAGGTCAATTCACGGACCTTTTCTCCATCCCAGACTTTAACTTTACATTCGTTATGTCCCTCAAAGATGGCGGTCTCTATAGAGTCCGCGAGGCGGGATATGTTGTCACTGTCATCCGACACACTTAGACGGTCTATCAATAAGTGCTTACCTTCAGACTCGCCAGCTGTCTCCGGTGTCAGCAGAAACTCTGCAATATCTATGAACCGACCATCCTGCTCCATACGGGAATATCCCTCCTTGAGATAAATATTCAACTGTTCACGAAATGTTCTACCCTGCGGAGGCAATATATCTATCACGACTGCAATACGTGAACCGGACGGATATGTCAATAAATTATTGATTATATCATCCACCGTATGTTTACGGACTTCACGGCCGGATACAGGCGAATATGTATGACCGATTCGGGCATATAGCATACGTAGATAATCATATATCTCTGTCGCTGTTCCTACGGTCGAACGAGGATTACGCGTATTAACCTTTTGCTCTATGGCTATGGCCGGCGGTAAGCCGATGATATAGTCACACTCAGGCTTCGACATTCGCCCGAGAAATTGACGCGCGTATGCTGAGAGACTCTCTACATACCTACGCTGACCCTCTGCATAAAGGGTGTCGAATGCCAAAGACGATTTCCCGGAGCCGCTTACACCGGTTACTACAGTAAACTCATTTAGTGGCAGCTTGACATCAACATTCTTAAGATTGTTAACCCGAACTCCCTTGGCCTCAATATATTTAATCTTACTATCCTTATCTTTTACCATCTATTTTTACTTTCATTTAGCACATCATCCTTATCCCTGAAATATATTCTCACACTGTTATTCTATCATAGCGAGAGCCGTCTCATATTTTGCCATATTGGTTGCCTTGCGGATAGACTTCCAGGCCTTTCGCCCGATTTCTGACTCTGCATACTCCCAGAACGGCTTGATTTTTGACAAAATCTGGTGCTCGCCTCCGATCAATGTTTCCCTGTACTCATCCAATAGGGCATCGTGAAACGACAACATCGTCTCTACTCTCTTTTCGCGACTCCATTGTTGGCCCTCAATACATTCTGATATTAATGAAGGACGTCCCAAAGCACCTCTGCCGATCATAATACCTGATATTCCGGGATATTTTTCCAAAATACCTGCAGCCTCCTGCGGCGTCCTTATATCACCATTATATACCACAGGATTACGTGATGCAACCAATACCTCCTCAAACTTCTCCATTCGTAAGTCTCCAGAATATTGATCTTGTGCCACTCGTGGATGCACGGTCAGATGGGAAAGGGTAATTGAATTCAATGTATCCATAAGAGCGCGCCACTCATTATCATCACTCATTCCCAACCTCATCTTGAGAGAAAATTCAATATCCGGATGCTGTTCTATTACCTCTCTTACGGCCTGGGCACAATCCTCTCTGCCTACAGCAGCCGCACCACGGCCTTTCGCTGTCTGTAACGGAAATGGACACCCCATATTGATATTGATCTCTTTGTGTCCCATATCCTTTAACTTCGCAACGAGAGTTGACAACTCGATATTATCACGGAAAATTACCTGAGCTATTGTTTTAGCTTCTCCTGACAACGCAGCCTCAGCGTCCTTTTCATCTTTCTTGCGTAACTCACCCTTTTCGATGCGTATGAATGGTGTAAAATATATAGCAGATCCATATACACGGGAATGTATGTTACGATAGGGGGCATCCGTATGCCCTTGAACGGGCGCAAAATAGTATTTCATAGATTTTACAACTTTTGCCATCTGACAGCTCATGAACCTATACAAACGGCGACATTGATTATATCAAACTGTAAAGTTACAACATATTTCTCTCCAATTTTCTAAAATATAATCAAAAAATTAAAAAGATTGAGTAACTTTACCATTTAATTACAATTTTAGGATAGATTTATGTTGCAAAATCTTGACAAGACTCCATACGACGGCGAGACACATCCGTTCAGGCCTTTCATTCCACAGGGTGCCAAACTTTTGATGTGCGGTACTTTCCCACCTCAGCCACACAGATGGTCAATGAACTTTTACTACCCGAATTATATCAATGATATGTGGCGTATATTCGGACTCATTTTCTTTAATGATAAGAATTACTTCGTTGATATAGATAACAAAAGCTTCAATCTAAACTTACTGAAAGATACACTCGAGAGACTCAAGGTGGCACTGAGTGACACCGGCAGGTGTGTGGTGCGGACTGCAGGCAATGCCGCAGACAAGGATCTGGATATCAAGGAACATATCGACCTATCGGCTATTCTCACCGAGATGCCGGAGTGCGTTGCTATCGCTACTACCGGAGAGAAGGCTGCCGGCGTTATTGCCCATATTACCAACTCGGAGATACCGAAAGTCGGGGAGTGCATTCAAATTAATGTAATAGACTCGGCCGGCAATATGAGACAACTTTCCCACTGGCGTATGCCGTCATCTTCACGAGCGTATCCACTCGCTATCGACAAGAAAGCTGCAATGTATGCCCGTATGTTCAAGGAGTTGAACATTAATTTGTAATTTTATAATGTTTTATCAGTCTCTAAGTTAATTTGAGATTATTTTCGTACGTTGACTGTTTCATATTGTTGATTTTAGCCTCAAATAATCTTTAAAAAAGATATTGATATGTTAGACTTGATCCCTCTCGCGCTCTTTGACGCATTAGAGTTTTTTGATTGGTTTACCTCCAACGCCAATTACCTGTTTGTTTTCGTATTTATGGTAATCGAGTCATCATTTATACCATTCCCATCCGAAGTCATTGTTCCCCCGGCTGCATATCTTGCCTGTACCAATGCAGGAGTCGGGAGCGATATGAATGTCTACGGAGTCGTTGCGGTCGCTACACTCGGTGCATTAGTCGGTGCATTTGTCAATTATTATCTGGCACTCTGGATTGGACGACCTGTCGTTTACAAGTTTGCCGACAGCAGATTGGGACATGCTTGTCTGATAAATAGAGAAAAGGTGATGAAAGCTGAAGCATATTTCGATAAACACGGTGCCATATCTACATTCATTGGCAGGCTCATACCGGCTATCAGACAACTCATTTCCATTCCTGCAGGCATTTCACGTATGAATGTTGCTCAGTTTGCCTTGTTCACTGCATTGGGAGCATTGGTCTGGAATTCCATATTAGGTTATCTTGGCTACTGGCTTTCGCTACATGTATCACATCAACAGTTGTTTGAGAAAATTGAGGAATATAATAAGTATCTCTCATGGGGAGGATATGCTTTAGCAGCTGTCTGTGTGGCCTTTATCCTATGGAATGCATTCAAGCCCTCACACGATAAACAGAAATGATATCTTAGACTTTAACAATATAATAAGCCATGTATATCAGTCAAATCCAAACGACACCCCCGGAGACATTTGCCACTGACACTCAACGCCTGATATATCAGACTCTTGAAATGTCAAAAATACCGTGGACACGGGTCGATAATGATCCGGCTATAACAGTCGATGAATGCGAGGAAATATCACAGCGACTGAATGCACCGACAGTGAAATCTCTCCTCGTAGCCAACAGACAGCTCACTAAGTTTTATCTTGTTGTAATGCCGGGACATAAACCATTTGTTACCAAGGACTTCACGGCTGCCTTAGGTGTCTCAAGAGTATCCTTTGTCAAACCGGAGATCCTTATGGAACTATTAGGACTTGAGATCGGCAGCGCCACACCTTTGGCCATCGTTGCAGATCGCAATAATGTCGTGAGACTCGTCATTGAACGTGAAGTACTGGACAGACCATCCATGCTCCTTCCGGATGGCACGACAACATGTTATATGAATATTCCCGCAAATAAATTTTTGACGGACTATATTCCCCTTACAGGGCACAGTGCAGAGATCGTAGATATGTAATCACTCCTTAGACCCCATTCCACAAAAAATGTTAAATCCAGGGTCACAGATTTTAGTCATATTTAGTCTTGCAGACTCAGGAGTTTAGCGGGCTAAACGAC
>CAMWUY010000085.1 GCA_947177615.1 uncultured Porphyromonadaceae bacterium
GTCTAAAATTCTGATATGACCAAATTTCCACAAAAAAAATTACTATCTTTGTATCAATATAAAACAATATTGACTAACAACAAACTCCATGAATAGACTTTTCACCCTTTTGACTGCCATTGCACTCTCTGTCCTGCCGGCAGCAGCCTTGACCGTTTATTTCGACAATTCAGAGGCTCACTGGACACAACCCAGGGTGCATCACTGGGACGGACTGAACCCATCTTCATGGCCGGGTGACGCAATGACACTCACTGCGTATCCCAACATCTGGTCTGCCGACTTTGACGACTCTAATAAAGGATGCCTCTTCACCGCTTCTGAAAGTGGCCCACAGACTTCCGATCTCATCCCCGTGGCTAATCATGTGTACACTCTCACCGGTGACACAGGGAAGACGCTTGATGAATATCTGGATCTCGGTGAACCCGGAGAAACAATACGATACACCATCTCATTTCATAATAATGTCGGTTGGGACAATATTCATGTAGACATTTCCGGCACGGATGTCAATCTGACCGGCAAACTCGACTCATTCCTCAACAGCGTAATCTTCGACTACTCGTTTGATGCTCCGGAAAATCTATATATGACTTGTAGATTCTACAATCTTGACGGCAGTGTCAAGCGCGACATTACCGATACGTTCAGGGTTGTCAACGGGCATGTATACACAATCAGTGGAGATAAGGGGCCGAAAGCCACATACGATCCAAGCGCGTCACTCCCCGAGGCTGAATATTGGCTCGAACCGGCCAACCCCTCTCAAAAGGATAAGGCCACACTCTATTTCAACCGTGCATACAATCCTGCCGGCCCTCTGCATAATTCCTCCAATATAGAGATCTTTACGGGTCTGATCGAGCAGGGTGGAGCGGACAGCGACTGGCACGGCGGCACAGGCTTATGGTCCAACCATGATGCCAAGTACAGGATGACTCAGTCTGCTACTGATCCGGATCTTTTCTATATAGAGTTTTCACCCTCTATTGTCAGTTGGTATGGATGTGATGCGACCGCATCATACGATCGTATCGCCGTGATATTCCGCGATGGCTCAACCAAGCAGCATGAGGATGATCAATTCCTGAGTCTCTCATATATAGCGCCTGCGACATCATCGTTGGGAGCCGTAACGTCATGGTCGGGCAATGATGACAATTCCATAACCTTCACATGCGAGGAGGGGTGTCTTACTCTCACTCCGTGGGCCAAGGATATCGTCAAGGTATTCACCCTCCCTGCCGGTGCGACAGTCACAGCCGAGCGTCCGTCAATATCTGTGGTGAATGAGGATACGAAGGCCAAATATAATATGGAGGAGGCATGGTTTAACGTCACGGAGAATGATGATCACTTTCTGCTCGCCATCCCGGACGGTGTCACGGTGCGTGTTGATAAAGCCACTGCCCTGCTGGCATTTATCAATGCCGGGACTCCCTACTCATCCCCCACTCTTATAGAGTCGGGCGGACTGTCCAATCATCCCGGTGGCATCACAGTGACATTCGCGGGCATGGATGACACTGCCTTCTATGGAGGGGGATACAATGGCAACCATATCAACTGGGACGGCAAGACCATGACGATGAATAATACCCAGGGCGGCAACTGGGGAATCGGTGCATCCACAACACGCAATATATGTATCCCATTCTACGTATCGACATCCGGATATGGCGTCTACTTTGACGATCACTACCGAAACGCCACTGTCCGTCCCTCCAGGTTCGGATCCTTATACAGGAGCAGCAGCGAGAATCCCATTGCATATTATTATATAGGTGGCGGCACGATGGAACGTGTCTTGGAGAATTACACTGCCCTTACCGGTAAACAGGAACTTCCACCGTATTGGGCGTTAGGATATATCACATCCAAGTTCAGCTTTGCTACACGCGCCGAGGCTGAACAGACTGTTACCAAGACCAAGGCGTGCAATGTACCGCTCGACGGCATCGTCTTCGATATCCACTGGCAGACAGGGTCATTCAAGGATACCGGCACAGCACGTATGGGCCGTATCGATTGGGAGACATCAGCTTACCCCGATCCGGTAGGAATGATGCAGCAATTCCGTGATCAACATGTGCATACCATCGCCATCACCGAGCCCTATTTTACCTCCAACAGCTACAACTACGACTTTCTCAAATCGTCAGGATATCTGGCGGACAACGATGTCTCGAATATGTCATGGCTGCAGAGCGACAAGGTAGGTCTACTGGATATAACAAACCCTTCTGCTGTTGAATGGTATAAGGATCTGTATAAGAAGCGTACGGCAGAGGGTATCGAGAGCTGGTGGCTGGATCTCGGGGAGCCGGAAAGCCATGATGCCGACAGTCACTATCAGGGTGGTAATGTCAATCAGGTGCATAATGAATATGGCAACCGATGGCTCGAATTGACCTACGACGCGATGAAGGAACAGATACCCGACACCCGCTTCATCACTATGCCACGTGCGGGTACGGCCGGTATGCAGCGATACAACTCTTTCCCATGGACAGGTGATATAGCCCGCTCGTGGGGCGGCCTGCAGGCTCAGGTGCCGGCTCTGGTGAGTGCGGCAATGTCCGGTGTCAGCTACTTGGGCTCGGATATTGGAGGATTTACAGCTTACGGTACGGATGCCGATCTGTATCGGCGCTGGGTCCAGCTTGGTGTATTTTATCCCTCGATGCGCACGCATTCAAGCGTATCTCCCGAGGTATGGCAGCCTGCTTACAGCGGTGTGCTCGATGACGTTCGCAAGGCTATCAATCTGCGATATGCCTATCTCCCCTATACCTATACTCAATCATATAATTATACCGTCAATGGCACACCGATAGCCCGTCCTGCCAACTTCAATGACTCCGACAAATCGATACTGAACAATGAAATCGGCGCTTATCTGTGGGGACCGGATGTGTATGTCGCTCCGGTGTTGGATGACGGTACTACCAAAAACATTACATTCCCGGAGGGTGATTGGCTTGACATGAATGATTTCAAAAAGGTTTATGCCGGTCACACGACCACCGGCTATAATGCGCCGACAAGCGTGTTGCCCTGCTTCATGCGTCGCGGTGCCTTCGTGCCACGTTATCGCCAGTCGGCCTTTACATCCACCGAGGAGATCAATTCCTCAGAGCTTATCGTCGACCATTTCGCACCGTTGTCAGCTCAGACATCTACCGGTATGTTATACGAAGATGACCACACGGATGTCAATTCTGTCCGTGATGAGAAATATATTCTGACTCGCTTCAGCTCGACAAATATCAACAATACCACTCTGCTGATCAACGTGGAGCGTGAAGGTAACGGATGGACCGGTATGCCGTCTACTCAGGATATACATATCCGGATACATGATTTTGTCATCAACAATAATGGAGAGTCCTTAAATGAAAAGATGGTCACTCTTCAACCTGTTGCCGCCCCGGCAATTCTCAATGAAGATAGGATACAGTATGCACCTACCGGTGATGCGGTCACAGCCGATGCCAAATCATCAGAACAAGAGGTACTCGCATCAACCGGTCCGGCATTCTATCATGATATCGACAACAACAAATTATATATGCGTATTCCCGGGGCGGATACACGTCAGCAATACACACTGACGCTTGGCGACCAAAATGTCGAAACGGGAATAAACAACGTTGAGTCGCAGTCCTCGACACTCACATTGGAGTATGCTGATAATCTGATAACTTATTCGGCAGCCAAGGGCCTGTCGGATGTCACATTGCATATAACATCGGCTACGGGTATAAATGCACTGAGTGTCAATAACCTTGCGGCCGACGGCTATACACATCAGAGCTCGATCACTCTACCGGCAGGCATATATGTCGCACGTTTGACTGCTGTCACATCCACCGGTGCAACCAAGTCCGTCACACTTAAATTGATTGTTAAAAATTAACTGTTATGAATAAAACTGTAATATTTACCTTTGCCTCACTTCTGATGGGAATAGTTCCGACGTATGGTGTAATAATTGAGCCGGTATCTTCGGAACAATCCGAGTGCAAGACCCGCATGTCAGATACACGTTATTGGGGCGACGACAAGGATCTGTCGGCGACAATAAGCTATGAATCCGGAAAGCTGACATTATCAGTTTACGACTACATGGATAATTGTTGCGGCCTGTTCTCAACATCAGCCGACATAGAAGGCTACAATATACATTTCACAGTGGCAGATAAATCCGATATGCCATGCGATTGTATATGTCCCTTTGATATAACAGGTGTGTATGATGGTATACTTGAGGGCACCTATAACGTGTACTTTGAAAGTTATCCGGGCTACCCTTTGCTTTCGAAGCAAATTACAATAACAGATGGTTGTCTACAGACATTGTCAGGCAATGAAATCACTAATGTTTCATCAATAAATAATGATTGCGGACTCACCTATCGTACGGACAACGTTCTTGAAGTCAAATTTCAGGGTTCCACTCTGATCGAGATTTTTGATGCAGAGGGGAAACGGACTGCAGGAATGACACTTCACTCTCCATGTGAAGTATCGTTATACTCACTGGCTCCGGGTCTATATATCATCCGCGCACAGAATGAAAATAATCGCACTTCTATCCGTTGCCTGCGCTAAAACCCATATAATTAACGCCCCTCATCCTCAATAATAATGTACACCCCGAAAGTTTTTATTACTGTCCACTAAAAAATTGTAACCGTCCGAAAAAAGCCGACTTGAAATCAAAAATCAAGTCGGCTTTTTTTGGGCGGTTACTAAAAAAAAGCCGTTCTGCCGACGCGATGCCTGCAGAACGGTTTTTATAGTCGGATGATAATATCGTCTATTACCAGCTTGCCTTCTTGACACCGGGGATCAGACCGGCAGAAGCCATCTCGCGGAACTGAATTCTGGAGATGCCGAACTGACGCATGTAGCCTTTCGGACGGCCTGTAATCTCGCAACGATTGTGAAGGCGAACCTTAGAAGCATTCTTGGGAAGCTTCTGCAGCTTGGTGAGAGCCTCGTAGTCGATGTTGCCGTTTTCGTCGGCGAGAGCAGCCTTCTTGAGGGCCGCCTTCTTCTCGGCGTATTTAGCAACCATGCGCTGACGCTTCACCTCGCGGGCTTTCATTGATTCTTTTGCCATATCAGGGATGATTTATTTTTCGTGTTTGAAGGGAAGACCGAATTTCTTAAGCAGAGCGAAACCCTCTTCATCAGTGTTAGCTGATGTAACGAAGGTAATGTTCATACCCTGAAGCTTCGGCACATTATCGATATTGATCTCGGGGAAGATAATCTGCTCAGTGATACCGAGAGTATAGTTGCCACGTCCGTCGAGCTTGGAGTTGATACCCTTGAAGTCACGGATACGGGGCAGAGCTACACGCACAAGTCTCTCGAGGAACTCATACATCTTATCCTTGCGGAGAGTGACCATCGCACCGATGGGCATCTTCTTACGGAGTTTGAAGTTAGAGATATCCTTTTTGGAGAGCGTGGGCACGGCTTTCTGACCGGTGATGGCAGTCAGCTCGTTGAGCGCTGTCTCTATGAGTTTCTTATCTTGTGTTGCAGCGCCGAGACCCTGATTGATAACAATCTTCTCAAGGCGGGGCACCTGCATAACAGTGCTGTAGTTGAACTCCTTGGTGAGTTCGGGAACGATACGTTCCTTATAATCCTTGCTTAGTGTAGTGCTCATTACTTAATCTCCTCTCCTGATCTTTTAGCGATACGTACCAGTTTGCCGGCCTCATTGAGCTTACGGCCTACGCGGGTAGGCTTACCGGTTTTGGGGTCAATCGGATTTAGTTTAGAAATATGAAGAGGCGCTTCGATTTTCACGATTCCACCCTGGGGATATTTAGCATTAGGCTTCATGCTCTTGGACACCATATTGATGCCCTCGACGAGTGCGCGCTCCTTGGAGGGATGCACCTCGAGCACACGGCCGGTCTTGCCTTTGTCATCGCCTGAGTTGACATAGACCGTGTCACCCTTCTTTATGTGTAATTTTGCCATTGTTCTTTACTGTTTTAAGACTATTAAAGTACCTCGGGAGCCAATGACACGATCTTCATGTTGGTAGCGCGGAGTTCGCGGGCTACCGGGCCAAAGATACGTGTGCCACGTAGTTCACCGGCATTATTGAGGAGTACGCAAGCGTTGTCATCGAAACGGATATAGCTGCCGTCGGGGCGACGAACCTCCTTTTTAGTGCGTACAACGACAGCCTTGGAGACTGTACCTTTCTTAACATCGCTGCTGGGGATAGTGCTTTTTACAGTCACCACGATAATGTCGCCCACCGAAGCATAACGACGGCCTGTACCGCCAAGCACATGAATGCAGAGTGCCTCTTTAGCACCACTGTTATCTGCTACTGTCAAACGTGATTCACTCTGTATCATAATTACTTAACTTTTTCGATGATTTCTACAAGTCTCCATCTCTTTGTCTTACTCAGAGGACGAGTCTCCATCAGGCGAACGGTATCACCTATAGAGCACTCATTGTTCTCATCATGAGCGTGGTACTTCTTTGTCTTATTGACAAACTTACCATAGATGGGGTGTTTCTCTTTCCACTTGATCTCGACTGTGATAGTCTTGTCACACTTGTTGCTCGAAACGACCCCGATTCTTTCTTTTCTTAAATGTCTCTTTACTTCCATTTTGTAAAATACTTAGCTGGGGTGATTATTTAACTTCAGAAGTAGCCTGTGCGGCGATTTCCTTCTGGCGCAACACTGTCTTCAAGCGGGCAATCTCCTTACGATCCTTAGTGATTTTCGAGGGATTGTCAACGGGAGATATCGCGTGCGCTACTTTCAATTCACGATAAGCCTTCTCTGCGACCTCGATAGCGGCCTTCAGTTCCTGAATGCTTAATTCCTTGATTTCTTCCTTTTTCATTGGTTATGTCTCTTTGGATGATTTACACGTTCTGTGAGGGGTCATAGTCACGACGCACCACAAACTTGGTTATCACGGGGAGCTTCTGAGCTGCAAGGCGCAGAGCCTCCTTAGCGATGTCGTACGGTACGCCTTCGACCTCGATCAGGATACGTCCGGGAGTAACAGGCGCAACAAATCCCTCGGGATTACCTTTACCTTTACCCATACGTACCTCGGCCGGCTTCTTGGTGATAGGCTTATCCGGGAAGATACGAATCCAGATTTGACCCTGACGCTGCATGTAACGAGTCACCGCGATACGGGCTGCCTCAATCTGACGACCGGTGATCCACTTGGACTCCAGTGTCTTGATGCCGAACGAGCCGAACGCGAGCTGATGACCGCGCTGAGCCTCGCCCTTCATGCGGCCCTTTTGCGAACGACGGAATTTGGTTCTTTTCGGTTGTAACATTGTTGATTATTGTATTATCGACCCCCTTTTACTTTCCGTCCTGTATTAAAGAACGGAAAGCCGGGTCGGATATTTTTTAACGATTGTTATTTTTTCTGTTGCGGAAGCCGCCTTTGCGACCACCATTGCCCTGTGAACGGCCTGACTCCTTGACTGCGATATTGTAAGAGGGAGTGAGTTCCTTCTTGCCATATATCTCGCCACGGCAGATCCAGACCTTAACACCGAGGATACCTACCTTGGTGAGAGCCTCAACGAGAGCATAGTCGATATCGGCACGCAGAGTATGCAGCGGAGTACGACCCTCCTTGAACATCTCTGAACGAGCGATCTCAGCACCGTTAAGACGACCTGATACCTGAACCTTGATACCCTCGGCACCCATACGCATGGTAGATTGGATAGCCATCTTGATGGCACGGCGGTAAGCCACCTTGTTCTCAATCTGACGAGCGATGTTGCTTGCCACGATCTCGGCATCGAGCTCCGGACGTTTGATCTCATAGATATTGATCTGTACATCCTTATCGGTAAGTTTCTTGAGTTCCTCCTTGAGTACATCAACATCCTTACCGCCCTTACCGATAATCATACCCGGGCGTGAAGTGCAGATAGTCACGGTCACCATCTTGAGCGTACGCTCGATGATGATTCTTGAAACGCTTGCCTTTGCAAGACGAGTGCGGAGGTATTTACGGATTTTGGAGTCCTCGAGCAGAGTCTCGCCGTATTTCTTACCACCGTACCAGTTAGAGTCCCAACCGCGGATAACACCTAAGCGGTTGCTGATCGGATTTACTTTCTGTCCCATCGTGCAAATTAAGCTTTATCGTTATTAATGGTATCGACAAACAATGTCACATGATTAGAGCGCTTACGGATACGATATCCGCGGCCCTGCGGAGCGGGGCGGAGACGCTTCAACATGGGAGCCTCGTCAACGAAGATAGTTGATACATAGAGCTCACCGGCCTCAGCCTTACGTTCATTTTTCTGTTCCCAGTTGGCAATAGCCGAACGGAGCAGTTTCTCGACACGGTTAGATGCCTCTTTATTTGAGAATTTCAGGATGCCGAGTGCTTTGAAAACCTCCTGACCGCGCACCATGTCAACGACGAGGCGCATTTTGCGGGGAGATGTGGGCACGTTGCGCAGCTTAGCGAAGTATTCGCTCTTGCGGGCCTCCTTGAGGGCGTCTGCGTATTCTCTTTTTCTTTTACCCATTGTATTGATTCTTATTACTTTTGATTATTAGGGCCATTATTTCTTCTTGTTGCCGCCGTGGCCACGGAATGTACGTGTCGGGGCGAACTCACCCAGCTTGTGACCTACCATATTTTCAGTCACGTATACAGGGATGAACTTGTTACCATTGTGCACTGCGAAAGTGTGGCCGACGAAGTCGGGAGAGATCATAGAGGCACGGCTCCAAGTCTTGATAACCTGCTTCTTGCCGCTTTCCTCCATAGCTGCCACCTTCTTTTCGAGCTTTACGCTGATAAACGGTCCTTTTTTAAGCGAACGACTCATAGTTGTCTTGTATTATCAAATATTATTTTTTCCTTCTTTCAATGATATATTTCGAAGAGTGCTTCTTGGGTGAGCGTGTCTTCAGGCCCTTAGCATAGAGACCTGTACGTGAACGGGGATGTCCACCTGACTGACGACCTTCACCACCACCCATCGGGTGATCGACAGGGTTCATGACAACACCACGGTTGTGAGGACGACGTCCCATCCAACGTGTGCGGCCTGCCTTACCGCTGCTCTCGAGGGCGTGGTCTGAGTTGCCAACGACGCCGACAGTAGCGCGACAAGCGAGAAGCACCTTACGGGTTTCACC
>CAMWUY010000086.1 GCA_947177615.1 uncultured Porphyromonadaceae bacterium
GTCTTCGGAGCTAAGGATTATTTTCTGTATATATATGGTAAGGCGATATGGATTTTAGGCTTTAGCCTACGATACGCTTTGGGGTCGTGGTTTTTCTGTGGGCGTAGGCTAAAGCCTACACTCCTTGCTGTACTTGGGCATACGTTGGTGATTATAATTTTGGTGAATTTTTTTGTGGAATGTTGTGTATGTGGGATTATTTTGTTAATTTTGCGAGCCGATTATATCCAATTAAGACGTCGTCTTCGTACTTGTGTTGGCCATTGGCCTGACTGACACGGGTTTGCGACTGAATGTATAATTGATTTGTAAACAAAGAACACAAAGTGGATACTTTATCTTACAAGACTCTCTCTGCTACCCCGGAGACAATAGAAAAGAAGTGGGTAGTGATAGATGCAACCGATCAGGTGCTCGGTCGTCTATGTTCAAAGATCGCCAAGATCCTTCGTGGTAAAAACAAGGCGGATTTCACACCCAATCTGGATTGTGGTGACAATGTTATCGTAATCAACGCTGAAAAGTGTGTCATGACTAACGATAAGATGAATAAGCGTGAATATCTGCGTTACACAGGTTATCCCGGTGGTCAGCGTGCCTTCAATCCCGCATCATTGATGGAGAAGTCATTCAAGAAGACTATCAAGGCAGGTCGTCATCCTCTCTATATCAAGGTTGTGAAGGGTATGCTTCCCAAGACAAAGCTTGGTGCGGCTCAACTGCGTAATCTGTATGTTTACAATGGTCCGGAGCACCCGCACACTGAAGTGAATGCAACTGTAATCGACATCAATAAAGTGAAATAAGTAAGATGGAAAAAATCAATGCAATAGGCCGTCGTAAGGCCGCTGTGGCTCGTGTTTATCTCACTGAGGGCAATGGACAGATCGTAATCAACAAGCGCCCGCTTGATGTATATTTCCCCTCTTCAATCTTACAGTATGTCGTAAAGCAACCTCTCGGTACTCTTGATGCTGAGGGTAAGTATGACATCTACGCTCACCTTGACGGTGGTGGTTACAAGGGTCAGGCTGAGGCTCTGCGTCTCGCTATCGCCCGTGCTCTTGTGAAGGTTAATCCGGAGGATAAGTCAGCTCTGCGTGCTGAAGGCTTCATGACTCGTGACGCTCGTGCCGTTGAACGTAAGAAACCCGGTCAGCCCAAGGCTCGTAAGCGTTTCCAGTTCTCAAAGCGTTAAGATATCTCCATGTCGGCATGTATATTTTGCGTGCCGCATGTTGAATATATTGAGTTTAGCATCTAAATCTGTCGGATGATTGTCATAGATATAGCTCAGAATGTGTATTCTGAACGTTATCTGTGAGGCCTACCGGTAGATTGGGTATTTTAACCAACAAAAGAAAGTAAACAAATTTTAAACAAATGGCAACACCTACATTTGAACAACTCCTGGAGGCAGGCTGTCACTTCGGTCACCTCAAGCGTAAATGGAATCCGGCTATGGCTCCGTATATCTTCATGGAGCGTAACGGTATACACATCATCGATCTCTATAAAACAGCAGCTAAGATTGAAGAGGCTGCCAATGCTCTGAAGCAGATCGCCAAGAACGGTAAGAAGGTACTCTTTGTAGCTACCAAGAAGCAGGCTAAGGAGGCAATCGCTACTAAGGCCGGTGCTATCAATATGCCGTATGTCATCGAGCGTTGGCCCGGTGGTATGCTCACCAACTTCCCGACTATCCGTAAGGCTGTCAAGAAAATGACTGCTATCGACAAGATGACCAAGGACGGTACATTTGACAACCTGTCAAAGCGCGAGAAGCTGCAGATCACTCGTCAGCGTGCCAAATTGGAGAAGAACCTCGGTTCCATAGCGGATCTGAGCAAGCTCCCCGCAGCTCTTTTCGTCGTAGACGTAATGAAGGAGCACATCGCTGTCGCAGAGGCTAATCGTCTGGGTATACCTGTATTTGCAATGGTGGATACCAACTCTAATCCCGAGGATGTAGACTTCGTTATCCCTGCAAATGATGATGCAAGTAAGAGCATCGAAATCGTTCTGGACGCTATCTGTTCAGCTATGGCAGAGGGTCTTGAGGAGCGTAAGGTAGAGAAGGCTGATGCACCGGAGGATAAGGAGGAGGAGGCTGCTCCCGCTCCCGGCAAGCGTCGTCGTGTGCGTCGCTCTGATGCTCCCGCAGCTGAAGTCGTTGAGACTGTAGTAGAAGAGACTCCGGCGTCTGAGGAGGCTTAATATTAATTAATAAAGTAAAAAGTTAACTCCAATTATGGCAGTATCTATAGAAGACATCAAAAAACTGCGCCACATGACCGGCGCAGGTATGATGGACTGTAAAAATGCACTGGCTGAAACTAACGGAGACATCGATGCAGCAATCGAGATTATCCGTAAGAAGGGTCAGGCTGTTGCAGCCAAGCGTGAAGATCGTCAGGCTGCTGAGGGTTGTGTCCTCGCAGCTGCTAAACCCGGTTTTGCAGCTATCGTGGCTCTCAAGTGCGAAACAGACTTTGTCGCTAAGAATGAGTCATTCCGTGCCCTGACCAAGGCTATCCTTGACGTGGCTGTAGAGGCTAACGCCAAGTCACTTGACGAAGTCAAGGCTCTTAAGATCGGTGATCGCACTGTAGAAGAGAAGATCACAGACGAGATCGGTAAGACCGGTGAGAAGATGGAGCTCGGTGACTATGTATATGTAGAGGCTCCGATTGTATCTGCGTATGAACACCTGGGCAATAAACTCGCTACTATCGTCGGTCTCTCTGTTGAGGGTATTGATGATACAGTAGGTAAGGAGATAGCTATGCAGGTTGCAGCTATGAATCCTATCGCCGTAGATCGCGAGAGCGTACCTGCCGAAGTAATCGAGAAGGAACGTGAAGTAGCTGTCGAGAAGACCAAAGAGGAGCAGGTCAAGAAGGCTGTTGAGGCAGCTATCAAGAAGGCCGGTATCAATCCCAACCTGGTGGACAGCGAGGATCACATCGCTTCTAACATCGCTAAGGGATGGCTGACAGAGGAAGAGGCTGACAAGGCTCGTGCTATCGCTGCCGAGACTGCTGCCGCTAAGGCTGCCAATCTTCCTGCCGCTATGATCGAGAATATCGCTAACGGTCGTATCAATAAGTTCCTTAAGGAGACTGTCCTGATGGAGCAGGAGTACCACCGTGATGCCAAGCTGACTGTCGGTCAGTATCTCGAGAGCGTTCAAAAAGGTCTCGTAGTGGTCAACTTCAAGCGTGTGAACCTTAACGAAGACTAACGAATATAAAGTAAGTCACATATAAAACGGAGGCTTCATCCATCGATGAAGCCTCCGTTTTATATTTCACATACTATAAAAATGATGATTCAGCGGCTATATGATCTCCATATCAGCGCTGCTGATGAAGGATGAGAGTTGTTCGTTTTTGGCGAGCATCTCTTTGAGCAGTTCCTGTGGGGGTAACTGTTTGAGTGACTCCTTATCGGGATCAACTTCTGCCGTGATGGTGATAAAGTCATTGTTGAGACGTGACCGGAAATAATCGAGCAGTTCGGTCATGGCTGACTCAAATGCCTGACGTTCGGCGGGGTGGTCTACCATAACCCTGAAACTTTCAGGACCCTCCATGGTGGGAACAGCCTTGCGCATTGCCGATATCAAAATCTGTTGCGACGGATTGTCCTGAATGAATTGTTGCCAATAATTGAGTAGACCCTCAAGTGTCACGGGTTCACGTTTTTGTTGCAGTTGGCCGGCAGATCCGTTGCTGTTGGTTATGTCTGAGAGTCTTATAGCACTCACGGCCGGACCGGTAGTATTACCGCCATTCGTCTTGGGACGGCGTCTATGGATTGTGGCAGGGGGCTCAGCCGTAGTGTTGTCCGTTGTGGACTCAATCTGTTTGTCTGCCTCATGTCGCTCTTGCGGAGAGGGCGTGGATGTAGGCGTGGCGTAAGAAGGTTGTGGTGGAGTAGCGATGCCACGCAATGGGATATTGTCGCTATCCACCCGGTCAAAAGGGGGCGTAGGTGGGTTCAGGAGCTGACACAGACGTACGAGTGTGAGCTCGGTGAGTATCTGCTTGTTGGATGCGGTGCGATATTTGAAGTCGCAATCGTTCAGGATCTTGAGTGCTGCATATAGCCAATCTACGGGCATACGTTTGGCCTGGTCTATATATTTGGCCGCGACGTCATCGGCAACTTCGAGCAGCGAGACCGTCTGCGGTGAATATGCCACCATAAGATCCCGGACGTGAGATGAGAGACCATTGATGAAAAAGAGTGTGTCAAATCCACGGTCTCTGATCTCCTTATATAGCAGGAGCGCCTCCGGTACATTCCCGGCGAGAAAGGCATCGATAAGTCGGAAATAGAAATCGTAATCCAGGACATTGAGCGATGCGAGAGTACGTTCGTAAGTAATATGTCCGCCGGATGATGCGGCTACTTGGTCAAATATGGAGAGCGCGTCGCGCATAGCTCCATCGGCTTTGCGCGCTATAACATTGAGTGAGGGTGTATCTGTGGTTATCCCTTCGGTATCAGCAACATATTGCAGGTGGTCAACCATGTCCTGAATCGTAATACGGTTGAAATCGTATATCTGACAGCGGGACAGTATAGTCGGTATTACCTTATGTTTCTCTGTGGTGGCCAGTATGAATATGACATATTTAGGCGGCTCCTCGAGAGTCTTGAGAAATGCATTGAATGCGCTTGAGGAGAGCATGTGTACCTCGTCAATGATGAAGACTCTATATTTACCGACAGATGGTGGAATATTGACCTGTTCGGTAAGGTTGCGTATATTCTCAACCGAATTGTTGGAGGCGGCGTCCAATTCAATGATATTAAATGAGTTGCCCTCCTCAATAGCGCGGCATGATTCGCAGACACCGCATGCCTCGCCGTCCGGGGTGGGGGAGAGGCAATTGATGGTCTTGGCAAATATACGGGCGCAAGATGTCTTGCCAACGCCACGCGGTCCGCAGAACAGGTATGCCTGTGCCAGTCGTTGGGTGTCGATGGCGTTTTTGAGAGTATTGGTCAGATTGGCTTGACCGACAACAGATTTGAACGTTGCGGGGCGATATTTACGCGCCGAAACAATATATGGTGTTTCACTCATAGATACAAAAATACGAAAAATCTTTAATATCTGACAACAATTATGCTTGTGTAGCGTTGAAAAATTGTAACCCTTATATTTCGAAATGGAGAAGAGTAAATTATATACGGGAGGTGGAGATAAGGGGATGACCTCGCTGGTGGGGGGAGAACGCGTGGATAAGGATTGTCTGCGTCTGGAGGCGTATGGGACGATCGACGAGTTCAGCGCCTTTCTCGGAGTATTGTCCGCATGTCGGGAATGTGAGGGAGATGTGCGTGATCTGCTACAAATGATCCAGAACAAACTGTTTGATATCGGTGGATATTTGGCTTCTCAGCCCGGTACGAAGACCGGTCTGCCGCCGGTTAAAGATCTTGATGTGTGTCGCAAAGTGTTGGAGCGAAACATAGACAAGTATGATAGCGCTACCACCAAGATAGGTGCATTCGTATTGCCGGGAGGATGTAAGGCTGCCGCTCATGCGCATGTGGCTCGGACTGTATGCAGGCGTGCCGAACGACGTATAATAGCTTTGAGTCGTGAAGAGGATGTCGATGCGGAGGTGATACGTTATTTCAACCGATTGTCTGATCTGCTGTTTATCCTGTCACGCTACCTGAATCAGAAAAATGGAGTAGAGGAGATAGTGTGGCGACCCGGCTGATCCGTTATTTTTAAATGGTGTGACTAATAAAAATATTGAATTGAAATATAAGAACTAAAAAACGAAAAGATATGTATTGGACACTTGAACTTGCATCCAAGCTTGAGGATGCGCCCTGGCCTGCAACCAAGGAGGAGTTGATTGACTACGCACAGCGTAGTGGAGCGCCACTTGAAGTAATCGAAAATCTACAAGAGATAGAGGATGAGGGTGAAACCTACGAAAGCATCGAAGAGCTCTGGCCCGACTACCCCTCCAAAGACGACTTCTTCTTCAACGAAGAGGAGTATTAAGTCTTGACAATTGACTTATATTGTTAATAACCAGCCATATAAACAATAATTATTTGTTTGTATGGCTGGTCTTTTATGGTCTGAAGTGGCCAAATTTGTTTGTATTTATATCTCAATTCCGACTATTGTTTGTATATAAGTATCGCCTTATGTGGATTGACGAGAATATAGTGAAATCTCATTTGAAATTAACATAAATTAATATTGTAGTGCAATGATTTGGCAGATGGGATGATTAATTTTGCGTTATGGGACAGAAACGAGTAAAGATATGCAAGGAAGATGGAACCGAGGTCGATGCTGTGGCTCCTGTGATATTGTCAGTGAGTAGGGCCACGGATATTCCGGCATTTTACTCTGAATGGTTTTTCAAACGGCTTGACAGTGGATATTGCTGTTGGCGCAATCCGTTTAATGGTATCGATAGCTATGTGTCGTTTCAGAATGTGCGTTTTATTGTTTTCTGGTCAAAAAATCCGGCTCCCTTACTGCCCTATCTTGAGCTGTTAAATGAAAAGGGGATAAATGGCTATGTTCAATATACGCTCAATGACTATGAGTCAGAGGGGCTTGAGCCCGGAGTGCCACCCTTGGCTCAACGTATTGAAACTTTCAAGATGCTTGTCGAAAAATTGGGTAAGGGGAGAGTTGTCTGGAGATTTGATCCCATGCTTCTTACTGATCAAATTGACATTGGTGTTTTACTCGAAAAAGTTAGTAATATCGGTGATGAGCTCAAAGATTATACTGAGAAATTAGTATTCAGCTTTGCAGACATCTCTTCATATCGCAAAGTCAAGTCCAATCTTGAAAAGAATGGCATCAACTATATTGAATGGAATGAAGCGTTAATGACTGAATTCGCTGGAAAATTGTCTGCCATGAAACAAGATCGCGGTTGGAATCTCAAACTCGCTACCTGTGGCGAGCGAATTGATTTGGCCCAATATGGCATAGGACACAATAGATGTGTTGATGACGAACTGATATCGCGCATAGCATGGAGCGATGAGGCATTGATGGAATATCTGGGTATCAGGCTTGGGTCAATTGAACGAAATATTTTCGGGGAAGATATCCTGCCTAAAGGAGCATGGAAAGTATCGGAAAGTCTTTATGCAATCCGCATTCATGGAAACAGTGATTCCGGCCAACGCCAATATTGTGGATGCGTATCATCGAAAGACATAGGAGCGTATAACTCATGTCCGCACGGCTGCGTCTATTGTTATGCAAATTCGACTCCGGATTCTGCCAGCAAATCTTTCCACCTGCATAATCCTCTTTCAGAATCTATAAGTAACTCACAAAATTAATCGATATAATTGCTTGTAACTCTAATAGAATATCTTGAACCATTTAACTTGGTCTTTTTCAATAACATTGCTATTGAATCAATGCTACTGATATCATAAGCAATGGCACTTGAAGCTTTGATCTTCCCAAGTGGCTGATGCCGATCACTATCTTTAGAGTATCCATTTCTCCTGATACCATATTGATCGCATATTTGTTTCAGTTGGCATGGTGTCTCAAACTTAAAAATATTTCATTTTGGGGATATGGGGCAAAGATAAGCTTCAATTCCAAATCATACAATAGATTCAGTAGGCTTTGCACGGAAAATATGATTTCAATAAGTCAGTATTGTGTCTGGATATCAGAATTTATGAGTATTTTTGTAATATGGACGATAATAACCAGATAATCATATACCAGAGCGAGGATGGCGAAACCCGTATAGAGGTGAAGTTTATGGGTGAGACTGTGTGGCTTTCGCAGCAGCAGATGGCGGATTTATTTCAGTCATCCCGAAGTAATGTGGTTGAGCATATCAAGCATATTTATGAAGAAGGGGAGCTTGATGAAGAATCAACTTGTCGGAATTTCCGACAGGTTCGTCAAGAGGGTAACAGGCAGGTTACGCGTGAGATTCCATTCTATAATCTTGACATGATTATCTCGTTGGGATATAGGATTCGGTCGGTGATTGCCACGCATTTCAGACGGTGGGCTACCGAGCGACTGAAAGAGTACATTATCAAGGGATTCACTATGGATGATGAGCGGCTGAAGGGGAATGGCGGAGGTGCTTATTGGCGCGAACTGCTTGATAGAATACGCGACATCCGTTCATCTGAAAAGGTGATGTACCGGCAGGTACTTGACCTATATTCCACAGCGGTAGATTATGACCCTCGCTCGGAGATTTCGGTTGAGTTTTTCAAGATTGTGCAAAATAAACTTCATTTCGCAGCTCACGGCAATACAGCGGCTGAGGTGATTTACAAACGTGCCAATGCGGCTGAGGCGATGATGGGACTTACTTCATTCAAGGGTGATCATCCGACGCTCCGCGATGCTCAGATTGCCAAAAATTATCTTAATGAGACCGAATTGAAGATTCTCAATAATCTTGTTTCAGGATACTTCGATTTTGCTGAAATTCAGGCAATGCGTCAGCGCCCGATGTATATGGAAGATTATGTGAGGCAACTTGATTCGATATTATCTTCTACCGGTGAAGCACTGCTGAGTGGCCCCGGCTCTGTCAGCCATCAGCAGGCCATGGATAAAGCGCGTGAAGAATACCGCAAATTCCAAGTTCGGGAGCTTTCCCCGGTGGAGCGAGCCTATCTTGATACGATTAAGACCATAAACGCCAAAGCCAAGAAAAAAGGAAAATCCAAGGATTAGTCCATAGGGATGTTTAAGTGTCTTATAGTGCCTAATTTACTTGTTTAATTTATGCTATAGTAACGCAACTTGCTGAAATATTGACAGTATTCGCTTCTTCAACAAAGAAGAGTATTAAAGCAATTATTTCGGATAGGCAGCTAATAATCAATGGCCAAGCAAAAAGGCCATATTCAATGATAATCCTAATGATTGAGCCATTAATTTCGCTAAAATTATACGCGTATAAAAATCCTCCGGAATATTCCTATTTCATATTGAGTAGGAATATTCCGGAGGAAAAACACATGGGAATCTTTGTCTTCTCAGACCGGTTCGATATCTTCAATTTCAGGAGCCAGTTCAAGCAGGGTCTTGCCGTCTATCTTGAAGTTCTCGACAAGAGCCAAGGGCTATCGAAAACTTCCTTTCGCTCTGTAAAGTGGCTATCGGAGACAATACCTTCTCCAGCGTTAAGTAAA
>CAMWUY010000087.1 GCA_947177615.1 uncultured Porphyromonadaceae bacterium
TGAAAATAAAGAATTGTATTTCATCGATTCAATATCCATTGATATAAATTATGAAGAACCCTCGAATGAAGACTATAATAGTTCTGTTGCTGATCGAATGAGGGGTGTAATCAAATCAATTGTTGCAAATCCTGAGGATGTAGATAATCTTATATCTCAAATACCTACTCCCACACATTATTTTAATGATAAAATAGAATACCTTATTATAACTAATCGTGAATTAGAACCAGCTTTTTATAATCTCATTAAGTGGAAGAGAGTAAAAGGTGTGTATGCTGGTATAATTACAATAGACCAAATTGATGAGAGATATGAAGGCTGTAATATTCAAGAAAAAATTAAAAACTGTCTTATAAATGCATCATTAGAGTATGAATTAAAATATGTTGTTTTAGGGGGAGATGAAACTATTGTGCCTTCAAAGAGCGCCTATCTTTCATATTATGAACAGGAAAAATATAAGACTATAACTCCCTGCGATAAGTTTTATGCGTGTTTATACGGATATAACAATAGGTCTGAAGACCGTAATGAAATATTTGCTAAAGACTTAAATGTAAATTTTACAGAGTCTGTATATGTAAGTAGAATACCAGTGCGAAACTTAGAACAGGCGAATAATTATGTTGAAAAATTATTGAATTATGAAACAGGTCGTGATAGTAAAAGATTGGAAAAATCGTTAATTTTATCAGGTGTTTCTATTTCTAATTCTTACCATCCATCGACTAATAAAAGTGATGTGGAATGTCTAGGCAACCTATTATATGGCAAATATATATATCCTTATTGGAATGGAAGGCGGATTCGCTTTTATGATACCGGAACAGATTTTTCAGGTGACTCCGCGTTTGATGTAAATACAGTTAATATGCAATCGGTATTAGCATCCAACAGTCTCATTTTTTCAATGGGAACTCATGGCTCTTTCGATAGCTGGGATTTAGAAAATAACGAGCATTATTGTGCTGAGGATGCATTATCACAAATGAATCCCTCCACGCCAATAATTATTACAGAAGCGTGTAATACGAATGGTTTTGACAATAAGATTGATCCATGTTTAAGTGAAGCATTTTTAAGAAATCCAAATAATAGCGTAGTTGCATATATTGGATCTTCACGAAGCGGATGGGCGACACAAAGTTATTATAATTTAGGTTGTTCGAAAGAATATGAAGGGGCGTTCTATAAGTTTCTATTTGGCAATGAATTAAAAGATAAGCATTTGGGTGAAATATTCAGTGCATCAAAACTATATTGGCAGGGGGAGTGCAATAAGTATAATCCTTATAGATGGTTGCAATTGTCAATTAATTTGATGGGTGATTCCGAGATGCCGATTTATACAATGACACCTAAAAAATTTGGTGATATAATTATTGATGAAAGCAATTCAACTATACATATTGATTGTGGAACGGAAGATTGTCGTATTTCTGTCTTAAGCATTGATGATAATGGAGAAAATTTTCATGAAATTTTGGACAATGTCTCCAATGCAAATTTTAGCAATGTTCCCAGACCGGCAATTATTTCTGTTACTAAGCAAGAATATATGCCTTATCTGTATGTAATTGGAGATAATAAAAACTGGAAACATGATGGGGAAGTTGACTACTATGCTGATCAAATTGTCTACAAGGATGAATTTATGTATAATTATGAAAATAAAATAAACAATGTGAATTCTGTAATGTCTTGTATCTATGATAATCAAGTTCAGATGTTGACATTGGAGTTTTCGCATGAGATTGAAGAAAATTCTTATATAGAAGTAAAAAATATATTTGGGGAAATGGTATATAAGAGTATTGTAAATAGTGATACCATTACTATTTCAACTGATATCTTTCAATCGGGAATTTATATTGTGACGTTGAATTCAGGGAATAAAATAGTTGAAGCTAATAAATTATTACTTTAGTTGGATCATGAGAAGAATATTTGCACTAAGTCGGCTCTCAACGATAATATTTATGCTGGGTCTCAGTGTCATGCAATTGAATGGCACAACAGTCAATAATGTGGTGACGAATGATGACAAATCCGCGACCGGGGAATACAACGCTTTGTTTGTTGATGGTAAGGAATGGGTTGTGGCTCATGGCTGGGAATTAAATGGATGGAATTCCAGTCTCAGGGAATATCAGACTCATCAGGTACTAAGAATATCAGTTGTGGGTGATGAAGTGATCGAAGGGATAGAGTGCAAAAAATTGAAGGTGAAATGTGAGATGGATAAATTTTCCCCCGATAGCTCCGTGGGTTTTGAGGGATTGGTTTGCTGTACTAAATTTTCTTCAGATGAGGCGTTTTATTACGTATATGAAAAAGATAGAAAAATATATGTATATAGAAATCCCGGTCCGTATTGTGAAATCCCCGCAGAGGGAGATGATTTTATGGGGATGCCGGAAGTAAAATATGGTGAGCCGTATTTTGATTTATATATGGATCTTAATCACACTGTAGGAGAAAAGATCAGCTGTTACAATCCCGTGAGTATGTTGTATCATCCTGTTGAGATTGTAATGGATGAGTATGAGAACTATGCAGGAATGTCCTGCCGCACGCTTACATTATCCGATGGCAGTCATTGGATAGAGGGAGTTGGCTCCGATCAGTTGGTAAGTATGTATAACCCATATCACGACGGTCTGTTGGATATTCCGACCAGTTTTACCGGATTATTCAGTGTTATGGTGTCATGCACACAGGATGGGAAATTTGTATACGACAATAGAAACCTATTGCATCAGAATGGTGTATATGTCGATGATTTCCTCAGCGGTGCTGATACTATAAGTGCGGACAATGTAATGGAGGATGGGGCATATTACAATATGTATGGTCTTAAGGTAGATAAACCGTCTAAAGGATGTATATACATCCACAAGGGAAAGAAGATAATCTATAAGTAGGTTTTTCCCTTAATGAATGCCGGGGTGCGTCATAAAGTGATGCACCCCGGCAGGTATTATATAAAGTATGTCTTATATTATAAAAACTATGTCTTGAAAATGTACGGCTGCAATCAGTCGCGGTAGCCGGCCAGCATTCCCTGAAGGCGCTTGCGTGCGAAGAAGATACGGCTTTTGACGGTGCCGAGGGGGAGAGACATCTTTTCGGCTATTTCGCTATACTTGTAGCCGGTAACATACATTGTGAAGGGAATGCGGTATTCGTCTGTGAAACCCTGTATGGCCTCTGTGATCTCATGTGCTGCAAATGTGCCTTCCGGAGTGGAGAGTCCCGAGTCTTGAGAGATGTTGAGATGATACAGGTCTTCGGTGGTATCAATAACCGTTGCGCTGCGTACCTGGCGACGGTAATTGTTGATGAAGATATTGCGCATTATCGTGAACACCCATCCCTTGAAATTGACGTTGTCGACATACTTTGTTTCGTTGTCGAGCGCCTTGAGCGTAGTGTCCTGCACGAGATCAGCGGCAGCCTCACGATTGGTGGTCAACTGATATGCAAAGTTAAGAAGATGGCCCTGCAGGCCTAAAAGTTTCTTTTGAAAATTGGAGTCAGACATAGTTCAAATAGTTTAAGTGATCACACCGTCATTGGTGTCTTTGTCTATATAACAACAGAAAGTAGAAAAAATATCGCTTATGTTGAAAAAATTTTTACAATTGACCGATATTCATTAATTTTGTGGCAATGAGTGGACGAATGAAGAAAATATTGTGGTGGGTGAGACGACGTTCTCACCTCCCGATGATCATCATAGCTACGGTCGTGGTGCTCGTGCTCTTCTTTAATGAAGATACGAGTGTTGAGCTTAATGTGCAGTATCAGAAACAGATAAATGAGCTTAAACGTGAGATAGACCGTAATCTGGACTCCGCTGAATATTATAAATCACGTCGTCTGGCCATCGAACATGGAGAGGCGGATCTGGAACACATAGCGCGTGAGCAGTATCACATGCAGCGCCCGTCAGAGGATGTGTTTCTGATAAAAGAATAGAAGACCCTATATGAGTAAAAAGCAGATAAACCGTGAAAAGCTGCGGCGTCAGCTGGAGGGGATCTCGACATTCGGCCTTTTGATAATTGCCGTGGCAATGGTAGGGCCTTTTGCCTCAGGAATGGATAATATGGCTGCTCTGAGTGTCTATAAGTGGATATATGCGGCGGGCGCGCTGATATTTCTTCTGGCACGTCTTGTCGGCTCGACCGATCGAGGCGAGAGTCTCCGTCTTCGCCGCTTGCGTCGTCTGGAGTTCTGGGCAGGTATGGCATTTGCAGTCGGTGCATTCTTCTGGTTTTATAATGAGTCCCGTTTTGCTCACGTATGGTCCGCCGGTCCGTTGGCTATATTGCAAAATACAATACTTTTTACTCTTGCCGGGGCTATGATACAGGTCATCGCGTCATGGATGATAACATCGCGGATGAGGAAGGAACAGTCCGGATCGGAGACTGATACGTCTGTGAAGGGATCGAAAAAGAATAAGTCTTGATGGGAAGTGCGTTTCTGGCAATAGATTGTGGCAACAGTCGTCTTAAGACTACTCTGTTTCAGGACTCGGTATGTGTGGAGACGACAGCCTTTGACTCAAAGGATATTGAGGGTGTGTTGCTCTATATGGAGAGCCGCGGTGTGGACTCGGCAGCTATGGTGTCGGTAGGACATACCGACGTCCGCATGGTGGAGACTGTACGTCAGGCGGTGGATGACCGGTTTCTATTGCTGACCCACAACACTCCGTTGCCGATCGTTATAGGCTATGATACGCCGGAGACGCTGGGGCTGGATCGTGTGGCCGCGGCTGCGGGTGCATACAGTCTGTACAGTGGACGTACATGTGTAGTGGCCGATGCCGGTACGGCGCTGACGGTGGATCTGCTGGATGCTGAGGGGACTTTTTGGGGTGGTACCATTTCACCGGGTATTTCGATGCAATTCAGGGCGTTGCATGAGGGAACGCACAGTTTGCCGGAGGTATCGCTAAGGGATTATCCTGTGGATGCGGGTGGTAAAGTGCCCGGTAATACGCGCACCGCAATAGCTGTCGGTGTCGTGGACGGGATGGTGGACAGATTGTATTGTGCCCGGCGTCCGGGCACAGTGATGGTTGTCACCGGGGGTGACGGGGATTTATTGTATAGAAAACTTATGGAGCGGGAGCATCCTGACGGTATGGATATAGTGTATATACCGTATCTTGTGGCTCTGGGGCTCAAATATATATTCGATGAATATGAGAAAGGTATATAATCAGGCCGTCCGAATCATTTCTGCGGTGCTGTGTATGTGTTGGTACGCCGGTGCAAGTGCTCAACAAGTCAATACCCCCTACTCGATGTACGGGTATGGAGTGATAGGCGATCGCGCCACCTCGATGCAGAGACAGATGGGTGGTGTGGGTGTCGCCATGAACAGTGGGCGACAGATAAATGCGATGAATCCGGCCTCTTACGCCTCGATAGACTCACTGACCTTCCTGTTTGATATGGGTGCCGATGTCTCCCTGTTGTGGAGCAAGGAGGGCAAGACCCGTGGTGGATGTGTAGGTGGTGGACTGGACTATCTGACTATGCAGTTCCCGATATGTAAATATATGGGTGGCTCGGTGGGTCTGGTGCCATACACGAGTGTCGGATATGCCTTCGGCAACAGCATTGAGCATGGTACTGTTGAAAATCAGGGTTCCGGAGGTATCAATATTGCCTATCTCGGTGTAGCGGGAACCTACGCCGGTGCATCGTTAGGTGTTAATGTGTCGTACAATTTCGGCAATATCATCAATGATGTTTACTCCAATCCGTCGACCGTCGGACGGACATTGACTGAGCACGTGATGCAGATACGCGACTGGGATATACAGATCGGAGCGCAATATACTGCCAATCTCAATCGTCATGACCGTATGACGCTTGGTATGACATATTCGCCCAAGAAATCATTACATGGTAAAACATGGGTGACTCTTCAAGAGATGACATTGGAGACAAAACCCGATACAATAAGCTATTCGCGTATAGGGGGCAAGTATGAGACCCCCAATTGCATCGGTACCGGCGTGAGCTACAAGCATGAGCGGGCATCGCGATGGATGATTGAATTTGACTTTATGTATCAGATGTGGAGCAAGGTGAAATATGAGCCGTTGTATAATGATGATAATCCGGATCAGATCGTCTTCCGGGGTATGCATTTCGCTGATCGTTCGCGTTATGCGATCGGCGGTGAATGGGTGCCGAAGGTGCGTGGCTCATACATGCAGCGTAATGCATATCGTATAGGTGCTTATTATTGTGACGATTATCTGCGCCTGCAGGGCAATCGTGTCAGGGAGTATGGCGTCACAGCCGGTATCGGTCTCAATGCTCCGTCGGACAAGACGATGATCAACATTGGCCTGGAGTGGAAACAACGCCGTGCATACCCCAATGCTTTGATCAGCGAGAATTACTTTAATATCACTGTCGGTGTCAACTTTAACGAACTCTGGTTCTGGAAGCGAAAGATCAAATAATCTCCCTGTTGCTGGCAATCACAGCGGTAATGTGCGTGAGCTGTCATGAGGAGACCAAGGTGGGTGTCACCTCACGGTTGCATCCCGACAAGATGGCGACAATGACAACGCATAACGTCAATACACTCATATCAGACTCGGGTGTGACGCAATATCGTATAGTCACTCCTCTGTGGGAGGTATATGACGAGGTCGAGGAGCCTTACTGGCGATTTCCCGAAGGACTGTATCTGCGCAAGTATGACCGTAAGTTTAACGTGATTGCCACTATTGCCGCTGACTCGGCGAGATATTACAAGAACAAGCGGCTATGGCGGCTGGATGGACATGTGGAGATCACCAAGAAACCCAAGGATCTCTTTCTCACCCCGCGGGTGTTCTGGGATCAGTCGAAGGGACGGATATATTCGGATACTTTCATGCACATAGAGAATGCGACCCATGTACTGGAGGGGCACGGATTTGACAGCAATGAGAATTTTACAGAATATCGAGTGCTGAAACCGACGGGTATCTTCCCTGCCAAGGATCCTCGGGGACCGAATGGTGAGTGATGGAGACGGCCCGGCCTGCGACAGACCATGTAACAACAATGTAGTAATTTAATATTGAGATAATAAACGCTTGGATGGAGACAACTACAGCCATTATCATAACGGTCATCGCCGTAATCCTGTCAGCGATCTTTTCCGGCTCGGAGATAGCCTTTGTGCAGTCAAGCAAGGTTAAGATTGAGATCGATGCCACCCGTGGTAGTCTGATAGGCCGTATCATCAAGAGCTTCAGCCGCCACGAGGATATGTTCATATCGACTTTGCTCATCGGTAATAATGTGGTGCTCGTCATCTATGGCATCACGCTCTCTATTTTGATAAATCCTTATCTGGGTGAGATTTTTCATCACAATGATGCATTGATGTTGTTGTGCAATACGATCATGTCGACGTTGCTGATATTGATATTCGGAGAGTTCCTGCCCAAGACGACTTTTCGTGTTAATCCCAATGTCGTAATGCGGGTGATGGCGTTGCCGCTCTATGTCATATATATTGTATTGTATCCGGTCTCTGTTTTTGTGTCGGCCATATCACGCGGCATGATGCGTCTGTTTCATATCAAGGAGAGTGAGTCCGACAGTAAGCCATTGACGATGGATCAATTGGATGACTATATCGAGCAGTCGATCGAGAGCAAGTCAGCTCGTCAGGTGATAAGCAATGAGGTCCGGATATTCCATAACGCGTTGGACTTCAAGGATACTACAATGTCGGAGTGCATGATCCCTCGCAATGAAATAGCGGCGGTCTCGCTCGATAATACAACCCGTGAGGAATTGGTGAAGAAATTTATCGCTACCGGTATGTCCAAAATAGTGGTGTACAAGGAGGATATCGACGATGTCGTAGGCTATATCCATGTCAGTGAATTGTTCAATCAGGATAAGGATTGGCGTGACTGTCTTAATGAGGTGATATTTACACCTGAAACGATGCTTGCCAATAAGATGATGCGACGTATGATGGCCGAGAAGCGTAGTATTGTCATCGTTGTCGATGAATTTGGCGGGACTGCCGGTCTCGCGACTCTCGAAGATCTCGTTGAAGAGATATTCGGCGACTTTGAGGATGAACATGACAAGACCGGTGAGATGGCACAGGAGGTGGAGCCGGGGGAATACTTATTGAGCGGACGGCTGGAGATAGATGATATCAATGAGCGGTTCGGATTGGATCTTAAGGAGAGCGACGACTATGAGACATTGGCCGGGTATCTGCTGGAAAATATAGGGGCGCTCCCGGAGGCCGGAAAGGAATATGAGATACAGGGTCGTCTATTCCGCGTTGTTAAGATGACATCCACCAAGATCGAGCTGGTGAATGTAAAGGTGCCACAGACATCGGATTATGACAAAAATTAGTATTATTGAAGAAAAAAATAATTTTTTTTCATAAAAAAGTTGCAGATATAAAATTTTTGTCTACCTTTGTGAATAAATCGTTGAGGATGTATCCTCCGACGATGAGAATTTTAGCTAAAGAACAACAGAACAGAAATTTATCTTTATATAATGGATAGCAGACATAACTTTCAATCCTCAGTGCTGGGCATGCAAAGCAATTTGATGTCGTTTGCCATGAAGCTTACCCTCAATAAGGATAAGGCTTATGACCTGGTACAGGATACAACTCTTAAGGCTCTCAATAACGAGGAGAAGTTTACTGAGAACGCCAATTTCAAGGGTTGGATGCTGACCATTATGCGTAATATCTTCATCAACAACTATCGCAAGAGTTCTCGCGAGAACACGACGGTAGATATGTCCGAAGATATGCATGTCATCAATATGGCATCTGACAGCAGTGACGTGACTCCGGAGGGAGCATATACTTGTTCAGAGATTACGGCTATTATACAGACTTTCCCGGAGGATTATCGTGAACCCTTCAATATGCACGTAGCCGGATATAAATATGAGGAGATAGCTGAAAAGCTAAATATGCCCATGGGTACCGTCAAGAGCCGTATCTTCTTCACTCGTCAGCGGCTCCGCGCCATACTCAAGGACTACAGATAAGATATATCGCTAACCATATACATACATCAATGAAACGGATTGCCGGCCTCGCGAAGAGAGCCGGCTTTTTT
>CAMWUY010000088.1 GCA_947177615.1 uncultured Porphyromonadaceae bacterium
TCTGAATGCAGATGACTGCGCCTATAAAGAGTGAAATGACTATGAACAACGGTATGGAGTCGACGCCTAATTTGCTGATTTCTGATGAGAGAGATTGAAAAAAGACTTTCCACTTGTCCGGGACTCGGAAGACTTCGGTAATAAATCGACAATAGCGTCCGAACGTTTGTATAGAGGATATAAGCATTGTAAATTTTAGAAATGAGTATATATACTTTTCAAAATTAATATTTTTTTACGGAATGTACTCAATATGTGCGTCAAATTCGTAGAATTTGGTTAAATTTGTATCTCATGATGTGAGCTGTGGGTGTGCCGGTGATCATCATCAAATCTAATATTAACAGCAAAACGAGCATCAGAAATGTTGATAATCGGAATAGCCGGTGGCACCGGCAGTGGCAAGTCGACAGTGGTCCGCAAGATAATCGAGTCTCTTCCGAAGGATGAGGTATGTGTCATCCCGCAGGATTGCTATTATAATGACAATAAACACATTCCTCTGGAGGAAAGGCTCAAGATGAATTATGATGAGCCGGCATCGATAGAATGGAGCTTGTTGTGCAAACATCTGGAGATGCTCAAGAATGGTGAGTCGGTGGAGATGCCTACTTACGATTTCATCACCTGTTCTCGTCTGGCTGAGACCGTGCATCTCGAGCCGCGCGATGTGGTGGTCGTAGAGGGTATATTGGTGCTCACCGACAAGCATTTGCGTGAAATGATGGATGTTAAGGTCTTCGTTGATGCGGATGCTGATGAACGATTGATACGAGTGATACATCGTGACTGTATTGAGCGTGGACGTACTCCCCAGATGGTTATTGATCGTTATCAGGAGACGCTTAAGCCGATGCATGAGTTGTATATCGAGCCATCGAAACGTTATGCCGATCTTATAATCCCTCAGGGAGGACATAATAATGTGGCCATAAAATTGCTGACGGACTATATCCGTTCACTTCTGCCATCCTCTTCGCACCAAAAACAGTCGTAACGATGGATATTCCACAGGAGGTAATTGAAGAGCAACGGATAGAGCCGGATTTGCGTGCCGAGGTTATCGAGGATGGAAATGTCGATGTGATAGTTCCGGAAAAGGGAATTCTGAGGACCGAGAACTTGGTGAAACGGTATGGTCGGCGCACGGTTGTAAATCATGTCAGCATTATGGTTGAGCAAGGGGAGATAGTAGGTCTGCTCGGTCCAAACGGTGCCGGCAAGACGACATCGTTTTATATGACTGTCGGTCTGATAACTGCCAACGGGGGAAAGATATATCTTGATGATAAGGATATCACCAAGTTGCCGGTGTACAAGAGAGCGCAGCTCGGGATCGGATATTTGGCGCAGGAACCGAGTGTGTTTCGCAAGCTCAGTGTCGAGAACAATATACGCGCGGTGCTTGAAATGACTGATACACCAAAAAATGAGCAGAAGGAGATATTGGAGAGTCTCATATCGGAATTTCATCTTGAGAAGGTGCGGAAAAATCTTGGTGATCAACTCTCGGGCGGTGAGCGTCGTCGTACGGAGATCGCTCGTTGTCTGGCTATCAATCCGAAGTTTATCATGCTTGACGAGCCGTTTGCCGGTGTAGACCCTATTGCTGTCGAGGATATTCAGTCCATCGTGTATAAGCTGAAGGAGAAGAATATAGGTATTTTGATCACTGACCATAATGCTCCCGAGACACTTTCTATCACAGACCGTGCGTATCTGCTCTTTGAGGGTAAGATATTGTTTCAGGGGACGAGTGAGGAACTTGCTGAAAATCCGGTGGTGCGCGAGAAGTATTTGGGACGTAATTTTGTTTTCAGGAGGAAACATTTTGACACAGGTGGTTGAGTAAAGTAGTATCCTTAACAAGATACTGTTGTAATTTACTGTAACCGGAATATCGGTGTGAGTTGTGGGATGATTATTTAATTTTGAATATTTATGTCGGTTTATATTAGGAGATTATTGTGGCTTGCGATGATGTTCTGTGTATTTATTGTTATCGCGGGACTGGTGAGTGTCGGCATCAATTCTCTCTTTGAATCTACGCAAACGCGCTTGCTGGCAAGTAGTGCTGTGCAAGGTATTGTCGGTTTTGCGGGAGCTGCCTATTTTGCTGTGAAAAGATACCATCCGGATGCATGTCGATATCTTGGTCTGACCGGACGCGTAGGATGGCGTCCGTTAGCAGGCGTGATACTCGTGTTTATCTTAGGTTTGCCGTTACTCAATTGGCTTGTAGCGGTCAATGAGTCAGTCACCTTCCCCACATGGATCGGTGGCCTTGAGGGTCAGTTGCGCGAATGGGAGAATGCAGCACGAGTGATGACCGAAGAGATGCTTGGAGTTGTGAGTTTGAGTGGGTTGATCCTCAATATTTTGATAATCGGCGTACTGACAGGCTTCTGTGAGGAGGTTTTCTTCAGAGGAGCCACTCAGCAGATGATAGGTGAAGTGCCGGTGTTGCGAGGCGGGAGTGCCGTATGGATAGCTGCCATAATCTTCAGCGCGGCTCATTTCCAATTCTTTGGCTTCATACCACGCATGATGTTGGGTGTATTCTTTGGTTATCTGCTTCTGTCGACGGGGTCATTATGGCCCGGTATATTTGCTCATGCGCTCAATAACAGTCTGGTGGTGCTGACCATCTGGTTTGAGCATCATGGCAATATCTTAGGCTTTTTGCAGACTTGTGGTGTGCCGGAGGATGGTGGATTTCCTTGGATGGCAATAGTGAGCGCATTGATGCTCGCGACATTCTTTGTGTATTGGTATAACTGGTTTTTTGTGCCGCAGATCAAGGAGGGAGAGTAGTTATGGCTAAGAAGGGAAGTGCGTTTCGAGAGATACTTACAGAAATACGTAAAGGTAACTTTGCCAACGTCTATGTCCTGATGGGTGACGAGGCTTATTATATTGATAAGATTGTCGAGGCACTTGAAGAGAGAGTTGTTGCTGAAGATGACAGGGACTTCAATCTCACCGCGTATTATGGTAATGAAATAGAGATACCGTTAGTAATAGCGACAGCCCAACAGTTTCCGGTGATGTCGGATAGGCGTCTTGTACTTGTCAAGGAGGCTCAGGCTCTGCAGAATGCCAAGAGTGAGCTCGACAAATTGTCCGAGTATGTCAAGCGTCCTGCCGTCAATACCGTATTGGTGATAGTCTATAAGGGTGATAGTCTTAACGCAACGTCGGCATTGCTTAAAGCTGTCGCCAAGTCTGACGGTGTTATATTTCAGAGCAAGAAATTACGAGATTATGAATTGCCGGTGCCGATCAAGGATTATTGCCAGTCAAAGCATATTGGCATCAGTGAGCAGAGTATCAAGATGTTGTGTGAATATTGCGGTGCTGATCTCAGTAAGTTATTTGGTGAGATAGATAAACTGATAGTGGCCGGCGGTAAGGATCTGCTATCCATAACACCGGAACTTATAGAGAAGAATATAGGTGTATCCAAGGATTTCAACAACTTTGAATTGGTCAATGCCTTGAGAATTAAAGACTATGATAAGACCCTGCGCATTATAGACTATTTCCGGTCCAATCCGGCAAAGAATCCGACTGTTATGACGACAGCGATGCTGTATGGTTTCTATTCAAAGCTTGTGACAGCTCTCTATCTGAAGGATAAGTCGGACCAGTCGCTTATAGCGGCGTTGCAGATTAAAAATCAATATTCTCTAAATGAATGGAAGCAGGCGATGCGCAATTACTCGGCATCTCAGGCTATTGGTGCGATACATGCTCTAAGGGAGTTTGACGCTAAGTCCAAGGGTATCGGGAGTATGCAGAATGAATATGACCTGCTCCGTGAATTGATCTATACCATCTTTATATTACGATAATGATACTCTATCTATCCGGCACAGGCAATTCTCGTAAGGTTGCCGAGCGCCTCAGTCACAATCTCTCAGAGAGTCTGTATTTCATACCCGAGATTAATCCGGCAGAATTGGAATATACGGGAAAGTCATTGGGAATAGTGTGTCCTGTATATGCATGGGGTATATCTCCGTTGGTGCTCGACTTTATAAACCGGCTCAGCAAGAGATTTATAGACAGTGCATCACAACAGCCTGTCTGGATCGTGTTGACATGTGGTGATGAGACGGCTTACGCTCCCGAAATCCTGAAACGTTCGTTGCAGTCAGTTGGTCTAAGCGTGACGGGAGGGTGGAGTGTCATCATGCCCAATGATTACGTCTTATTGCCGGGCTTTGACGTGGATAGCAAGGATGTGGAGCAGGATAAATTATCAAGATATGTTGAGGCTGTCGACGAGATCAGCGCCTCGATATCAGCTCAAGAGTGGTGGGAGGATTATGTACGAGGCAGCATGCCATGGATCAAGAGTAAGCTGGTCTATCCGCTGTTTGTGCGTTGGGGGGTAAATCCCGGGCGTTGGCATTGGACTCAGGAGTGTATCGGGTGTGCCAAGTGTACCACGGTATGCCCGGTGTCGAATATAGACTTTAAGAGCGGTCGACCGCGCTGGGGTAATAATTGTATCAGCTGTACAGCATGCTTTCACATCTGTCCGACTCATGCGGTCGAGTATGGAAATATCACCCGCCACAAGCATCAGTATCGGACGTTGTTGCGTAGTCTTAGAACGCGCTCTTAGAAGGTGAAGTGAAGTGATAAGCGCAGTCCGCTTCTGGAGATGCCGGGAGTGTCCAGATATGTCAGCCGCCAGACGTAGTCGAGTCTTAAGATAGTAAATATATTGTCAATACCTGCACTCAGCTCCATATATGGTCTGGCTGTCATCTTGGTGACACCGGCATCGGTTGGGAATTGAAAGAGGTCAGGATGTAAGGCGGGATTATTTTTGGAAGTCAATCCCCCCATCAACATTTTATAACCTATTACTTCGCGGCATTTCAGCTTTTTTAATATCGGTATGCGATTGAAGATAAGGCCATTCATCCAGTAAGTCAGGTCCAATGAACCATAATAGTCGAGTGCAAATTCCATCGGATTGAGCAACGAGTATGATTCAGGTTGTATGGTGTAGGAAAGATTTGCGTTCTGCCACAATAACTCGGGATATTGGACGGTGCTCCATATTTTTCCCCCTTTCAGTATAGCATCAATATATCCGAATGCTGAGAGCCAGAACCGTTTGGAAATGCTTGCCTCTGTGATATTGAGGGTGAATGATGTATTGAGGAAATGTTTTAGTGCCAGGCGATGTGTCAATGTGAATACCGGCGCGTCGAGATTGACCGGCGTACGGTAGGATCGCGATTGGACAAACTTCTCGCCCGGAGCATAACGGAGAGTTACCTCAAGCTCAGATAGCGAGTAGCTTGCAGCCTTATATCCATTGCCGGTGATAAATGGGAGCCATGGAGTGGCTTGATATGTAGCGTGACCAACAGATGCCTTGATCGAGAAATTGTTAGCTAATTCGAGTTCGTAATCAAGAGCCCCTTCACGTTTGTAGAGACCTAAGTCAGACTGTTTACGTTTGAGAGACAGAAAGACATTATCCTGATTGGTGAAGAGATAGCGTTGTCCGATCATGTCAAGTTCATACTTGTATCGTGCCCGCAGCAGGTGTATTGGAAACTCGCGTGCGTGAACTCTCTTGGCATCAAATGAGTATTCGAGTTCGGCATCATATTTGAACTTACGGTCTTTACAGCCGTATGCTACATATCCACGTCCGAACCAATGTGGCGAGAGATAGGCGGTTGTTACCCCACCGACTCTGAAACGCAGTCCCTCTATGTGATTGTATGAAATCAGCGTATTGACCGGGCCTATATCGACCCGTGAATGATGTCCGGTGCCTATATATCCATTGACCAGTACTTGCAATATACGCTCTCCCCAATAGAATGCAGGTATCTTACGGAGTTGAGTCAGCGTGCTGCCCAATGCGGTCTCCTGTGTCGTAAGAGGAGTTGCCCTTATACTCTGCCAGACATCCCAGGGTGTTTTATCAGCCCGAGGATATATAAAGCTGTTGCCGAGTCGGTCGATAAATTCGCTGAACTCCGGACGGGGCGTATACATAAAGTCAGAGCGCACGGTCTCGCGATGTCCGAATAAAGACGGGGTTCCCGGCACTATATTCATCTCCAGACTTATATCTTCGCGGACTTTATGACGTTTGCCGATGGAGTCTTTCACAAAGTCCTGTGTGATATAAATATTGTCGATATAATTAAGGTTTATGACACGGGGCACCTTCATGCTGACGTGCTTGATGAAATATGTAGAGTCTCCGGCCTCGACAAACATTCTGCCTACAAATCCAAAAGTCTCGGGGGTGTGTGGTGTGAATACAAGTTCGACATATTTGGTGCCGTCCCCGGCAGTGACAGTGTCGTTGAGAGAATATTTGTAGAAATCACCGGCTATATGGCTGAGGGGTGACACAAACCTGTTCTGCATCAGCGTAATGTCATTATCGTAAATATCAACGTTACGCAACACGTCATTGAGCACGGTGTTAATATTCTCTTGATTGAATGCCTCGTCAATCCCGACGTTACGTTGCGCGGTGACAATGTCCTTACTGTATTTAGGAGAGAGTGAATAGATCTGAGTACCCGCCTTCTCACGCATGGAGAGTAGCATTACCGGGAATGCAGAGATATAAGTTGTATCAATCAGATCATTCATGAAGCGGAATCGTTGCCTGCGAGTTATCGCATCCATGCAGTTGGCGTCAATCCCCAAGATCAACTTATCGTAATAATTGTAGCTGTAATTATCCTCCAGTCTCGGATCGTTCCGGTCTTTGGCTGCTCGTATCCGGGTCATTAAGTCGTATGCAGGATTATTGCGTTTGCTATATTTATTCTTATGCTTTTTAACAACGACCTCATCGAGTGTCGTGACCTTAATGGAGTCCGTATTCGTACTTGCGGCCGTGTCGGCATGTGCCATCACAGGTATAAAGAGTAAAATTATTATAGCGAATACGGATAAAATCATTAACTTTGGTATTGTTTGGCAAAACAACCTTAAAATTGATATCAATCAGGCCAATTCTCAGTGAGATAGGGTCTGATCATTGCAAAATTAATACATTTGAGGTAAATGGCACTTGAAATTGAGCGTAAATTTTTAGTTTTGAATGACAGCTACAAGTCGATGGCATCACGGAGCGTCAGGATATGTCAGGGATATCTGAACAGAGATCGAGAGCGTACCGTGCGTGTAAGGATAATGGGTGATAAGAGCTATCTGACCATAAAAGGTGTTACTAAAGGGAGTGTACGGGAGGAGTTTGAGTATGAAATACCTCTCTGTGACGGCATGGCTCTTATGCGAATGTGTGGCGATGATATCCTCGACAAGTGCCGGTGGTATGTCGAGTATGAAGGTAAATGCTGGGAGGTGGATGAGTTTGGCGGTAAATTATCCGGTCTTGTCGTGGCTGAGATAGAGCTTGAGTCCGACGGTGAGGAGATATCATTCCCCGTATTTATAGGCAGGGAGGTTACAGATGATCCCCGGTACTATAATTCCATGCTTATCGACGCTTCTTCAGCGCCTCTAATATAGCATTGAGTTCACTCTTTGCCTCCTGCAGCGTCTTGATTAGTGAGACGCGTCGCGAGATGTTCTCCAGGTTGTTATGCATTTGTTCTTTGACAGCATCTATGCGCATTCCGCGGTCTTTGACCAGAAATTTTATAATCTCCAGATGTTCTATATCCTTGGATGTGTAATGTCTCCGTCCGGAGAGCGTACGGGTAGGGGACAGTTCCTTGAATACCCGTTCCCAATATCTCAGAGTGGACTGTGGAACATTTAACATTTCAGAAACTTCCGCTATCTTATAGTACGTCTTGGTCAGATCCATAATATGTCACGCTTTATTCTTAATCAAGGACTCTTCCGGCATCTTCGGCTGCCTGGATCATTTCAGCATACTGATCGGGTGACAGATCCATAAAGTAGTAATTGATAGGATTTTGAGGTATGTCTTTGAACATTACCTCATAATGTAAGTGCGGTTCTATAGATTTGCCCGATGAACCGACTTTGCCTATCACTTGGCCACGTTTTACCTTCTCCCCGGGTTGTACCAGTATTTCACTCAGATTAGCATATCTCGTCTTATAATTATATCCATGGGCGATATCTATACAATTGCCATATTCCGCAACACGTTCCGCCTCTTCGACAACGCCATCGGCAGTTGCAAAGACATCCGTGCCTGAACGCGTGGCCATGTCGATACCGCGATGGAACTTTGACTTACCGCTGATGGGATCGCGTCGATAACCGACACCTGATGATAATGTGAAGTCAGATAGGGGAAGAGGGAGGATCGCCGGAATATGATCCATGCGTTGGTTTTGCTGATTGATCATATCACGGAGCTGATCAAATGACATGCTTTGCGCGTACAATTGTCTGTCCAAAAGGTCGATGCGGCGTGTAAGATATTCGATTATCTCAAGATCTCCCATTTTGCGTATATTTTCATATCGCGCCTCGTTGTCCAGTCCGGCATATCGTTGACTTAGACCGAGGGGATCTCTCTGCATCATGACACGATAGAAGTTGTCATCGCGATTGCGTATCTGTTCCATGATCTTGAGAGCAGTCTCTACCCGATTGTCAAGCATCTTGTATCTTGTCTCCAACAGATGATTTTCGCGTCTCAGATTTTCGACAGTAGGATCAGAAAAGCCATAATATGCGATGAGAAAGAGAATTGTACCGATAAATAACGATATACCGGCCGTAATGCCGAACGTTTTCAGCCGATCCTTGATGGAAGGATAGAAGCGCTCGAAATTGTCAGTGTCGGGATTATATCGATATAGCGGTTTCATGTGATACTATATCCTTAATTGCTCAATAATGGGATGATGAAAGGATAAACTCTTTGCAAAATTAACGCAAATTAGCTAAATTTGCAAGATAAATGTTTAAGACCCCATTCCACAAAAAATGTTAAATCCAAAGAAATTTCATTTTTAAGAATGGGGATAAATTAAAAAATTATTAACAAATGAC
>CAMWUY010000089.1 GCA_947177615.1 uncultured Porphyromonadaceae bacterium
CTCTATCGCCGGAATTATCTCGTCGATCTCCTCACGTCCCAATAAGCCGTGATCACCATTGTGAGGATTGAGTGACAGCACGGCAATACGCGGACGCTCGATCTCAAAACTCTCTGTCAGCGTCCGGTTAAACGCCTCGATGCGCTCCACAATTCTATCCTTGTTGATATGCCGGGCTATCTCCGAGACCGGCACATGAGTCGTCAGCAGCATCACCCTCAGATCATCATTGAAGAGAATCATGCACGCACGGTGGTCATCATCTCCAAAGCGCTCCTGCAGAAATTCCGTATGTCCTGCAAACTTAAAGCCGTCCACCTGCGCCGCACCTTTATCTATCGGCGCTGTCACCAGCACATCTGCATCCTCATCATCAATGCAGTTGCATGCCGCTACAAGCGATTCCACGGCTGCCGCTCCGCTGATAGGTGTACCCTCTCCATATACAGCAGTCACGGTACCCTTACCCACGTTTACGACATTGATACGCCCCTCGACAGCCTTGGACGCGGAGTCTATATACTGTATATGCACATTGTCAGCACCTATCATGCGCAATGTATGCTTCACCAGACCATGATTGGCAAACAGTATCGGAGTGAACAGTTCGGTCATACCCTCGGCACACAATGCCTTCAAGACCACTTCAAGTCCGACACCATTGGTATCTCCCTGAGTCAATGCAACCTTTATCTTATCCATCAGATTTCCATATTGCTCGGTGGATGTGACTTATCCCATCCACACATCGTTAATTCTTATTTCTTGACTTTAGTATTAGCCAGCATCCCGCACGCCGCCATGATATCTTCACCACGCGACGCTCTGATCGTTGCCGTGATGCCATGCTGATTAAGCACATTTCTGAACATTATCATCCTCTCCTCGCTGCAAGGTTCGAGATCCACACCGTCAATGGCGTGATAACGTATCAGATTGACACGACAATCCAGATTGCCTATAAGTTTGATCAGCTGATTGGCGTGTGCCATATCATCATTCACTCCACGCCACATAATATACTCGAGCGACAGACGGCGCTGATGGCTGAAATCATATCCACCCAGTGTCTGCATAACGCTCTGCAGCGGGAAAGCCTTCTGCGCCGGCATCATCGCCGCACGCTCTCGCGCATCTGCGGTATGTACAGATATCGCAACATGCACCTGCGTCTGCTCGAGAAGATCTTTCAGTTCGGGCAACTTGCCTACCGTAGAGACCGTAATACGCTTAGGGCTCCACGCCAGTCCCCACGGTGCAGTCAATATATCTATCACACGCTTGACAGCTGAATAGTTATCCAACGGCTCACCCATCCCCATGAATACGATATTGGTCAGAGGCATAATGCCATCCCTCCCCCGGTCCGCCAATGATAGAACACTCAGTATCTGATTGATTATCTCGGCAGCTGTCAGATTACCCTTCCACCCCAACTTGCCGGTCGCGCAAAAGTAGCAGTTCATCTTACACCCGGCCTGTGAGGAAACGCACAGCGTGGCTCTCTCCTTATCGGGTATATATACCGACTCCACCTTCCGGCCCTTGGCGACACCAAACAGATACTTGACCGTGCCATCCTGTGAACGCACACTTTCGGAGGGTGCATAGATACCTACCGTATATTTGTCTGACAACAAAGCCTGATTTTTCTTCGATATATTGACCATATCCGTGAAGTCATTCACACGCTTGTCATATATCCATTCTGCAAGCTGTTTACCTACAAATCGGGGCATACCCTCACTGACGGCTACATCCTGCAGCTCAGCCAGTGTCATTCCTATCAACGGAGTCTTATCCATAGACACAAAGATAACTAATTTTTTTCACTCTCACAATCCATCTTTACCCCGCCCGGATCACATTTCAAAAACAGGGTGCATTACCGATTGATAATGCACCCTGTCTAAGATCGTAAATATTTTAATATCGACCGTTCTTAATCACCGGCCTCAAATTTGTAGACACTGTTTTTGATCTTCTTCGCGCCACGGAGCATCTGCTCGAGCTGAGGATTGATCATCTGACGATACTGCTGCTCGTATGTGTTGGCATCGTATGCCAGTTTATCGTTTGAGCGACCCTTGATCTCGAAGGCATATACACCATCGTCAGCCTTGACGAGAACGACCTTCTTGTCAGCTTTGCCACCGGCGATCATACCGATCACCTTCGGAGCATTGACACCGGCACGGGGACCGAAACGGAACTGCTCGATATCACGGGGCTCGACACCCATTGCTGTAGCGACAGACGCCATGCTGCCGGCCTTGGCCTGATATTGCTTGATCATATCATCACCGGCCTTGGAATTGCGGATCTTCTGAGTCAGATACTCCTTAACCTCCTTGTTGCTGACAGGGATATAGTCATCGTACGCGCTATTGACAGCCACGGCATAAAGCATCGGCTGTTGCATATCGTTGCTCTGATATACATGGCTCACCTTACCGGGCTTACCGTCGATCATCACCCAACGCACCACCTGACGTGAGTCCGGATAATACATTGTGTAACCCGGCATACGGGGCACAGCGTCACTGCTCTGAGTCAGCTGGTAGTTCTGGAGATTATATCCTGCAGCCTCGGCATTCTTGGTAAATGCAGCTGCCGTATTGTTCTCGGCAAGGAACTTCTCAAGTTTCTCTCTTTGCTCTTCAAGAGTCTTGGCCGAGGGTTGGAGAGCATAGTCTACAACCTCATACTCGTAAATCTCCACTGGAGCACCTGTCTTGGCGAGTTGAGCCAACACAGCACCGTCAGCTGAAGACATCAGCTTGATATATCGGCCTGAGGCAGCTCTCAAAGAGTCGAGCTGAGCCTGAGGCAGGTCGTTGGTACGACCCTTGTCGCTGTAGAGCGTAAGCCACTGGTCGGTCTGTGTCATGACACTGTCAGCAGAGTAAGTCTTCACCAGGGAGTCAACAGGCAGACCGCTGTTGAGGCTCGTGAGCACCTTGGCGGGAAGGGCAGAACCCATGACCGTCACAAGATTGAGCTGCACGCTGTCTACATCCAGATATCTCTTGCCCATCTTGACAACTGTGAAGCCACGCAGATTGTTGGTCACAATGCTTACACTGTCATGAGGCGCCGTAGCGACAAACTCCTTGACAGCGCCACCGGGGAGGTCAGCACCCTTAAGTGTACGTCGTTCGATGTTAAGACCCTCCTTGCGAAGATCCTTGGTCAGACCACCGGCCGTATCACGCAGAGCCTCGGCTGTTGCGATGGCAAGCTTATTGGCAGCCTCACGGTCAGCCTCTGAGGGAGAGACATTGACAGCTACGAATGAGACCTCCTTGGTCGGCTCCTCAACGCGGAAGAGATTCTTATCCTCGTTGTAAGCCTTGTTGATCTCCTCGTCGCTCACAGGATATTTCTTCTCATCCACCTGACCGTAGGGACGATAAGCCACACTCACATTGGTCATGGCGATATAATCGTTATAGAGAGCCTTCTTGTCAAGATCATTAGCCCGGATTGTGCCGGCGAGCAACTGTACGTAAGTCTGTTGCACGATCTGCTCCGAAGCCTGCTTCTCAAGCTGGAGCCACATCTGCTGCAGGGGCTCGACCTGAGCCTGTGTCAGACCGTTACGCTTGGGATTGAAGATTACTTCATGAGCCTGTTCGACAGAGGTGATATTGACACCGAGACCTTGCAACTGGCGCACTACGTTGATCATCTCCGGAGTGGGATTGGAATTGAAGAGGTATTGACGCAGCTGCTCCGGTGAAGCCTGCAGACCGAGACTCTTCACGCCATCCTTCAGCAGCATCTCGGAGATGAGCTGATTGACGGCCATTTGTGGGAGACGTTGCACGTCAAAGCTTGCATATTGCTCCGGGTTCTGCTTGCGGGCCTCCTCGAGTTGCTGTGACAGCTCCTCGCGCTTGCGCTGATAGTCGAGGTAGTCAATCTTCTGACCACCCACCTTTGCTACTGTCGACTGATTGCCGAACAGATTGCGACCGTTAGTGATAGCATCGCCGAGGATAAATGCCAGCAGCGCCGCGAATATCACTACCAGGAGAAGCACTGATTTGCTTCTGATCTTTTCTAATGTTGCCATTTCTACTGTATAGCGTTTGCTTGTTATTAATTTGCTGATTTACACACATAAATAGACACAACACTCTCTCCGTCCGACAAACATGAGCAAGTTTATGCCTACTATGAGCACGCAAAGATAACAAATTTCTCGGTAATATCAAAAAAATCAATCATCAGAATTAGCGACCACTGCGCTATCCCTGCGCTATTTCAGCACTTTCCGTGCATTAACGGTGCCATCCGACATCTTGCTCACCCGGATATACAGGCCGCGCTCGGGAACTGATGAAAGACGCTCGCCATCTATTGAATAATAGATATCCTCCACGCATACGGCCTCAGCAGAGTCACTGACACCTCTCACATCGCTCACATAATCGGAATAGAGAGGAGCGTCGGCTGAATAACCCGTTGTCGCCGCATTACATACATTACCGGTCTTACCATCTATCAACAAGGCTATTACACGTAGTTTGCCGGCATCCTTGATCAGATACTTGCCGGTGCTGCTGACATCGGCGGAATATTTGCACGTTGCGTCCGCAAGCGCCAGGAGGGTATCATGCTTATATTCCTCCTCACCGACAATGTCAGACGGCAGGGAGCCGTCAATACCCTTAGGATCGGGGTAATTGACTATTACTCCCTCATAGACTATATCACTTACATTATATCCCTTACCACAGAAGAGATCCCAGTACGGGCCGGTAAGCGTCTTGTCATAGAAGTAGTTTCGCTGTTTCCATTCGGGACTGCTCATATCATCTTCGACCAGAGCATAAGCCATCATATAATCCGCCTCCGGATCACTGTAAACGAATTTCACCTTTGACTCGGCGCGCAATGTTTTGTGTTCCTCATCATTCCAGTAGAGGCTGACCTCCACATCGGCCGGTGCGAGCGTACGACGTTCCACCGTCCACAGGGACTCCATATTTGCGTAATTTATCGTATTTTCACGATCACCCATATACACTTTCGGCAAACCATACGAATCGCTCGGAAGGTTTTCGGTCGCGACACTCTGCAGGTTATCATTCACATGATACTCCATCGAGAGGAAATCCTTGCCATACTTGTCAGCCATCTGATGACACATCACATACACCTCCGGACAATATCCGCACCAGAGACCGGTATAGTCCTCTATCAACGGACGATGCACCGGCAGGAAGGGAACGACCTCCATCGACAGCGGTTTCTCCACAAAGTCCTCGACTGGTGTGCCGTTGATTTTGGTCACGGCTACGGGTATCTCATATTGACCGGTGACAGAAGGCGCCACAAATGCCGGGTCCAATGTCACCGACACACCGGCTTGAGCTGCCAGCGGCTCATCAAGGGTCAGATCCCCGGAGATACGTTGACCGTCCGGAGTGGTGTAGCTATATTCGATACTGTTTATCTCGCAGGCACCGCCGTTGGTCAGGGTCATAAATACATTTCCCTCCTGACCGGGAGCGACATACAGAGTCTGCTTGGCCTCCAGAACCGCTGAAGGGGACGCTTCCTCTCCGCGCAATATCACACGCATGGCGAGAGCCTGTCTTTCCTCGGGATTGAGATCGGTCCATTCCGGATACTTCTGAGGCAGTGTAGACTGTCCCTTGTTGGTATGTACCATAAACGACTGTGGAGCCTCTATATCACACACTGTCACTATAGGGTATTTTTTTGTCCATCCCTTACATGCAGTGACTGTCAGCGAATAGCCTACATACACGCCATCCTCGGTCAGAGTGTACGGTTCATCAAATGTCAGGTCGAGACGCAGTTCCGGATTCTCCTCGGTGCCATAATTCACGATTTCACCGCTGATCTCCTGCAGATCAGGCAGATTATCTTCACCCTCTACCTGAAGCACGGTCGTGAGAAAGGCCGTACCGACAGGATCCACCGAGCAACCCTCCTTGGAGGGAACATCGACACTCACCCCCACTATTTCATAGCCGACAAGGGCCGGATTCTTAAGCAACATCGCGACATCAGTACGGACAAGTCTCTGGATGCCATACAGATCTTTCTCGGCACCCTCCTTATCGTATGTGAAAATCGTCTCATTTACAGCACCGACCGCATAAGTCGGGGCAGTAGCCAGAGCCATCAGCGTCATGAGACCGATATAATTTATTCGTTTCATGATAATATATTATAATTACACTGTTTAAAATTCAAAGATAATAAATTTATCCCACAATATCAAATCCTTAGAGCGCGTTCCTTAAAAAAATCTGCAAATTTTCACTCGATCTCCCCGCGGCGCGCAGCCTCGATATCTTCACGACGTTCTTCTGCAAGCCGGAGTACATATTGCCACGCAGCGTCATGATTATTCTCTACCCGACCGTCAAGTATAGCCTCCTTGACCGCATCCTTCAACTCTGCCAGCAGTTTACATCCCGGGATATTGAAATACTCCATCAGTTCATGACCGTTGATCGGATTTTTCCACTTACGGTAATCATCCGCTGCATTTATCTCATCCATACGCTTGCGCAACGCGGCGAACCCCTCAAGCTGACGGCGCACCTTTGCCGGATTTTTGGAGGTGATATCCGCCTCACAGAGTATCATGAGCGAGTCCAGATCCTCACCCGCATCAGTGATCAGACGACGCACACCGCTGTCACTGACACCATCCTCGGCCACGGATTGTGGACGCATGTGCAGACCTACCATCTTTGCCACAAACTTCATCTTCTCATTCATCGGCAGTTTCATCCGTCGGAAGATACGCGGTATCATCTTCTCTCCGATAAAGTTGTGATTATGGAATGTCCATCCCAGACGGGCATCGTATCGCTTCACCTGAGGCTTGGCTATGTCGTGCAGCAGGGCTGCCCATCTCAGCCATTCATCATCACTCACCGCAGCCACATTGTCCAACACTTGCAACGTGTGCAGAAAGTTATCCTTATGACCTCGGCCATCCATCGTCTCCACCCCCTTCAGTTCACACAGCTCGGGGATGATCAGCTGCAGCAGACCGGCTTTATCCAGCAATTTAAATCCTACCGACGGGCGCGACGAGCGCATTATCTTGCCAAGCTCATCGTTAATTCGTTCCTTGGTGATGATTTCTATCCTGCCCGCGTTCCGCTTTATTGACTCAAAGGTCACGGGGTCGATACTGAAACTGAGTTGCGTCGCGAACCTAATGGCCCGCAACATACGCAACGGATCGTCCGAGAAGGTAGTATCCGGATCCAACGGTGTGCGTATCACCTTCCTCTGCAGATCTTCAACTCCGTCAAACGGATCCACAAGTTCGCCGTAGCGATCGGCATTGAGACATATAGCCATCGCGTTTATAGTAAAGTCGCGACGTTTCTGATCATCGTCGAGCGTGCCATCCTCCACTATCGGATTGCGGCTGTTACGGTGATACGACTCCCGACGCGCGCCTACGAATTCCAGTTCCAGTCCATGCGTACATATCTGCGCGGTGCCATAGTTGGCATACACCGTCAGACGCTTGCGCATACCGAGACTACGCGCCACCTCCTCGGCGAGTTCGATACCGCTCCCTACGGTGACGAAGTCCAGATCATTACATGGTCTGCCCAGCATCAGATCACGCACAAATCCCCCCACCACATAGACCTCACGACCCATCCGGTCGGCTATCTCACCGACCAGATGGAACGCTTGATCATCTATCTGCTCCTTAAAGTTCATATCAGATTTCTACAGACACTTTATCTCCTCATCACAGAGGGTCATACACTTCAGTCCTTCATCAGTGACCCGATACGTATTCTCGACACCGACAGCACCGACCCCGGGTATCACGAATTTAGGCTCAAGAGCCAACGTCATATTCCGCTGCAGAGGGACACGACATCGTGCCGTGATCGCCGGTTGCTCATTGAGCTCTATACCGACACCATGGCCGATAAATGCCACCTGCTGACGATGACCCATATAATATTGTTCCAGTCCCTCCTCCCGGACTATCTCCATCGCACGCTCATACAGCCGGCAGACCTCGACACCGGGGAGCGCTATACGCTCCAGCTCACGCAATATACGTCGTGAACATTCATGAGCCTTATACGCCAATTCCGGTATCTCCCCTATTGACCACACACGTGTCATATCTGTCTGATAACCATTGAAGTTGCCGTTGACATCGACCATAACGGTCGTGCCGGGTTTCATCGTAACGCCATTGGCACCCACAGGGAGCGAGTCTGACTGACCGCCGCCACCCATGGAGAAATCGTACGGCGACGGCATATCGGCATTATCACCGTTGATGACGCTACCCATATTGATCTCCATCAGACGCCCGGCTACCCGCGTGTACCCCAGGCATCCCTCCAGCCGCAACAGACGCTCGATCTCTATCTGAAACTCCAGGTCTGTCATTTCATTGCGATAGATCTTATCAATACGGTCATAGACAGCAGCCTGATGTGCGCCATCCTCCTCCATCCGCTTCAACTCAAAGTCTGTCTTGACCATACGCGCACGACGCATCACGTCACTGCAATCCGCTGAGCGTGAACCCTCAAAGGCGTTGGCCAGACGTCGCACCTCGTTATACGACAGAGAGTCATATTCGAGTCCCAACACCTCGGGGGGCGTCATTCCGCGCTCGGTCAGCACCGACAGTATCTGCTCGGGCTTACGGATATACACCACGTTGTCCGCATCAGCGAATATCGCGGGGCGTATCACAAAATAGAGACACTTACCGTCACGGTCTACATATACATACCCGCGGTAGAAACGACCGGACATATAATATACATTTGCGTTATCGGCCAGCAATATGGCATCAAGTCCGGCCTCCGACATCAGAGGCACAACCCTTTGCAAGCGGAGCCCCGTCTCGTGA
>CAMWUY010000090.1 GCA_947177615.1 uncultured Porphyromonadaceae bacterium
ATGAGCGAACTCGCGCCCAAGTATAATCCGGCAGAGGTTGAGGAGAAATGGTATGACTATTGGATGGAGCATGGCCTGTTTCATTCAGAACCGAATGACAAGGAACCATATTGCATAGTGATACCGCCACCGAACGTAACCGGTGTGCTCCACATGGGTCACATGCTCAACAATACGATACAGGATATTCTGGTGCGCAGAGCCCGTATGATGGGAAAGAATGCCCTGTGGGTGCCCGGCACCGACCATGCCGCGATCGCGACGGAGACCAAGGTCATAGCCAAGCTTGCCGAGGAGGGTATCAAAAAGACCGACCTCACACGCGAGCAATTTCTGGAGCATGCCTGGGATTGGACCCGCAAGCATGGTGGTATAATACTCACGCAGCTTCGCAAACTCGGCGCATCATGCGATTGGGAACGTACCGCGTTCACCATGGATGAATTGCGGACCAGGAGTGTTACCAAGGTGTTCTGTGATCTTTATGATAAAGGGCTGATATATCGCGGGTTGAGAATGGTAAACTGGGATCCTAAAAACCGTACGGCTATCTCTGATGATGAGGTCTACTATGTTCAGGAGAGCAGTAAGCTGTATTACCTGAAATATAAGGTGGCCGGCGATCCGGACGGACGATATGCTGTCGTTGCCACTACCCGTCCGGAGACTATTATGGGTGATACGGCAATGTGTATCAATCCCAAAGACCCCAAGAATGAATGGCTCAAAGGTAAGCGCGTCATTGTGCCCCTCGTCGGCCGGGAGATCCCTGTCATTGAGGATAGATATGTAGATATCGAGTTCGGCACCGGTTGTCTGAAGGTAACTCCCGCTCATGACAAAAACGACTATATGCTCGGTAAAAATCATGACCTGGACACCATCGATATCTTCAATGAGGACGGTACCCTTAACGAGCATGGCGGGAAGTATGCCGGCATGGACAGATTTGAGGTGCGAAAGGCAATAGCCAAAGATCTTCAGGATGCCGGACTTATGGAGAAGGTTGAGGATTATACCAATAATGTAGGATATTCCGAACGTACAAAGGTGGCTATCGAGCCACGCCTGTCGCTGCAGTGGTTTATCAGGATGAAACACTTTGCCGACATCGCATTGGATCCGGTCATGGACGATATCATCCGTTTCGTGCCCGAAAAATATAAATCCACCTATCGTATATGGCTCGAGAACATACAGGACTGGTGCATCAGTCGTCAGCTCTGGTGGGGTCACCGTATCCCGGCTTATTACTACTCGAATGCCGAGGGTGAGACATGTATCGCCGTCGGTGAGACAGCCGAGGATGCTCTCCGCAAAGCTCGTGCGGCGTCCGGCCTCGATCTGAAGCCTGAAGACCTGCATCAGGATGAGGGGGCACTCGACACATGGTTCTCTTCATGGCTATGGCCTGTCACCCTCTTCAATGGAATACTCGACCCGGGCAACAAGGAGATCAATTACTATTATCCCACAGCGACATTGGTGACCGGTCCGGATATCATCTTCTTCTGGGTGGCACGTATGATCATGGCCGGATACGAATATGCAGGCAACAAGCCTTTCGACAATGTCTACTTCACCGGCATAGTACGTGACAAGATTGGGCGCAAGATGTCCAAGTCGCTCGGCAATAGTCCGGATCCGTTGCAACTCATTGAGAATTACGGTGCCGACGGTGTGCGTATGGGTCTGATGCTGGCAGCCCCCGCCGGCAATGACATCATGTATGATGACTCTCTGTGCGAACAGGGGCGCAACTTCTGCAACAAGATATGGAACGCCTTCCGTCTGGTAAAGGGGTGGGAGGTCGACTCGTCGGCAGCACAACCGGAGGCCGCTGCGGCCGGTATCGAATGGTTCAAGGCCAAGCTCTCCGCAACACTTGAGGAGGTGGATGATCTGATGGGTAAGTTCCGTATCTCTGAGGCGCTGATGGCTGTCTACAAACTCTTCTGGGATGAATTCTCATCATGGTATCTGGAGGTTGTCAAGCCTGCCTACGGCACTCCGATAGACATCAGGACATATAATGCCACGCTCGAATTTTTTGACGCGCTTCTACGTATGCTCCACCCGTTTATGCCTTTCATCACCGAGGAACTGTGGCAGCATATATACAGTCGCCAACCCGGTGAGAGCATTATGTATGCACCAATGCCCGCTCCATACGATATGGAGGATAAACACCTTGTCATTGACAGATTTGAGACTCTCAAGGAGGTTATGGCCGGCATCCGTACTATACGTAAACAGAAACAGATACCGCAGAAGAATCCTGTCATGCTCGAGATCAAGGGTGCTCATGATGACACACTTGATGCAATTCTTATCAAGATGGGAAATATCAGCGCTATCGATCTTGTTGAGGAGAAGGGACCTATGTCGCAGGCATTCCTCGTCGGCACTGTCGAGTATGCCGTTCCGCTCGAAGATAATATCGATCCGGAAGAGGAGATCAGGAAACTTGAAGCTGACCTGGAGTATCAGAAGAAGTTTCTTGCCGGTGTGGAGAAGAAACTCTCCAACGAACGTTTTGTATCTTCGGCACCGGAGAAGGTGGTTGCGCTCGAACGTAAGAAACAGAGTGACGCTACCGACAAGATCGCAGCTATCGAGGAGGCGCTCGCAAATCTCCGTAAACTCAAATGAACATGAAATTCGGGTTATGGCACGCCATCTCCCCGCATAGAAATACAGGTGAGGACATGAAATTTCAGGTCCTCACCTGAAACCAAAATCTAAACCCAAAAATCTAAAACCTGAAACCCATGAAAATCGGTATCCCAAAGGAGATTAAGAACAATGAAAATCGTGTGGGCGCTACGCCTGCCGGAGTCAGAGAGCTTGTAAAGCACGGACATACCGTCTATGTCCAGCATACAGCCGGTGATGGCAGCGGATTTGCCGACGCCGAGTATGAAGCAGCCGGTGCCAGCATCCTTCCCACTATCGAGGATGTATACGGCATCGCTGATATGATCATCAAAGTCAAGGAGCCCATAGAGCCGGAGTATAAGTTGGTGCGCAAGGGTCAGTTGCTCTTCACATATTTCCACTTTGCATGTGATCTGCCTCTTACAGAGGCCATGATGGCAAGCGGCGCTACCTGTATTGCATACGAGACAGTGCGTGACCGTCAGGGCGCATTACCTCTGCTGATCCCAATGTCGGAGGTGGCAGGACGTATGTCTGTTCAGGAAGGTGCCCGTTTCCTTGAGAAACCTCAGGGAGGACGTGGTCTGTTGTTGGGCGGTGTGCCGGGCGTCAAGCCGGCGCGTGTACTCGTACTTGGTGCCGGTGTCGTAGGTCGCAATGCCGCACTGATGGCCGCCGGTCTTGGTGCCGAGGTGACCATCACGGATATATCACTCCCCGTTTTGCGCCACTGTGCCGAGGTTATGCCCAAAAATGTCAAGACACTCTATTCATCACACCACAATATCGAGACTGAACTCCCGACGACAGACCTTGTCATCGGTTCGGTACTCATCCCGGGTGCAAAGGCTCCCCATCTCATTACGGCTGATATGGTCAAGCTGTTGCGTCCCGGCTCGGTGATGGTCGATGTCGCTATCGATCAGGGTGGATGTTTTGAGACTTCACATCCCACGACACACAGCGAGCCAACCTATGTGGTTGACGGTGTCGTACACTATGCTGTAGCCAATATCCCCGGTGCTGTACCTTATACATCTACTATGGCACTGACCAACGCAACCCTCCCGTACGCACTTCGTCTTGCCGATATGGGCTGGGTAGAAGCCTGTAAGAAAGATCCGGGCCTTGCCGATGGAGTCAATATTGTTGATGGTAAAATCACCTACAAGGGTGTTGCCGAAGCTTTTGATCTCCCCTACACTCCGCTGTCACTCTGATTTCATCGCAGATAATATCCATTATATAATAATGCACCGATCCGCCGGTAATACGGTCGATCGGTGTATTATTAGAACGCGCTCTTAATGTTATCATTGAATTTGTTATATGGCTTGTACGCAGCAATTTATTGACTTTATATGTGAGGTGCTTTCTCCCCTCGGAAGTGTTCGTTATCGTAAGATGATGGGTGATTACGTAATATATCTTAATGAGAAATGTGTCGTCACAGCGTGTGATAATATCGCATTTGTCAAAAAACGTGACTGTATCGCGTCACTTATGGCTGGTGCAGAAACCGGTCGCGCATACGAGGGTGCTAAGGAGAGTTATATTCTTGATTTTGCTGATCAAAGAAAGGCAAGAGAAGTAATCTCTACTTTATGGGATGCGCTCTAATGTTTTTTAATGGGGGTGGATTTAACTTTTTGAGACTTTGGGTGTCATATTGTGATCTGATTATTTTCCGGTGCTCAGATAGATATCTTCCTGCCGTTGTGGATATATATGCCCGGAGTTTGGGGTTTGCCGTTTAGGGGACGTCCCTGCAGGTCGTAATATACGTTGTCGAAGATCGGGATCTCCTCCGTATCTCCGGGAATTTGGTCTATGTGTGTAGGGGTGTTGAGAGTGATGGTCATACGCGTGGTGCGTGACTGCAGGATAGATGTAAGTGTCAGCGAAGTAGTGTCGTCGGAGTCTGCCTGCCATAAATTTTCTTCCCAAATATATGTTCCCGCAGAAGGGTTGAAGTCTATATCGGAGGTCGTGCCGGTAAGTGACATCTCAAACGATATTGATTGAAGATAATACCCGGGCTCAGTCAGCGTGACGTGCATCGACTCACCGTCATAAATACGCAGGTCACAACCGGCATTGTATGAATGGAATATTCGCACATGAGTATTGCTTGACGGATTTTCGGTAAAGGAGATGGCTATCGGTCCCTCTGTGAATGTTATGTCGCGGACGGATACCCCCTCTTTGACGGCAGGCTCGGCTACGGGTGGCGTGAGTGATTCAGGATCGGCGAAATCAAAAGTGTATGTCAGACCGGTTTCCGTTGCCGATTGAGCAAATGCACAGGTGCATATTGTTGCTAATAATGCAATAGACGCTATTTTCTTCATATCTCAGTTATTAATCATTAATCATTGCCTACCCCCAGAAGAGGTAAGCGATAGCTACAGCTGCGACAGCCCCCGTTATATCTGCCAAGAGGGCATATCCGGCTGCATATCGGGTCTTCATCACGCCTACACTGCCGAAATATACGGCTAATATATAGAAGGTGGTATCCGTACTGCCGCGTACAGCTGCCGACAGGCGACTGACGAATGCGTCGGCTCCATTCGCTTGCATCACGTCAAGCATCATGGCGCACGAGCCACTGCCGCTCAAGGGTTTCATAAGCATTGTCGGCAGCGCACCAACCCAGCGGCTGTCAAATCCCAGGAAGTTGACAAATGACTCCACCCAGCCGGTGAAGATATCCAGTGCACCACTGGCACGGAACATACCTATAGCCACAAGTATAGCGACGAGATAGGGTATGATCATCACCGCAGTCCTGAAACCCTCCTTCGCACCCTCGATAAATGTGTCATAGACATTTATCTTTTTGCGTATGCCGGCTGTCAGGAAGGCTATGATGACACTGAATAGGATGAAGTTGGCACCAAACGTGCTGTAGAGTTCTACCTTATCGGCCGGCAATGACATGAAAAACCATGCCACGGTGCCCACAATCGCAGCTATACCGAGCAACCACAACCATATCACACGATCCATGCGGATACGTTGCTTGATGCACAAGGCGATAAGGCCTACAAGTGTTGCAATGGCGGTAGCCAAGAGGATGGGGATAAAGATGTCGGTGGGATTGGAGGCTCCACCCTGCGCCCGATACATCATGATAGAGACCGGTATCAGGCATAAGCCGGAGCTGTTGAGCACCAGGAACATTATCATGGCATCGGTGGCGGTGTCCTTATGCTTGTTGAGAGACTGCATCTCCTGCATGGCGCGCAATCCCATAGGTGTGGCTGCATTGTCCAGACCTAACATATTGGCTGATATATTCATAAAGATAGCGCCCATGGCTGGATGCCCCTTAGGTATGCCGGGAAAGAGCCGGGAGAAGAAGGGGGATATAAGACGTCCCATCGCTTCCACAACTCCTCCGCGCTCACCTATCTTCATAATGCCAAGCCATAAGGTCAGGACACCGGTCAGACCAAGGCTAACCTCAAATGCAAAGGCTGCCTGAGTGAAACTGCTATTCATGATGTCGCCCCAGATAGCCAGGTCACCATACATGATAGTGCGTCCGGCGGCTATAAGAAACGCTATGATCAGAAAGGATATCCAGATCCAATTGAGTATCATCTTTTATATCAGGTATAATTGACTGTTGTATGTAAATGAAAATGTCGTTATTATCGGTCGCAATCACCGGGGTGATAATGATGATGAGCGTGACATTCGTAGAGCCGGTGATCGATAATGACGTGACGGTTAGCCATGCCGGAGATGACCGACATCTCATGGCTCACCAATACGATGGTCGTAGTCTTGGCAATCTCCTCAATGATAGAATATAACTGGCGTTCAAATTGTTTGTCTACGTATGATAACGGTTCATCAAGCACCAATACTTCCGGTCGTGATATGATAGCCCGTGCCAATAGTGTGCGTTGCAGCTGTCCGCCGGATAGGACACCTACAGGAATGTCAGGTATCTGACTGATACCGCATATATCGACAACCCGCTCATATTGCTCGCGGCTGTCACGGGGCAAACGTCCCCAAAATCCGGTCACCAATCCCGACATTACCGTCTCGCGGACGGTAATCGGAAATTTGGTGTCGATCATGCTCTTCTGTGGGAGATAGCCTATCCTCAGCGTCTTGTCCGTACCTTCAGAATCGTAATATGTCACGGTGCCGGAGGTGGGCTTCAGCAGTCGCAGCATGATGCGCAGTAGAGTTGTCTTGCCACCTCCGTTCGGTCCGCTGATAGCCAAAAAATCACCCCGACGCAATTGCAAATTAATGTCCGAAAGCGTAGTGACATTATCAAAACGCATATTGACATCCCGCAACTCTATCAGTATCGGAGGTGTAGATTGATCAGTATGTTGACATGATTCGCTCATGGTCCCGAGGATAATATAATTGGTAGTGTATGCAGATGGAGAAAGTTAATGTATTACAGAGCTATTGTAGCTCAGTGACAACATGATACTAAGGATCGGCGAGGTGACTGCCTAACTGTTTCATATTCTCAAACCAGTCATCGCCGGTGAGATATATCTCATATAGGGGAATATCAAGATGTCGGGCGATCTCTGTCATCTGCGGAGCCTTGTGGCCGCGCTCTATAAAGAATGCGAAGGGGTTGGCTTCACGTGCATACTCTATACTCTCTTTCAGATAGCGTGGAGATGCCTCCTTGCCCGACTCTTCGAGAGCAACCTGACGCAATCCGTAATCACGTGCCGGATATGAGAGCATCGGATGCATGACAATGTAAGTTTTGCTCTTACGGTCACGCTCACCGTTCTTGACCCCCGCTGCGATAGCAAGATCCAGAGAGTCAAGACGTGCCGTGAGCACAGCATGATTAGCTTTATATGAGGCGGCATTATCAGGATCCATTTCACACAGGACAGCGAGCATATTGTCGGAGATGATTCCGGCATTTCTGACCGAGCTCAACAGATGAGGATCCATGTCATGATGATGTCCGGCACCCTTCTCATGACCATGATCCTCAATATGAGAATCTGCCGTATATCCTGCCGGATGTTCATGTGTGCCGGATATCAGTTCGATGCCCGAGGTGACATCACACACCTGAACATGAGGAAAGTTCTCCTTAATCATCTCAATCAGGCGTTGTTCAAATCCCGGTGTGGACATAGTGAGATAATATCGGCTATGCTGCGTATCCTTGAGTGTAGATATGGTAGGATCAAATATCTCGGGATCCGCACCCGGGGGGAGCAACTCAACCACCTTGACGAGGTCTCCGGCAATGTTGCGCAACAACCATGCCTGGGCACCGTAGCTTACTGCGATCGTCGGACGTGAGTCATCATGATTATTATATGAGCATCCCGTCATCATCATGAGCGATAATGACAGGATGAGGATCATGCTGAGCATCAGATATCTTGTCTTCACAAAAGTGTCCAAAGTGCTGAGGTTACATTATCAGTCTGCGATCAGTATGTAATCCGGTTATTATATGGCACGTATACCCATGATCTGACGTACATCCCTCAGAGTGTCGGCAGCCTTGGCGCGTGCGCGTTCGGCGCCCTCCTTGACTACCTTGGAGAGATACTCGTCGTTATCGCGGATGTCAAGTATACGCTCACGGATGGGGAGGGTGACCTTGAGGATATCCTCGGCCAGCTGTTTCTTCATATCACCATATCGGATAGACATATCTGCGTAGGCGTCGCGATAATGCTGTACAACCTCCGGCTCGCTCACCAGGTCCATTAGCGTGAATAGATTCTGTACCGGTTCGGATGGTATCTGGTTGGGTGCCTGAGGCCCTTCATCGGTCACAGCGCGCATCACCTTCTTGCGGAGTGTCTTCTCATCATCTATCAGATAGATACAGTTCCCCTCGCTCTTGCCCAGCTTGCCTGAGCCATCCAGACCGGGCACCTTGACGGCATTACCGCCAAAGTTGAA